>CAZOOO010000468.1:0-1007 GCA_964581435.1 uncultured Hyphomicrobiales bacterium | reverse complement strand
CCGAGATAAGGTGTTTAACGGAACTGGAGAGTTGGAATGCAGAGAAGGAAGTTCATGCGTCAGAACGGGCTACGTGGCAGGCCGCGCTGTCGTAGACTGCCAAAGGACCCGGCGAGCGAGCCGTAGTATCGGGCAATATCCTCGACCGCGCCTTCGAGGCCTCGGCCCCGAACCAGGAGTGGATCGCCGACTTCACTTATATCTGGACCGCCGAAGGTTGGCCCTACGTTGCGGCCGTCGTCGACCTGTTCTCCAGGCGCGTCGTCGGCTGGGCGACGAAGGCGGAGATGACGGCGCAGCTTGTCACCGACGCCCTCATCCTGGCGATCTGGCGCAGAGGTTACCTTCCCAAAATCGGCGCGATGCTCGTAAAATCCAGTACGCCTTGAACCGTCCGCCGCAGAAGTAAACACAGTGGCCGAGGGCCGCAATGTTCACGGTTGGCCATTTCGACGCTTGCCCATCGACCGCTTCATTACGATAGATAGTACGGCGTCAAGCGTGACAATTTGATGGTTTGATTGGAACTGCCGCGATCTACAAGAAAGGACGAAGGAGTTCACCGTTTGAGCCGAAGGGTCACTTCGAAACCGATCACAATTTCTATCGTGGCGACAAAGGAGACGCGACATGGCGATGACAGCCGACCAGGTTACTTTCGATACGCCGGCGCCGGAGTTTCGGCTTCCGGCGACCGACGGCAAGACTTACCGACTGGACGACCTTGCCGGCGGAAAGGGCACCGTCGTCGTCTTCATCTGCAATCATTGCCCCTATGTCAAAGCGATAATCGACCGCATGGTTGCCGACGCGCGGGTGCTGATGTCGGAAGGCATTGGCTTTGTGGCGATCTGCTCAAACGATGCGGCGGGCTATCCTGAAGATTCATTTGAGAATATGAAGCATTTCGCCGAAGCTCATGGTTTCCCATTTCCCTATCTGCACGATGAGACCCAAGCAGTCGCGCGAGCGTATGGGGCGGTGTGTACGCCGGACTTCTTCGGTTA
>CAZOOO010000467.1:0-1035 GCA_964581435.1 uncultured Hyphomicrobiales bacterium | reverse complement strand
TTCTCGCGTTCGATGCAAACTGGGTAGCGAATGTCAAATCCACTCCACTAGAGCGTTTTCGAGCGAAGCGGATACCGGTTCGCGTGAAGAAAGCGCGTCAAAACAAAACCATAGAGCCCCGCTTCTGATTCAATCAGAAGCGGAAAGGCTCTAGAGCCGTTCTCGACGATTGAATCGGGAGGGCACGTTGATCGAGGCATGGCCTCGATCAAGAGCCTCTGATTGCTTTGGGGTATGCGCTTCCGGTGAAGGCGTCGATCCGCAAGCCGATCCGTTATGAAATCCAGCCCCAGGAGCGTTAGCAGCCGCGGCAGATGCTCTTGATCTTGCGATTGAGAGCTGCGTCCGCCGGATCGACCTCCCCCCGATCATTCGCATTCTTGCTTTCCGCGGGTATGTCGCTCGGGCGCGGCTGGCGGTGACCGATCGGTGCGTTGAAACGCGAGGATTTGTCAGGGGTCAGACCGGAAAATCCGTCCCTGGCTTCATACTGTGCAAGCGCCGCGGACGCACCGCCCAAGGCCAAAAAAAACGCCAACGCGATGATCTTGTTCATTTCGTTGCCTCCAACGTCCGGGATGGCCAGTCAAAACGGCTGGGAGCGCGCAAGCGTTCCGCGATGGAGCTGTGCCTGAGCCAGTCGAACAGATGAATTCCTACACCGGCGGATAAAGATGAACGCCACCACAATAGTCGGCAATACGATAACGCAATTCCCGCCGATGTTCACCTTCTCCGGAGATTAAATCTGAGGGTGACACATAGTCCGGCCCTACCGGCGATTTGCCGTACCCGCCCGGAATATCGAGAACGTAATCCGGCTGGCACAATCCGGACACGCGGCCGCGCAATGCGCGCATCAGGGCCTGACCCTGCTCCAGCGTTGTCCGCAGATGCGCCGTGCCCGGCGCGAGATCGCCGTGATGCAGGTAGTACGGCTTGATGCGGCATTCGACGAAGGTGCGCATCAGCGCCTCCAGCGTCGCGGGGGAGGAATTGACGCCGCGCAGCCGCACCGACAGGCAGGACAAGGGG
>CAZOOO010000466.1:0-1054 GCA_964581435.1 uncultured Hyphomicrobiales bacterium | reverse complement strand
ACCGACTTCGCCTCGAGGTCGATCGCGTGACCCTTGGCCCAGCGCGGATTCGGCGCTGTCAGGCCGTACTCGGTAAACTCCTGCTCATAGCGCCACTGACAGCTATGGGCATAGTGCCAGGTCGACGACTGCACCACACGCGGGGGCTTGCTCCAGTCGAGCGCCATCGCAACCGTGGACCACGGCGCAACCGGCGCGAGTTTCTCCTGTCCGACGTAGTGGTTGATGCCGCCGCCGTTGACGCCGCAGCAGCCGCACAGGATCAGGGCGACCGTCGCCGACCGGTAGCACAGGTTGTTGTAGTACCAGTGGTTGGCGCTGGCGCCCACGATCACCATGGACTTGCCGTTGGTGAGCTCCGCGTTGGTCGCGAACTCACGCGCGAACCTGATCGCGGTCTCGCGGCCGATGCCGGTGTGACGCTCCTGCCACGCCGGCGTGTACGGCGCGTCTTCGTCGTCATAGCTGGTCGCGAACGAGCCTTCGAGGCCGCGGCTGTGACCGAACTGGGACATCATGATGTCGAAGCCGGTCGCAACCAGCACCTCGCCCTTGTCGGTCGCGATCCGCTTCACCGGAACGCCGCGCGAGACGACGCTGCCGTTCACGAAGTCATCGAACCCGACCTGCACCACACCGTCGGACTGGTCGATGAAGCTCAGCACCGGATCGATCGGGCTGTTGTCCAGCGTATCTTCCGCGGACAGATTCCACTTGCCGTGCGTGGATCCCCAGCGATCGCCGACCTGGCCCTTGAACGCACGCGGCTCGCCGGTGCCGGAGTCGAGCACCAGCATCTTCCATTCGCCGTTCTCGACGTCCTTATAACGCGCGACGCGATTGCATCGCAGCAAGCGCCCCGTCTTGTAGGTGTTGCCGTTGGGCTCAAGCTCCACAAGGAACGGAAGGTCGGTATAGCGCTTCACATAGTCGATGAAATACGGGACCTGGCGGTCGATGTAGTATTCCTTGAGGATGACATGGTTGGCCGCCATCCACAGCGCCGTGTCCTGGCCCGCCTGGATCGGAATCCACTCGTCGCAGTACTTGGCGA
>CAZOOO010000465.1:0-1069 GCA_964581435.1 uncultured Hyphomicrobiales bacterium | reverse complement strand
TGTTGGTCTTGAGCAGTTCGGTGAGGTGGGTCGAAACCACGGTCGCGGAATCGACCACGGTATAGCCCTTCAGCGAGGCTTCTTCCTTCAGCGAGGCATCGACCCACGTCGCCGGCAGTCCGAAGGTCGGCTCTGTGGTGTGAATGCCGGGGACCCCCACCTGGCCGCCGGCAGGATCCATCACCATGTACTGGTTCGGCCAGATGCGGCCCGAGCCGGCGTCGACCTCCTTGATCTTGATGATGTAGGTGTTGGCCTCGAGTTGCACGTTGTCGAGGATCCGCACCGCCGGCATCACGAATCCCATCTCGATCGCGAGCGAACGGCGGAGCGCCTTGATCTGCTCGGTGAGGCGATCCTGGCCGTCCGGCCCATTGACCAGCGGCAGCAGCGCGTAGCCCAATTCGATCTTCAGATCGTCGATTCTGAGCGCCGCCGATATCGGCTCCTCCACATTGGCGGCTGTGGTCCCCGCGACCTCGGAGGCTGCGGCAGCCACGGCTTCGGCGGCCGCGGCGCTTTGGCGTTTTCGCGAACTCCAGGCCAGCGCCGCCGCGCCGCCGCCGAGCGCGACGAACGGCAGCATCGGAATGCCGGGCAGCAGTCCCAGCACCAGCATCACCCCGGCCGACATGCCGAGCGCCTGCGGATAGCCGGAAAGCTGTTTCATGAGGGCCTTGTCGGCGGCGCCCGTGACGGCGGCCTTCGAAACCAGAAGGCCGGCCGCGGTCGAGACGATCAGCGCGGGAATTTGCGTCACCAGTCCGTCGCCGACAGTGAGAATCGTGTAGCTGTGCGCCGCATCGGCGAAACTCAGGTCCTGCTGCGCGATGCCGATGATCATGCCGCCGATGATGTTGATGAAAACGACGAGCAAGCCGGCGACGGCGTCTCCGCGCACGAATTTCGAGGCGCCGTCCATGGCGCCGAAGAAGCCGCTTTCGTCCTCGAGCGCCTTGCGGCGTTCCTTGGCGGTTTTCTCGTCGATGAGGCCGGCGGAGAGGTCGGCGTCGATCGCCATCTGCTTGCCGGGCATGGAGTCGAGCTGGAAGCGCGCCGCCACCTCGGC
>CAZOOO010000464.1:0-1072 GCA_964581435.1 uncultured Hyphomicrobiales bacterium | reverse complement strand
GCATGTACGCCGGGACGGTCACGCCATTCCAGCTCATTCGCAACTGGTTCTGGACCCTCGGCGGCAACCTGCTCGGAGGCATTTTCTTCGGCTGGCTGCTGTGGTTCTCATTGACCAAGGGCGGATCCATCGAGCCTGACAGCATGCTCAAAGTCATCGCCAAGACCGCCGAGGCCAAGGTGAGCTATATCCATTACGGCGTCATTGGCTGGTGCGCCGCGATCGGCAAGGGTGTCCTGTGTAACTGGCTGGTGAGCCTCGGATCCGTGATGTCCAAAGCGACCCGCAGCACTGTGGGCCGGGTCGTACTCATGTGGATCCCGATCGGGATGTTCTTTGCACTGGGCTTCGAGCACACCGTGGTCAATATGTGGCTCTTCCCGACCGCAATTCTCTCCGGCGCCAACGTGTCCATTTACGAGTGGTGGGTGTGGAATCAAATTCCGGTCACCATCGGCAATATTTTCGGGGCGATGGTACTCAACGGCACGCTATGGTACTTCACGCATACCCTGCAGAAGGACTAGTGCGGTTGTCGATTCTGCACGGATGATCCGTGCGCCTGCAACATGCGCGGGGATAGGCGGGTTCGAAGAACGAGGGTTGTTCGACCGCCTGTGGCCCGCGCATTCTGCTGGTTTTCGAAAAAATGAGCAGATCGGGCTTTGTACGGACGGTCTGACAAAACTTCCCTCGGAAAACTCGATCGCAGCTTACGTTATCGTCGACATCCGGTGTCGAGAAGGAGACTACGCCGCCTTTCTCGGCAAGTCGTCGGCAAGCCGAAAGTCCGAGCCATGATGTCTCGAGCCTTGATCAGCTTCCAAGCATCTTATTTGTAATCAGGGACAAGCGGCGGCCTCATACCGAAGAAGGCTGCTGATAAACCATCGGCGTCCCAGCGTTGGATCGGTTCCGCACTCCAGGGTTTTCGAGCAAGGCATGTCTTTGAGCTTGACCTGCGGATAAGCACCGGTTCGCGTCAAGAAAACGCGTCAAATCAAAAAGCTAGTCTAGCTAAGGCGCGTGGGGATTCACAATGAGTGTGAAGTGTGATTCACACTTTGGATGG
>CAZOOO010000463.1:0-1097 GCA_964581435.1 uncultured Hyphomicrobiales bacterium | reverse complement strand
CCACCGCGCCGTCCGAGCGCTCGGCGATGCCGCGCGCCGCATCCGGAGTGCGGATCCCGAAGCCGACGCAGACCGGCAGGCTCGTGTGGCGCTTGATGCGCCCGACCGCCTCGCCGACTGCCGTCGAATCGGCCGCCGCGCTGCCGGTGATCCCGGTGATCGAAACGTAGTAGACGAAGCCCGACGTATTCGCGAGCACCGCCGGCAGCCGCTTGTCGTCGGTCGTCGGCGTCGCCAGGCGAATGAAATTCAACCCGGCCTTCATCGCCGGGATGCACAGCTCCGAATCTTCCTCCGGCGGCAGATCGACGACGATCAGGCCGTCGACGCCGGCGGCCTTCGCGTCAGAGAGAAATTTCTCGACGCCGTAGATGTAGATCGGATTATAGTAGCCCATCAGCACCACCGGCGTCGAACCGTCGTCTTTCCGGAAGTCGCGGATCATCTGGAGCGTCCCGGTCAGGGTCATGCCCGCATTGAGCGCGCGCCGCCCGGCGGCCTGGACCGCCGGACCATCCGCCATCGGATCGGTGAACGGCATTCCGATTTCAATGATATCCGCGCCGGCTTTCGGCAGCGCCTTGATGATGGCAAGCGAAGTCGCGGGGTCCGGATCACCCGCCATCAGGAAGGTGACGAAGGCCGAGCGGCCCTGCTTCCGCAATTCGGCAAAGCGCGTGTCGATACGGGTGGTCACCTTTTCCTGCCCTTCAAAATTTCGCCGACCTGCGGCACGTCCTTGTCGCCGCGGCCCGAGAGGTTGACCACCATCAGGTGATCCTTCGGCCGCCGAGGCGCGAGTTCGATGACGCGCGCGATCGCATGCGCCGATTCCAGCGCCGGGATGATGCCTTCCAGCCGCGACAGCAGTTGAAACGCGCCAAGCGCTTCCTCGTCGGTCGCGGAGAGATAGGTGACGCGGCCGGTCTCGTGCAGCCATGAATGCTCCGGACCGATGCCGGGATAATCCAGCCCGGCGGAAATCGAATGCGCGTCCTGGATCTGGCCGTCGCCGTTCATCAAGAGATAGGTGCGGTTGCCGTGCAGCACGCCGGGCCGGCCGCCGGTGAGCGAGGCGGCGTGGAGCTTGTCGAGTC
>CAZOOO010000462.1:0-1106 GCA_964581435.1 uncultured Hyphomicrobiales bacterium | reverse complement strand
CCGGCCGCTGCGCTTCGAGGAATGGGACATGATGCGGCCGCAGACGGTCGCGGTCTCGGCCACACCCGGCGCGTGGGAGCTGAACGAAAGCGGCGGCGTGTTCGTCGAGCAGGTGATCCGCCCGACCGGCCTGATCGACCCGCCGGTCGACATCCGCCCCGCGCGCACCCAAGTCGACGACCTCGTCGGCGAAGTGCGCGCTACCGCGGCCAAAGGCTATCGCTCGCTCGTCACGGTGCTGACCAAGCGCATGGCGGAGGACCTCACCGAATACCTGCACGAACAAGGCATCCGCGTCCGCTACATGCACTCGGACATCGACACCATCGAGCGCATCGAGATCATCCGCGATCTCAGGCTCGGCGCTTTCGACGCGCTGGTCGGCATCAACCTGCTGCGCGAGGGTCTCGATATTCCGGAATGCGCGCTGGTCGCCATCCTCGACGCCGACAAGGAGGGATTCCTGCGCAGCGAGACCTCGCTGATCCAGACCATCGGCCGCGCCGCGCGCAACGTCGACGGCCGGGTGATCCTCTACGCCGATCAGGTCACCGGATCGATGCAGCGCGCCATCGCCGAGACTGACCGCCGCCGCGAGAAGCAGGTGGAGTACAACACCGCCAACGGCATCACGCCGGAGAGCATCAAGAAGTCCATCGGCGACATCCTCAACAGCGTCTACGAGCGCGACCATGTGCTGGTTGAGATCGGCGACGGCGGTATGGCCGACGACGCGATCGCGATCGGCCACAACTTCGAGGCGGTTCTTTCCGATCTGGAAACGCGGATGCGCGAAGCCGCCGCCGACCTGAATTTCGAGGAAGCCGCACGGCTGCGCGACGAGGTCAAGCGGCTACGCGCCACCGAGCTTGCGGTCGTCGACGATCCCACCATCAAGCAGCGCGGCGTCGCGGCGAAGGCCGGCAGCTATGCCGGCAACAAAAAGTATGGCGACGCCGCGAACCTTCCGGCGCGTCTGGATAAAGCGGCGCAAGGCAGGGCGTCGGGCAAGTTCGGCAAGGGTGGCTCATCGTCCTCGAAAGTCCACAAGCCCTCGCTCGACGAGATGGGCATCGCCACCTGGCACGAGGTCAAGCCGACCGGCG
>CAZOOO010000461.1:0-1106 GCA_964581435.1 uncultured Hyphomicrobiales bacterium | reverse complement strand
GGCAGCGGCACGTCATCCGGCAGGCGGCGCACCGCCCACAGCGCCGCGCGGCGGTCGAGCCCGAGCGAGCGAAAGGCATCGGCATCGGCCAGCAGGATCAGCGCGCGCTTCGGCAGTTTCGTGGCGCGGGCAAAGTCTTCAACGGAGGCGAAGGGCCCGCGTTGACGCGCGGCCACGATCCGCTCGCCCCAGTCGGAGCAGGTGATCTCGTCATGGCCGGGCATCGCCGTTCGAAGAACGGCGTCGCTGCGCTCGCCTATAGCCGTTCGAAGAACGGCGTCGCTTCTTTCGCCTATGTCCCGGCCATCCACGTCTTTGCATTCGTCACTCTCTAAAGACGTGGATGCCCGGCACAAGGCCGGGCATGACGAGGTCGTTGATCTGGTTGCATCCGGATCGGTCCATTTGAATCCGTCGATCTGGCGAAAGCCGAGACGCACGGCGCAATACCTGCCTGTGCGCTCTTCCAGCGTGTTCTGCGAATGGCTGAACGAGACATCGACCGGCCGCACCTCGACGCCGTTCCTGCGGGCATCGCCGGCGATCTGCGCCGGCGCGTAAAACCCCATCGGCTGCGAATTCAAAAGACCGCAGCAGAATGCGTCCGGATGGAAACACTTCAGCCAGGCGGATACGTAGACAAGCTGGGCGAAGCTCGCCGCGTGGCTTTCGGGAAACCCATAGGAGCCGAATCCCTTGATCTGCTCGAAACAGCTTTTCGCGAACACCGGATCATAGCCGCGCGCGATCATGTTGCCGACCATCCTGGCTTCGAATTTTCCGATGGTGCCGACATGACGGAATGTCGCCATGGCGCGGCGCAGGCCATTGGCTTCTTCCGAAGTAAACTTCGCGGCGACAATGGCGATGCGCATCGCCTGTTCCTGAAACAGCGGCACGCCCAGCGTGCGCTCCAGGACGTTGCGCAATTCGTTTCTGTCGCCGTTCTTTGGATAGGGATAGTCGATATCCTCCGGGTTCATGGCCCGCCGCTTCAGATAGGGATGCACCATGTCGCCCTGGATCGGACCGGGGCGGACGATGGCGACCTCGATGACGAGATCGTAGAACGTGCGCGGCCTCAGGCGCGGCAGCATGTTCATCTG
>CAZOOO010000460.1:0-1114 GCA_964581435.1 uncultured Hyphomicrobiales bacterium | reverse complement strand
CGGTGCCCATCATCGCCTTGCCCATCTCGCGCATCACGGCGCGGACGTCGGCGAAATCGAGGTTGATCAAGCCTTCCTTCACCATGAGGTCCGTGATGCAGGCGACACCCGAATAAAGCACCTGATCGGCCATCGCGAAGGCGTCGGCGAAGGTGGTCTTCTCATTGGCGACCCGGAACAGGTTCTGGTTCGGGATGATCAGCAGCGTATCAACCACCTTGTGCAGTTCGCCTATCCCGGAGTCGGCGGTGCGCATCCGCCGCTGGCCCTCGAAGTGGAACGGCTTGGTGACGACGCCGACGGTCAGGATCCCCATTTCGCGCGCGGCCTTGGCGATCACGGGCGCGGCACCGGTGCCGGTGCCGCCGCCCATGCCGGCGGTGACGAACACCATGTTCGCGCCCGAGAGGTGATCGCGGATTTCGTCGATGACTTCCTGCGCCGCGGCGGCGCCGACATCCGGCTGCGAGCCGGCGCCGAGACCCTGGGTGACCTGCGTGCCCATCTGGATGATGCGCTGCGCCTTGGACATAGTCAGCGCCTGCGCGTCGGTGTTGGCAACCACGAAATCGACCCCGACCAGCCCGGCCGTGATCATGTTGTTGACCGCGTTGCCGCCAGCGCCGCCGACGCCGAATACAGTGATCCGCGGCTTCAGCTCGTGAATGTCGGGAACGTTGAGATTGATGGTCATGGTTGCCTCTCGATTACACGCGCGGTGTCGCTATGCCGGCGGTCGTCGACCGCGGGAATTGATGGAAATCTGCAAATTGGCGGAAAATTCATCAGAAGCCCTCCCGGAGCCATCGTCCGACCTTTCCGAAATAGCCGTCGGTCCCGGTCGGGACCTGCCGCGTGCGCCGCGATTCGACATGCTCCAGATGCGCATATTGCGGATACACCAGCAGCCCGGTGGGAACCGAGAACGACGCGCTCTTGGCCTCATGGGGCAAGCGGCCGAATCCAAGCGGACGGCCGATGCGGACCGGGCGGCCGAGGATGCGTCCGGCGAGTTCGGGAACGCCGGTCAACTGCGACGCGCCGCCGCTCAATACAACCCGCGCGCGCGGCTCGGCGGCAAATGGGGAATCCGCGAGCCGGTCCCTGACCATCT
>CAZOOO010000459.1:0-1133 GCA_964581435.1 uncultured Hyphomicrobiales bacterium | reverse complement strand
TAGCGCCAGACCGGCAGCGGACCGGACGTCTTGATCAGCTTCTTGATGTCGGCCAGCAGCGGCGAAGATTCAGTCACGATCGGCCTTGGTTGAAACGCCCGGATTCGGGATCGCTTGCGCGTCTGACGCCCGCGAGCCACGGGAGCAGGCGACGTAGACAATGGCGAGTCCGGCGATAACCATCGGTATCGACAATAGCATTCCCATGGTCAATCCGGCCCACAGAAATCCGAGCTGCGGATCCGGCTCGCGAAAAAATTCGGCGACAATCCGCGCCACCGCGTACAGCGTGATGAAGCTGCCAAGAACCAGGCCCGGCCGCTTCAGCGCGCCGAGGCGAATCAGCACCGCCAGGATCGTGAACAGCACGATTCCCTCGAGCGCCGCCTCGTAGAGCTGGCTCGGATGACGCGGCAACGGGCCGCCGTTGGGAAACACCATGGCCCAGGGCAGGCCGGGGCCGGCGGAACGCCCCCACAATTCGCCGTTGATGAAATTGGCGATACGGCCGAGAAACAGGCCGATCGGCCCGACCGCGGTGGCGACATCCCCGAGCGACAGGATCGGCAGGCCGTGCCTGCGGCAGAACAGGATGACCGCCGCAACGCAGCCCATGAAGCCGCCGTGAAACGACATGCCGCCGTTCCAGAGCTGAAAGATCTGGGCGGGATGGCGGATGAAGAAATCGAGATTGTAGAACAGCACATAGCCGACGCGGCCGCCGAGGATGATACCGATCGTCACCCACAGGATGAAATCATCGAGCTGCACCGCCGAGACCGGCGCCGGTCCGCCCCACAGCTTCTCGCTCCTGAGCAACGCCCGCGCATAAAGCCAGCCGAGCATGATACCGCCGATATAGGCCAGCGCATACCAGCGGATCGCGATCGGGCCGAGCGAAATGGCAACGGGATCGAAGACGGGATAGGTGATGAGCAGAAACATCGGATTCGTTCTATCTATAGCGTTTTTGAGCGAAGTGGATGACTGTTCGCGTGAAGAAAACGCGTCAGAACAACAATCTAGTGGAGTTTTGGATTTTAAAATAAAATATAGCGAAAGATGAAAAAAAGGGATCGAAATTAAAAAAAAAACCCCAAAAGCCAAAAAGCATAAGAAAGAATAAAAAAAGA
>CAZOOO010000458.1:0-1149 GCA_964581435.1 uncultured Hyphomicrobiales bacterium | reverse complement strand
GCTGTTCTCCGAGAACATGATCGACGTGGTCCCGAGCGAGACGGTGCGCGGCCGCGCGCCGTGGGCGCTGGCGCGCACCGGCCTGAGGCTCGCGGCCGGCACCGCCGTCGCTTTCAACCTGATGCGCGTTCTGAAGCCCGCCGCCGCGATCGGCTTCGGCGGCTATCCGACCCTGCCGCCGCTGGTCGCTGCAAAGCTCGCCGGAATTCCGACCCTGATTCACGACGCCAACGCGGTGATGGGACGCGCCAACCGCTTTCTGTCCAGGCGCGTCAGCGCCATCGCCACCTCGCTGCCCGGCGTACTCGACAAGGAACCGTCGCTGATCGGCAAGACCACGACGACCGGCACGCCGATGCGGCCGGCGATTCTCGCGGCCGCCGCCGTACCGTTCGCACCGGGCGCGAGCGGCCCCTTGCGCGTTCTCGTGGTCGGCGGCAGCCAGGGCGCGCGCGTCATGAGCGACATCGTGCCGGGCGCGATCGAGAGGCTTGAACCGGCGCTGCTGCGGCGGCTCGTTCTGACCCAGCAGGTGCGTGACGAGGACATGGCGCGGGTGCGCGAAATTTATGACCGGCTGGAGATCGAAGCCGAACTTGCTCCCTTCTTCGCCGACCTTCCGGCGCGGCTGGCGTCGAGCCACATCATCATATCCCGCTCGGGGGCGGGCACCGTGGCCGAGCTTGGTGCGATTGGCCGTCCGTCGATCCTTGTCCCGCTCCCCGGCGCGATCGATCAGGACCAGTTCGCCAATGCCGGCGTGCTGGCCGACGCCGGCGGCGCGGTCCGGATCGTGCAGCCTGATTTCACCCCGGATCGCCTCGCGGCGGAATTGTCGGCGCTGGCGGATGATCCGGCGCGGCTCGCGGCGATGGCGACGGCGGCGCGCACCGTGGGGCGGCTTGACGCGGCGGAGCGGCTGGCGGATTTGGTCATGCGGGTGGCTGGAATCTAGCTGATTTGGGCTTGTCATGCCCCGCGAAAGCGGGGCATCCAGTACGCCGCGCGGGCCGCTGTGAATCGGTGTCGCGGAATACTGGATCGTCCGCCCGGACGATGAGGGCGAGGAACAGACGATGAGACTGCCGCGCGAGATCGGCCCCATCCACTTCGTCGGCATCGGCGGCATCGGCATGAGCGGCATCGCCG
>CAZOOO010000457.1:0-1151 GCA_964581435.1 uncultured Hyphomicrobiales bacterium | reverse complement strand
TCGCCATCTGCTTGCCGGGCATGGAGTCGAGCTGGAAGCGCGCCGCCACCTCGGCGATGCGTCCCGAACCCTTGGTGATGACCACGAAATTCACGATCACCAGGATCGCGAACACGATGATGCCGATCACGAAGTTGCCGCTCATCACGAAGTTGCCGAAGGCCTCGATGACGTGACCGGCGGCGGCCGAGCCTTCATGTCCGTGCGACAGGATCAGCCGTGTCGAGGCGAGATTCAGCGACAGCCTCAGCATGGTCGCAATCAGCAGCACGGTCGGGAAGGCGGAGAATTCCAGCGGCGACTGTATGAACAGCGCGGTCATCAGGATCAGGATCGACAGCGTGATCGAGATCGCCAGAAGCAGGTCGAGGATCACCGCCGGAAGCGGCATGATGAGGACGACAAGGATCGTAAGGATGCCGAAGGCGAGCGCAAGATCGCCGCGCCTCAGCATGACCCCGATCTCGCCGAGACTTGGAAAACGCGAGCCCGGCGCGTTTGCGCCCTGATCCGCCGTGACGCCTCTCATCCTCGTCGTCTCCTCCGCGCGCCCCTTTCGAAGGTGAGGCGCCGCCCTGGCGGTCACGAAGGCCGTGCTGTGTGGGCTGACGACGCGCGGTTCCCCCTGGGCAAAATTTGCCCGGTGTATGGTTAGAAAAGAGTTAACATCCCTTCGCCGCAGTCCGGTTCCGACCGACCTTCCGGCGCCGTGAAGCCTCGCGATCACCAGCGACCGCTGAAGCGGAGCCTTCGGCCGGCACAAGTCCTGACCGCCGATTGCCGCGCGGCACGTGACATTGTAAGGGGATGCCTGCGCCGATGGCGGTTGCGTACGCGACGTCCGGTCGGGGCCTGTAGCTCAATGGTTAGAGCCGGCCGCTCATAACGGTCTGGTTGGGGGTTCGAGTCCCTCCGGGCCCACCAACCGACTATTTGCCATTTGATTTTCCTCGGGATTTTCCCGTTTTTGTCTCATGGTCATTTTGTGACCCGTTCTCTGAGACACTTTTCCGGCTTCGATGTTCGTCAAGACGTGCAAATGCATTGCCGACGATGACCCGCCTCTGAGCCTGCCTGGTGTAGATTTCGGCTGTCTCTAGCTGTTTGGTCCCGGCATTTGCTGGAGCGGATTGAAGATGAACGGTTCGGGC
>CAZOOO010000456.1:0-1152 GCA_964581435.1 uncultured Hyphomicrobiales bacterium | reverse complement strand
GTGACGACGGTGGTGGATTGCAGCCGGTCGAGCGCCGCCTTCAGGCGGTCGTAGCTCAGGCCGGAATCGCTGCGACCGACAAAGGTGAGGATCTCATACGGCGTCGCGGCCATCAGGCGCGATGTGCGTAGGCCACGATCGCGAGCGTCGACAATCTGGCTGGCGGCCCAAATGAGAACGTCGGCGTCCCAAATCGTGGCCATGCCGTGCTCCACGGTCGCCTCGACGCGGATCGACACGTCGCCCATACGGAAGTCGATCGGCGTCACACGGCGGACTTTGGCGAGCGAGAAGAACGGCCAGGACATGAGGTCTTGCGCGTCGCGCGCGGCGATATCGCCGGCACGCGCCCGGAACAGTTCGAGCTGTTGATCGTCGTAGGGGCGGCGCGCCGACATGGCGACGGTCAGCGCGCTGCGCCGGCCAGATGGCCGGCGGCGGATTCGGCCGTGGACTGGCGCGCGCAGGCGTCGATCCATGCCTCAAGGTCGGCAATGGTGTAGACCACGCGACCGCCGAGCTTGTGATAGACCGGCCCAGTCCCGTCGCAGCGATGCTTCTCAAGCGTGCGCGGCGACAAACCGAGAAGGCGCGCGGCCTCGGGCGTGCGCACGAAACGCGGCCAAGTTTTCTCGGTCTTCTCCGGCATTGCGGGGCTCCGTCGCAACCGCCGTTACGGCGGCGAGTCAGTTGCAACGATGGCGAAGAATCCGCGGTCCGGCGGAGTGACAAAAATCGGGGGTCGCTAAGGAAATGTCCCCCCTCCCACCAGTGGTCGGGCGGTGCGAGCCAGCGTAGATAGCCGCCGTCGATCGTGTCGCGGCAGGCTTTCAGGATGCGCGCGAGTTGGCGTCGCTCAGGCGCATTCTTCCAGTCGATCGCGCGCAGCGCTTCGACGTTCCTGTTGAGAAGGGTGCCGGCGACGATGCGGCGCGACGCACCGGATTCGATGCCATCCCAGGCGCGCAGCATCAGCGCCGCGCGGTGAATTTGGAAGACAGACAGGCGCTGTTCACGCGGCCATCGGCCCGTGCGGTTTCCTTCCAGCCGTCGCACCAAGCGGCCCGCGTTGCGGTGGCGCCACCAGAAATGCGGATCGATCGGAAGGACGATCGCCGCATGAACCGGCTCCGTGCCGATGTTGAACCAGAG
>CAZOOO010000455.1:0-1153 GCA_964581435.1 uncultured Hyphomicrobiales bacterium | reverse complement strand
GTGAAATGTCCTGCGGCACCACGGATATGGCCTCGCGCAGGCTGTGCTGCGTCACTCGCGAGATGTCCTGATTGTCGATCGTCACGCTTCCGTGCTCCGGATCGTAGAACCGCTGCAACAGGACGAACAGCGTCGACTTGCCGCCGCCGGATTCTCCGACCAGTCCGACCCGCTGCCCCGGCTGAATCCTGAGGTTGAACCGCTCGAACACGGATGGACTACCGGGATATCGAAACGAAACATTGTTGAAGACGATGGCCGCGCCGTTTTTCCGCAACGGCCTCGCGTCCGGATGATCGGTCAGCTCGTGCGGGACCAGCAGCGTCGCGATGGCTTCCGACAGCCGCGCAACGTGTTGAGTGATATCCACGAGCGCGACGGCCAGATCCCTGGTCGCGTGCAGAATCGACAGGCCGAGCGTGCAGA
This sequence comes from uncultured Hyphomicrobiales bacterium, assembly GCA_964581435.1. GTDB lineage: Bacteria > Pseudomonadota > Alphaproteobacteria > Rhizobiales > Xanthobacteraceae > Nitrobacter. Next base: position 727 of record CAZOOO010000455.1, on the reverse strand, counting down.
CCAGCACGACATCCCCGGTGGTGACGCCGCCGCGCTGCCACAGCATAATGGCCCACGCCAGCAGCGAAACGGTCAGCACGACGGTGACGGCGGCATGGGCGATCCTGAGCTTTTCGAGGTAACGAAGACTCCGTCCGCGCGCGCTCATTTCGCGGCCGACCGTCGTATTGAACCGGTCCAGTTCATGATCGATCCCGCAGAAGGCCCGGACCAGCGGCATGTTGTTGACGACATCGACCATCTCGCCATCGACCATCGCAGCCTTGTCGGCGAAATCGTCATGCAGCCTTTTACCCGCGGCAGCCATTGCGAACATGACAAGGACCATGACGGCGGCGACGAGCGCCAAGCCTGCCGCCATCGGAGGACTGACCGTCCCGATCAGCGCAATGGCAACCACAGTCGCGATGCAGGGCGGCAGCACATTCCAGACGAGCATGTTTTCGACGGTATGGACGGCGTTCGAGGTCGCCGTGATCCGGCTCGTCAACATCCCCGGCATCCGTCCGGCGAAATAACTCGGCGCATGGCCTGTCAGGTGCTTGAAGATATCGCGGCGCAGGTCGCCGGTGACGCCGACGAAAGTGAAGCTCGCGACCCAACTCGCCACGCGCCAGAGGAAGTTGTCGGCGGCGATCAGCGACACGAGAAAGATAAACGCCAGCCATACCGCCCCGCCATGCGCGGGCCCGTGCGCCAGCGCATCGACCAGCGATTTGACGCCGTA
>CAZOOO010000454.1:0-1157 GCA_964581435.1 uncultured Hyphomicrobiales bacterium | reverse complement strand
GCGAACTGGCCGGCCTTGCGGAAGCGCCAGAGATATTGCGGCACCACGGCCTCCATCGAGTCAGGCGCGATCCCCAATCCTTGCAGCGTCAGGCCCGCGGCCGTCGCCGTGTTGGAAACGACGTTGTCGGTCCTGAGCAGCGCGACCTGGTCCGGCGTCAGTTTCAGAGGCCCCGGCGCGAACTGCAGGAACATCGCTTTGAGGCGCGCAATTGCGAACGGCAGCGGCACCAGCATCCGCTCGCGTTCGATCACGCGCAGGATGATCTGCATGATCTCGCGCATCGACAGCACCTCGGGGCCGCCGAGTTCATAGACGGCGCCCGCTTTGGTTCTGCCGTCGACCGCGTCGGCCACGGCGGCCGCGACGTCGCCGACATAAACCGGCTGCATCCTGGTCGCGCCACCGCCGATCAGCGGCAGCATGGGCGACATCAGCGCCAGGGCGGCAAACCGGTTGGCGAACTGGTCCTCGGGACCGAACATCACCGACGGCCGCAGGATGGTCGCGGACGGCACCGCAGCCAGGACCGCCTTTTCTCCGGACGCCTTGGCGCGGGCGTAGGCCGAGGCTGACGCCGGGTCGGCGCCGATTGCCGAAACGTGCACCAGGCGCGCGCCGGCGGCCGCGGCCGTTTCCGCGACGGTGGCGGCGCCTTTGGCCACCACGGCGTCGAACGTCTGCCGGCCGCTCTTGGTCAGGATGCCGACCAGGTTGACGGCGACGTGGGACTCCCGCATGGCCGCGCGGACCGACGCCGGATGGCGCAGATTGACCTGCACGGCATGGATCTGGCCGACCTTGCCGAGCGGCTGCAAATGTCCGGCCAGCTCGGGGCGCCGGACGCCGACCCGGATTCGGTAGTCGCGCTTGGCGAGCGCGCGCACCACATAGCGGCCGAGGAAGCCCGAGCCTCCGAAAACCGTGACGAGCGTGTCCGAATGCGATGCCATGATGCGGGTCCTCAAGGGGGAGTTGGTATCAGGTCAAGAGAATGGATATTCCGCCGTTCCGCGGCACGTCAACCGGCGGACCGCCCAGCCGATTGGTCGAGCGCCCTTCAAGGATTTGACAAGCGCGTGGCCGATGCCTACTAACCCGGCCGGGCCCAGGTGGCGGAATTGGTAGACGCGCTGGCTTCAGGTGCCAGTGGCTGC
>CAZOOO010000453.1:0-1161 GCA_964581435.1 uncultured Hyphomicrobiales bacterium | reverse complement strand
ACGGCATCTCGGCGTTCGGCCTCGCCAACCAGCTCGGCATCCCGCGCGAGGAAGCCGCCGCCTACATTAAGCAGTATTTCGAGCGCTTTCCCGGCATCCGCGCCTATATGGACGCGACCCGTGACTTCTGCCGCGAGCACGGCTATGTCACCACCCTGTTCGGCCGCAAATGCCACTACCCCGACATCAGGTCGCCGAACCCGTCGCACCGCGCCTTCAACGAACGCGCCGCGATCAATGCGCGCCTGCAAGGCTCGGCCGCCGACATCATCCGCCGCGCCATGGCGCGGATGGACGACGCGCTCGCCGAAAAGAAGCTGTCGGCGAAGATGCTGCTGCAGGTCCATGACGAACTGATTTTCGAAGTGCCCGACGACGAAGTGACGGCAACGCTGCCGGTGGTGCGGCATGTGATGCAGGACGCGCCGTTCCCGGCGGTGCTGCTGTCGGTGCCGTTGCAGGTCGACGCCCGCGCCGCCGATAACTGGGACGAGGCGCATTAAAACCATGCCTCCGACCTGACCGATGAGCGACATTTTTTCGGGCTCGATCGCCGCTTTCGCGCTGACCTCGCTCGTCATCGAGATGACGCCGGGGCCCAACATGGCCTATCTCGCCGCGCTATCGCTGTCGCAAGGCATCCGCGCCGGGCTCGCCGCGGTCGGCGGCGTCGCGCTCGGACTCGCCGTTTATGGACTGGTGGCGGCGCTCGGTCTCAGCGCGGCGATCGACAATTCGCTGCTGCTCTATGAGGTGCTGCGCTGGGGCGGCGTTGTCTATCTGCTGTGGCTCGCCTGGGAGGCGTGGGCGAGCGAGGCGGAGACCACCCCCGAAAAAGCCGGCGATCCCGATATCCGGCCCGGACAGGCGTTTCGTCGCGGCCTGATCACCAATCTGCTCAATCCGAAGGCGGCGGTGTTCTACGTCGCGGTGCTCCCGGACTTCGTCCAGGTCGGCCAGGGATCGATCGTGACGCAAACGCTGGGGCTGTCGGCGCTCTATGTCGGCATCGCCACGCTTGTGCATCTCGTTATCGTGCTGCTGGCCTCGCGGCTGCAAAGCGCGATCCAGACGCCGGACAAGCGCAGGACCATCCGCCGCGTGCTGGCGGTAGCGCTTGCCGCCATAGCTGTGTGGTTCGCCTTCAGCACCGCCCGCTGA
>CAZOOO010000452.1:0-1164 GCA_964581435.1 uncultured Hyphomicrobiales bacterium | reverse complement strand
CGAATAGGCGTGCGGATCCTGACAGACGAGTTCCAGCCCCCACTCCTTCACGGCAGCCCGGGTCGCAGCGCCGTGACGCTTGTGGCGAGCCCATACGTTTTCCAGACCTTCCTCCTCCATCATGGCGATCGCGACCTTCAGGCCGTAAAGGAGATTGGTGGCCGGCGTGTAGGGAAACGAGCCCTGCTCGTTGTTGGCGATCACCTGGTGCCAGTCCCAATAAGAACGCGGCGAGGTGTTGGCCTTTGAGGCCGCCAGCGCCTTTTCAGACACCGCGTTGAAACCGAGACCCGCCGGCAACATCATGCCCTTTTGGGAACCTGAGATCGACACGTCGATACCCCAGGCATCGTGCTCGTATTCCATCGCGCCGAGGCCGGAGATGGTGTCGACCAGCAGCAGCGCCGGATGCTTGGCGCGGTCGAGGATTTTGCGAACCTCAAGGGGATGGGTGACGCAGCCCGTGGACGTCTCATTATGCACGATCATCACGGCCTTGATCTTGTGCTCCCGGTCGGCCTTGAGCCGCTCCTCGATCTGGTCCAGGGGAGCGCCGCGCCTCCAGTCGGTCGGCAGCACGTCGACATCGAGCTTGAACCGGTTGGCCATGGCGAGCCACAGCGTCGCGAACTGGCCGGTCTCCGCCATCAGCACTTTATCGCCCGGCGACAACGTGTTGACGATCGCGGCTTCCCAGGCGCCGGTGCCCGACGACGGATAGATGATGACCGGCTGCTTGGTGCGGAAAATCCGTTTGATGTCAGCCAGCACCTCATGGCCCAGCACCGCGAATTCCGGGCCGCGATGATCCAGGACGGGCATATCGATGGCGCGCAGCACGCGGTCAGGCACATTGGTGGGGCCTGGAATCTGAAGGGTATGTCGGCCTGTGTGCAGCGTCATCGGGGATCGTCCTTTCCGGGAATTTGTCGAATTGCAGGTCGAATATCATTATCCGGCGGCGTTGTCCCGCGCTCGCATGCCGCGGCGGATGCCCGCCGGGCAACCATCGAGGAGCGCCGGCGTGGTGGTTTAGAAGTTCGCTTCATTGCCCCACCCGAGTCCGTCAAGCGAACTTCTGAACCTAAACCACACTGGAATCATAAAGTTGCTAGAGCGGGATGAGGAAAAGTGTGCAGCGGTTTTCCGCCCGCATCCCGCGTC
>CAZOOO010000451.1:0-1168 GCA_964581435.1 uncultured Hyphomicrobiales bacterium | reverse complement strand
GCCTGATGCGAAGCGTGCGCGCCCAGATCCTGTGCTTGTTGACCGCGCTGGCGCTGGCGGGGTGCATGCGGCACCCGGCGCCGGGAGCGACGGCGCGAGCGCATAGCGATCTCGACGCGCTGGCCTACGGCGGACCGCGCGCCGTCGCGCCGCCGCCGGCCGCGCGCCGCGACATGCGGGCTCGACCGGCCCACGCCGCCGCAGTGCCCGTCGTCTACGCTGCGGCCCCGCCGCCCGTTGTGCATGATCCTGCTTACCGCCTCGATGCCGGCGACCGGCTGCGCATCGTCGTCTACGGCCAGGAGGGCCTCACCAATACCTATCTGGTCGACGCCGGCGGCAACATCACCATGCCGCTGATCGGCGCCGTCGCCGCGCGCGGCCGCACGCCCGCCGAGCTGTCCGCGGCGATCGCCGCGCGCCTGCGCGACGGCTACATCCGCCATCCCTATGTCGCCGCCGAGGTCGAAGCCTATCGCCCGTTCTTTATTCTCGGCGAGGTGGCGGCTCCCGGCCAATATCCGTTCGTGCCCAACATGACGGTCGAAAGCGCGGTCGCCATCGCCGGCGGCTTCTCGCCCCGCGCCAGGCGCGACCGCGTCACCGTCACCGCCCCCGCCGCGCGCGGCACCGTCCGCCTCGTCGTGCCCACCGCCACCCTGCTCAGCCCCGGCGACACCGTTCTGGTCGACGAGCGCTGGTTCTGAGGCATGACGCCGCCACCCGATCAGCCGCTTCGCATCCTGCACGCCGTGCGCGCGCCGGTCGGCGGAATCATCCGCCACATCCTCGATGTCGCCAACGGACAGGCCGCTTGCGGCCATCTGGTCGGCATCGCCGCCGATAGTCTCACCGGCGGCGAGCGCGCCGACGCCGCTTTCGCGGAGATCGCGCCACGGATGAAACTCGGCGTCCACCGTATCCCGATCCGGCGGGAGCCCCACGTCACCGACCTGCTCGCCTGGATGCGGTTCGCCGCGCTGGCGCGAAAGCTGAAGCCCGACGTCCTGCACGGGCACGGCTCCAAGGCCGGCGTCTTCGTGCGGCTCAAGGGCGCGTCGAAAAATATCATCCGGGTCTACACGCCGCACGGCGGGTCCCTGCACTATCCGCTGGCGACAATGAAAGGCGCGTTCTACAGCCGCATCGAACGCGCGCTGATGAACCG
>CAZOOO010000450.1:0-1170 GCA_964581435.1 uncultured Hyphomicrobiales bacterium | reverse complement strand
GACGCTGCCGATCCGGGCATCCTCCAACTGCCTCGGGTCGATGTTGGAGATGTGATGCGTCCGGCCGTCGATTCCGTCCACGATTACGGTGAGATTGTCTCCCAGCTCGTTGGCGAGATATTTGTCGAGCACGCGGCCGGTGACGGGCGCGGCGGGCACCGCGTTGTGGATGTGGAAGGTCAGCGGATCGCGCTCCAGCCCATCGGCGGCGAGCGACTTTTGCATGGTGCGGATGATGTCGCCGCGTTCGCCAAGCTCGCGCAGGGTCGGTTCCAGCCGCTCGTTCAATTCCCAGACACCAGGCGCATGTTCGGTGGCGAGACCCATCCGGCCCAGCTTGGCGAGCCGGCGCAGCCGAAGCGTCCGCTCGAACTGCCGCTTCGGCTCTCCCGGTTCGTGGCGCAGATCGAGAAACCGCGCATCGGCTTCCTCGACTATCGTCCGGTCGATGCGGGTGAAACGGTCCTGATCTATCTCCGCGGTGAGCTTGCGGGTCTGCTCGATCTCGCTGACGGGGCCAAGCTCCAGCGTCGCCAAGGCGCTGGCGCGCTCGCGAACACCGTGAACGATATAGTCGCCGTTGATGACGAGATCCTCCCCCAGCTCGTCCTTGCCCCGGACGATGACATGCACATGGGGATGGCCGGTGTTGTAGTGGTTGACCGCGACCCAATCGAGCTTCGTGCCTAGGTCGCCTTCCATCTGGCTCATGAGGTCGCGGGTGTAAGCCGTGAGGTCGGACAGCTCCGCGCCGTCTTCCGGCGAGACGATGAAACGGAACTGGTGGCGATCGTCCTGACCGCGCTCAAGGAAGGCGTCGCCATCGGCGCGGTCTTCAGTGGCCGAATAGAGTTGCCCGCGTTCGCCGTCGCGCGAGGTGCCGTCGCGCTGGATATAGCGCAGATGGGATTGCGCCTTCCGGCTCTCACCGGGACGGAGAATGTAACGCTGCTGGACCATGACCCGGCGCGCGCCAGGTTGCCGGTGCTGCCATCCGCCGCCGAGATTGCGGGAGCGGACGAAGACCGCACCCCGCCCGCGCTTTACGCCCTTGCCGCTCGACAGAACCGCATGGAGACCGGCCGGCGCTGCCGGCGTGAATACCGCCGTTCCGAAACCGACGCGGGGCGACGTACGGCGCTGCTGGCGCGCGATCTTCTTCGCCTGCGT
>CAZOOO010000449.1:0-1181 GCA_964581435.1 uncultured Hyphomicrobiales bacterium | reverse complement strand
ACGCAGGGCTTGCCCATGCCGCGCGCGACCACCGCCGCGTGGGAGGTCATGCCGCCGCGCGTGGTCAGAATTCCCTCGGCAGCGTGCATGCCGTGGATGTCTTCCGGGCTGGTCTCGATCCGAACCAGGATAACCTTGCGGCCGTCGGCCTTGAGCCTGGTTGCCTCCTCCGAAGAAAACACGATCTCGCCCGCGGCCGCGCCGGGCGACGCCGGCAGGCCGGCGGCAATCACATCGCGCGTTGCACTCGGATCGATGGTCGGGTGCAACAACTGATCGAGCGAGGCCGGATCGATGCGAGCCACCGCATCTTTCCTGGAGATCAGGCCCTCATCGGCAAGCTCGACCGCGATGCGCAACGCGGCGCGCGCGGTGCGTTTGCCGCTTCGGGTCTGCAACATCCACAGCTTGCCGTCCTCGACCGTGAACTCCATGTCCTGCATGTCGCGATAGTGCTTTTCGAGCAGCCTGTAGATGCGCGTCAACTCCTTGAAGGATTCGGGCATCGCCGTTTCCATCGACGGTTTGTCGGAGCCGGACTCCTTGCGCGCCGTCTCGGTGAGGTCCTGCGGCGTGCGGATGCCCGCCACCACGTCCTCGCCCTGGGCATTGATAAGGAACTCGCCGTAGAGCCGGCTTTCGCCGGTGGACGGATTACGCGTGAACGCCACGCCGGTCGCCGATGTCTCACCGAGGTTGCCGAACACCATGGCCTGCACGTTGACGGCGGTGCCCCATGACTCCGGAATGTTGTGCAGGCGGCGATAGGTGACCGCCCGCGCATTCATCCAGGATGAGAACACCGCGCCGATCGCCCCCCACAACTGCTCATGAGGATCCTGCGGAAAATCCTTGCCGGTCTCGCACGCAACAGCCGTCTTGTACCTGCCTACCACCTCGATCCAGTCGTCGCCGGTCAGATCGGTGTCGAGCGAATAGCCCTTGCCGTCCTTGAACGTATCCAGAATGTCTTCGAAGTGATGATGCGCGAAGCCGAGCACGACATCCGAATACATGGTGATGAAGCGGCGATAGCTGTCATAGGCGAACCGCCGATCGCCGGACAACGCGGCCATGGCCTCGACGGTCCGGTCGTTGAGACCGAGATTGAGCACCGTGTCCATCATGCCGGGCATCGACGCGCGCGCGCCCGATCGCACCGAGACGAGCAGCGGATCGGT
>CAZOOO010000448.1:0-1191 GCA_964581435.1 uncultured Hyphomicrobiales bacterium | reverse complement strand
CCATCCGGGGAGTTCTGTGACGCGCCCCGTGATGAAGCGGGGCCGGGATGACTGCCACATACAACAAGCCGGAAGCGATCGCGCGTGGTGCACGCATGTTGCGCACGGCGCTGGGCCGGCGATCGCGCGCTTTCTCGAAGACCCCAGCGTCATAGAAGTCATGTTGAACCCGGACGGGCGGTTGTGGATCGACCGACTCTCCGAAGGTCTGTCCGATACGGGCGAGACGATGTCGGCCGCCGATGGCGAGCGCATCGTTCGGCTCGTTGCACATCACGTCGGCGCGGAGGTGCATGCGCGCTCGCCGCGCGTCTCGGCCGAATTGCCTGAGACCGGCGAACGCTTCGAAGGCCTGTTGCCGCCGGTTGTCGCTGCGCCGGCCTTCGCCATCCGCAAGCCAGCCGTCGCCGTGTTTACGCTCGACGATTATGTGACTTCCGGCATCATGACGGCCGACCAGGCCGTGATGTTGCGCATGGCGGTTGCGTCCCGCGCCAACATCCTGGTCGCGGGCGGCACTTCGACCGGCAAGACCACGCTCACCAATGCGCTGCTCGCCGAGGTCGCGAAGAGTGCCGATCGCGTGGGCATCATCGAGGACACGCGCGAACTTCAATGCAGCGCAAATAATCTTGTCTCCATGCGCACCAAAGACGGGGTGGCGACGCTCTCCGATCTTGTGCGCTCCAGCTTGCGCCTGCGCTCCGACCGCATTCCGATCGGCGAGGTCCGCGGTGCGGAAGCCCTCGACTTGCTCAAAGCGTGGGGCACCGGCCATCCCGGGGGCATCGGCACCATTCATGCCGGTAGCGCCATCGGCGCGCTGCGCCGTCTCGAGCAACTCATTCAAGAAGCCGTCGTCACCGTCCCGCGCGCGCTGATCGTGGAGACCATCGATCTCATTGCCGTGCTGTCGGGGCGCGGTTCCGCGCGCCGCCTGGCCGAACTCGCCCGCATCGAAGGGCTCAAACCAAACGGCGACTACCGCACCACCCCAGCTACACCAGACACAGGAGACGCCGAATGATCCACACGCTCTCGCGCGGCTATCGCGCTGTCACGACCACTATCGCCACGCTCGCCATCCACATCATGATCACGTCAGTCGCCCATGCGTCGGGGGCGTCGATGCCCTGGGTGTCATTCGGCCTGCAATATTGACCCTCTAAGCCGGGGGATCGGCGTCCAAAA
>CAZOOO010000447.1:0-1204 GCA_964581435.1 uncultured Hyphomicrobiales bacterium | reverse complement strand
CTAGATCACGATGATCCTGGATCGAATCGATCCAGGATCATGCACGTGATCGATTCCAATATTTTGAGACGCGGGATTCGGGCGGAAAACCGCTGCACACTCTTCCTCATCCCGCTCTAGCTCTAAGGAGCAGATCGATGCGCATTCTCATCGTCGGAGCGGGCGCGACCGGCGGCTATTTCGGCGGCAGGCTGCTACAGTCCGGTCAGGATGTGACCTTCCTGGTGCGCCCCAAACGCGCCACTGAACTGGCGAGCGCCGGTCTTGTCATCAAGAGCCCGCACGGCGACGTGACGCTCGACAACCCGCCGACAGTTCAGGCTCATGGCCTGAGCCGGACATTCGACCTGGTCCTGCTGAGCTGCAAGGCGTTCGATCTGGACGACGCGATCGCCTCGTTCGCGCCCGCGATCGGACCGCGGACCGCGATCATCCCTCTGCTCAACGGGATGCGGCACCTGGAGAGGCTCGATGCGACATTCGACCGCGAGCGTGTACTCGGCGGCCTGTGTTCGCTCGCGGTCACGCTCAACGAGCAGCGCGAAGTCGTCCACCTCGCGCCAATGCAGTCGCTCCGTTTCGGCGAGCGCGACGGCGGCGCGAGCGACCGCGTCCGGGCGATCGCCGAAGCCTTCGCCGGCGCCGGTTGCGGAGCACAGGCGTCCGAAACCATCATCCAGGACATGTGGGAGAAGTGGGTGTTCCTGGCGACGCTCGCCGGCGCGACCTGTGCGATGCGCGCATCCATCGGTGATATCGTCGCAGCGCCCGGCGGACGCCATTTCATCCTTGCCTTGCTGGATGAAATCGCCGGTATCGCGAAGGCGGCGGGTCACGCGCCGCGCGACGAGTTCCTGAGCGGCGCGACGGCGATGCTGACGGCGGACGGCTCGCCGCTGACGGCATCCATGTTCCGCGACATCGAGGCCGGCGCGCGGATTGAATCCGATCACATCGTCGGCGATCTCATCACCCGCGCCGCGGCCGCAAAGCTGCCGGCACGGAGACTTCGCGCCATCTTTACGCATTTGAAGGCGTACGAGAACCGGCGAGGATGAGCACCGTGCGAGCGACGTCCCGCCGTGTTCAGAAATCCAGGTCGACATAGGTGCGCGAGGCCGGCACACCCGCCAGCCATTCGCTCAGCAGCGGACGGAACGACGGCCGCGACTTGATCCGCGCATACCACGCCTTCGCCGCCTCG
>CAZOOO010000446.1:0-1207 GCA_964581435.1 uncultured Hyphomicrobiales bacterium | reverse complement strand
GTGGCCATGGCGCGTCAGTCCCCACTCCGGCGGACAGGTGACCGCGGAGTTGTCAGCAAGACAATTGTGACGGGGTGGAAGCCGGCGGCCCGGCTTCCGGTTCTCGTTCATCTCCCGCAATCGGGAGAGCTTGCGCCTCAGATGTGGTACGTCTTCAACGGCGGGAAGCCGTTGAAGGCCACGGACGAGTAAGTCGACGTATAGGCGCCGGTGCCTTCGATCAGCAGCTTGTCGCCGATCTCCAGCGTCACCGGAAGCGGATACGGCTGCTTCTCGTAGAGCACATCGGCGGAGTCGCAGGTCGGCCCGGCCAGCACGCACGGCGTCATCTCGGCGCCGTCATGCGGCGTCCTGATCGCGTAGCGGATCGACTCGTCCATGGTCTCCGCGAGGCCGCCGAACTTGCCGATGTCGAGATAGACCCAGCGGTTCTCGTCATCGTCGCTCTTCTTCGAGATCAGAACGACCTCCGTCTCGATCACGCCGGCATTGCCGACCATGCCGCGGCCCGGCTCGATGATGGTCTCCGGGATCTGGTTGCCGAAGTGCTTGCGCAGCGCGCGGAAGATCGACCGGCCGTACTGCACGACCGGCGGAACATCCTTGAGGTACCTGGTCGGGAACCCTCCGCCCATGTTGACCATGGTCAGGTTGATCCCGCGCTCCGCGCAGTCGCGGAACACCTGCGAGGCCATCGCGAGCGCGCGGTCCCACGCCTTCACCTTGCGCTGCTGCGAGCCGACATGGAACGAGATGCCGACCGGCTCGAGGCTCAGGCGCTTGGCCGCATCGAGCACGTCGACCGCCATTTCCGGATCGCAGCCGAACTTGCGCGACAGCGGCCACTCGGCGCCGGCGCAATCATACAGGATGCGGCAAAACACCTTCGCTCCCGGCGCGGCGCGGGCGATCTTCTCGACCTCCGCATTGCAATCCACGGCGAACAGGCGAATGCCGAGCGCGTAGGCGCGCGCGATATCGCGCTCCTTCTTGATGGTGTTGCCGAAGGAGATGCGGTCCGGCGTCGCGCCGGCGGCCAGCGCCATTTCAATCTCGGCGACGGTCGCGGTGTCGAAGCACGAGCCGAGCGAGGCAAGCAGGGTCAGCACCTCAGGCGCCGGGTTGGCCTTCACCGCATAGAACACGCGCGAATCCGGCAACGCCTTCGCGAAGGTCTGGTAGTTGTCGCGCACGATGTCGAGATCGA
>CAZOOO010000445.1:0-1208 GCA_964581435.1 uncultured Hyphomicrobiales bacterium | reverse complement strand
CCAAAACTCCACTAGAAACCCATATTTGCTAGTGGTCCTTTGATTCTAACATTTGTAGGAAACCCCTGCCGCAACGGGATGCAAATGTTAGAATCGGACCACTAGCGGCCGTCTTCCGTCGTCAGGGCGAACGCCTTGACCTCATAGCTCTCGCGGATCAGCGCCAGCAGATCCGCCGGCCGCGCCGATCGCTCGGCCCGCCGCCACGAGATATCGAACGAACAATCGATCGACCCGTCATCGCGCTGCTCCAGCCCGGCGAAGCGGACGTGATAGTCGAGTCCTCCGATCAGGCGCGGCAGTTCGACGACCGTTCGCATCCCGGTGTCGCCTGCGACGACCAGCCGGGCGCGGTGTTCGCGCGGGATGACATAGTCCACCCATTTCAGCGCCCACAGGGTCATGACTGCCAGCGCGGTCGCCGCGACGCCAAGCACCAGTTGACCGCCGCCCAGACAGAGCCCGATCACCGTGATCAGCCACAACGTCGCCGCGGTGGTGACGCCGGTGATGAGATCGCCTTTCTTGAAGATAGTCCCGGCGCCGATGAAGCCGACGCCGGTGAGGACGCCGAGCGGCAAGCGCATCACATCCATCTCCGTGAAAGACGCCGGGGTCTTGCCGCTCGCCGACAGCAGGATGTTGGCCTGGATCATGGCGACCGAAGCGGCGAGTCCCACCAGAATGGTGGTGCGAAATCCCGCCGCGTGTCCCTGCGCGCTCCGGTCGAGGCCGATGATGCCGCCGGCGACCATCGTCAGAACGAGGCGGATCGCGATATCCGGCCAGGTCGGGTGCAGGGGCATGTCCAAGGGAGCCTCCATGTCCATGGGAGCCTCGGAGGGGGAGGTCGTGTTCCAACGCTTCATCAACGGCTCGAGTTCCCGCTCATGCCTCCCTTCAGGTCCCGCGCGGCTTGACCCGCCGCGTCGGCGGCGCATTCGCCGGATCGTCCGGCCAGGGATGCCGGGGATAGCGCCCGCGCAGATCGGAGCGAACGGCGGCATAGCTGCCGCGCCAGAAGCCGGGCAAATCGCGCGTCACCTGAACCGGGCGATGCGCCGGCGACAGCAACTCCAGAACCAGCGGCACCTTGCCTTTTGCGATCGACGGATGCGCCGTCAGGCCGAACAATTCCTGCAACCGGACGGCGATGGTCGGCCCCTGCTCCGCTTCATAGTCGATCACCAGCATCGTGCCGGTCGGCG
>CAZOOO010000444.1:0-1211 GCA_964581435.1 uncultured Hyphomicrobiales bacterium | reverse complement strand
CGCGGCACCGCGACCTTCGACGGCCTGTCGATCGCCTGGGCGGCGATCGAGCACCTGCATGAGATCAACCGCTGCCGCGCGCTGTTCGCGACGCACTATCACGAACTCACCGCGCTGTCGGCGAAGCTGCCGCGGCTGTTCAACGCCACCGTGCGGGTCAAGGAATGGCACGGCGAGGTGGTGTTCCTGCACGAGGTGCTGCCCGGCGCCGCCGACCGTTCCTACGGGATCCAGGTCGCCAAGCTCGCCGGACTGCCGCCGTCGGTCGTCGCGCGCGCCAAATCGGTGCTCGCGAAACTGGAGGCTCAAGATCGCGGATCGACAGTGCGCGCGCTGGCCGACGATCTGCCGCTGTTCGCGGTGCCGGCGCGCGCCGCTGAGGAATCCGCGCCATCAGGCGAAACCGCGCAACTGATCGAGGCGTTGACAGCCCTGCACCCCGACGAGATGTCGCCGCGCGAAGCGTTGGACGCGCTTTATGCGCTCAAGGCGAAACTGCCGAAACAATAGAGCGTTTTCGAGCGAAGTGGACACCGGTTCGCGTGAAGGAAAAGCGTCAAAATAAAATCATAGGGCCCACTTTTGATTCTCCGTTGAGCGGACCAGAATGCTTCTTTAAGCAAGAGCTCGCCTATTTTGAGGCCTCGCTTTTCCGGTCGCACCTTGAACGTGCAGATTTTGAGAACTTTGGCCACCTTTTGCGTGGCATCCGTGTCAGAGGCAGTTTCGTCTTTCCGAACAAGGATACCAGCTAGGCGCAGCAGAGCCCGCAGATCATGGGCCAGCGTCGCGAAGCAATTCGCTTTCAGCCAACGCGCGGCCTGCTGATAGACTGCCGCCCACGGCGGCAGATCATGCGGCATCGCGCGCCAGGGGATACCGTTGCGAACCACATAGCGCAGCCCATTGAACACCTCGCGCAACGCGTGCTCCACGCTGCCCGATGGTTTCTGGAAGCAACGCCAGATACGGCGCCACAAAAGCCCATTCGTCGTCGGAAACATCAGAGGGATAAGATTTGCGAATCATCCTCGCAAACTGAATCCTTCAACCAAATCAGTCCATAACAGACTCTAGAGCGGGATGAGGAAAAGTGTGCAGCGGTTTTCCGCCCGCATCCCGCGTCTCAAAATATTGGAATCGATCACGTTCATGATCTAGTGGTCCTTTGATTCTAACATTTGCATCCCGTTGCGGCAGGGGTTTCCTGC
>CAZOOO010000443.1:0-1213 GCA_964581435.1 uncultured Hyphomicrobiales bacterium | reverse complement strand
TGGTGGTCCTTGTCCTTCTCTACGATGGCGAAAACGCCGGCCGGGGTCTCGCGCCCCTTGACGCCGGTCGATACCGGCGCGCGCAGGATCCAGCCCTCGGCGTCATAGAACGTAACCTGCTGGCTCTTGATCGATACGATTGCCATGATCGGTTCGCCCGCCTCGCGTGGCGCCGTCGTTTCAACGGGTTGGGCGCGGCGCGCCTGTTTCGCTGCGGCTTCGGCAACCGGCGCGATCAGCGCGGCCATCGCCGCGAACATCACAACGGCCGACCGTCCCCAATAGCTCATCGCGAAAGTAGATCGCGCCCACGTCAATCGATTCACCATTCCACTCCCCGTCGCAGCGCGTGCCTGCTGCCGTGACCAACCTAACCAACCTCACACATAGCCGACTCGTGAAGAACAAGCATGGTCGCAGCTGAAATTGGCACAAAACGGACGGTGAGCGTTCGCAAGCCTTAGTTGCTTACAGACAACACTTCAGGGAAAAAGGACGCCGTCTGCCCGGTTACGCTATTGCGCGGCTATTTCTTTGCCGAAACAATCATCGCGTCCACACCCTCGGCTATGTAATCCCGTTCCGATGAGGCTGGCATGATGAACCCGCGGCAACTTTCAACGCTCACGCCCGCGTTGCTATGGGTCGCTTTCGCGACGGGTATTTTCGGTCTGCTTGCGATGGGATCAGAGGCGCGCCAGCCCCCGGGCGCGGCGACATCCACCGACACCGGCATGCCCCTTTCCTCCACGCCACAGGAGTTCGCGGCGACGTTGCAGCCAAGCTCAATATCTCGCCCCGATCTGAGTCAAACCGATCTGCAAGCTCCTTTGAAATCTCATGGGGAGATGACCGAACTGTCGCTTGCGGGTGTTGCTCACGGACCGATCGCGCCCGACGAACCCGCGCCCGTGCAAATCGCAAGCGCAGACCCATCCGATATCGAATCTGTCGATACCGACAAGGCCACGAAGCCCATCGAGATTGTCGGCGAGTGCCGCGTCGTAGACATCTGCATCGATCGCGGTCTATGGGCATTGTACCGACGCACGCCCAAGGAAGACACTATCAGGATTCATGAATGGAGGCACGTTACCGTCAAGAGGAAGGGCAGGACGGTGACCGTTTCCAAAGCCTTCACCAAGCTCGTCAATCAGGATTTCGGATGGAAGGATCCCAAAGCGGCGGAACGCGCCGGCATGTCGATGATGGA
>CAZOOO010000442.1:0-1216 GCA_964581435.1 uncultured Hyphomicrobiales bacterium | reverse complement strand
ACGTAACTGGATCCGTTGTCGCTTAGAAGTCGGAGCCGCTGTCTGACGTTGACGTGATCCAGACCAGAGGCTGCCAGTGCCTGATCGAGCGTGGCCATGACATCTGAGGCACACATCGTGGGTCCCAATCTCCAGGCCACGATGTAACGCGAGAAGTCGTCGAGCACCGTTGATAGATAGTACCAGCCCCAGCCGGTGATCTTGAGGTAGGTGAAGTCGGTCTGCCAGAGCTGATTGATGGCGGTGGTCTTGTCCTTGAACTCGTTCGCTGCCTTGATCACCACATAGGCCGGGCTGGTGATGAGATCGTGCGCCTTCAGCAGGCGATAGACCGAAGCCTCCGAGACAAAGTATTTTCTCCCGTCGGTGAACCGCACGGCGAGCTCTCGCGGCGATAGTTCCGGAAGCTCCAGCGCCAGGTCGATGATCTGGCCGCGGACGTCATCCGGGATGCGATTCCAGACTCGATCCGGGCGAGAGCGGTGATCTGCCAGTGCCTCAATGCCGCCCTCGCGGTAGCGATCGTACCATCTATAAAATGTGGCGCGGGGGATGCCGAGCTTGTTCAACGTGCGCTTGGCCGGCAAGTGCGACTGCTCGACCAACTCGATGATCTCGGCCTTCTCGGACGCAGGGTACCTCATGCCTCGTCCTCCCCATCCCCGTTCATGCTTTTTTTAAGCAGGCGATTTTCCAGGGTCAGGTCGGCTACGACCTCCTTCAAGGCGGAGGTCTCACGGCGAAGCTCTTAAACTTCGCCGGAGGTTGCGGCACGCGCCGTGTCACCGGCCAATCGGCGTTTGCCAGCTTCCAGGAACTCCTTGGACCAGCCGTAATACATCGAGGCGGCGATGCCTTCGCGGCGGCAAAGCTCGGAGATGTTCTCCTCACCGCGCAGTCCTTCCAGCACGATGCGGATCTTCTCCTCCGCCGAATACTGCCGGCGCGTCTGCCGTCGGATGTCCTTCAGCACTTGTTCTGCCGGGGCTTTGCCCGGCCCAGATTTTTGTTTCATCTGCGCTCCTTGCGGCTACGATGAACCAGAAATCCTCCCTTCCGAAAGTCCCTCAATGTGTCTCAGGGGTGCTGACGGCGAACAATCGGCGAAATCCCGACCTTCGTGGAAATGCGTTCGAATGCGCTAACGCAGCCTGAGAAGATGGCCCTCGTTTTCCAGTTGAATCGCGCATCTCAGGTGCTTGGCCATCTCTCGATC
>CAZOOO010000441.1:0-1230 GCA_964581435.1 uncultured Hyphomicrobiales bacterium | reverse complement strand
CCGACACCGTGCTGGCCAAGCACGACGAGACCTACATGCCGAAGGAGGTCGCGGATGCCTTGAAGAAGCAGGGGCATTGGAAGGACGATTACGGCGCGCAGGCCGGAGGTGTTGAAGCCTCACGCAAGCAGGAGCTGTCGCAATGATTGCCGAGGCCGGGCATTTCGCGCTGGTGCTGGCGCTCGGGCTCGCGCTGATTCAGTCCGTGGTGCCGATTATCGGCGCAAGACTGCAAGACAGCGCGCTGATGAACGTGGCGCGCTCGACCGCGCTGGCGCAATTGCTGTTTGTCGGTGCTTCGTTTTTCGCGCTCGCGACGCTGTACGTGGTTTCCGATTTCTCGGTGGTCAACGTCTTCGAGAATTCCCATTCGCTGAAGCCGATGATCTACAAGATCACCGGCGTCTGGGGCAATCACGAAGGCTCCATGCTGCTGTGGGTGACGATCCTCGCGCTGTTCGGCGGACTGGTCGCCGCGTTCGGCAATAACCTCCCGCTGTCGCTGCGCGCGCATGTGCTGGCGGTGCAGGCCTGGATCGCGACCGCGTTCTACCTGTTCATCCTGCTGACATCGAATCCGTTCATGCGGATCGCCAACCCGCCGATAGAGGGCCGTGATCTCAATCCGGTGTTGCAGGATATCGGGCTCGCGGTGCATCCGCCGATGCTGTATCTCGGCTATGTCGGATTTTCCATCGCGTTCTCCTTCGCCGTCGCCGCCCTGATCGAAGGCCGCATCGATGCCGCCTGGGCGCGCTGGGTGCGGCCATGGACGCTGGTGGCGTGGATTTTCCTCACCCTCGGCATCGCGATGGGGTCGTACTGGGCCTATTACGAACTTGGCTGGGGCGGCTGGTGGTTCTGGGATCCGGTCGAGAACGCCTCGCTGATGCCGTGGCTGGCGGGAACGGCGCTGCTGCATTCCTCGGTGGTGATGGAAAAGCGCAACGCGCTGAAAGTCTGGACCATCCTGCTCGCGATCCTGACCTTCTCGCTGTCGCTGCTCGGCACCTTCCTGGTGCGTTCGGGCGTGCTGACATCGGTCCATGCCTTCGCCACCGACCCCACGCGCGGCATCTTCATCCTGCTGATCCTGTGCGCCTTCATCGGCGGCAGCCTGACCTTGTTCATCTGGCGTGCGTCCACTCTGAAGCAGGGCGGCTTGTTCGCGCCGGTCTCGCGCGAGGGCGCGCTCGTGCTCAACAACCTGTTCCTGACCACGGCCTGCGC
>CAZOOO010000440.1:0-1242 GCA_964581435.1 uncultured Hyphomicrobiales bacterium | reverse complement strand
GAGACGCGGGATGCGGGCGGAAAACCGCTGCACACTTTTCCTCATCCCGCTCTAGAGCCACGCTCCTGATAGATTAGAAGTGTGGCTGCACGACATTGATTTAACACGTTTCTTCACGCGAACCGGATTCCATCCTCGGGTCAGGCCCCCAGGACATGCTTCGCTCGAAAACTCCGTGGTCGATATCCAGGCCGCCGCCGCGAAACAAGCGCGGCCGGTCTCACCGGCGAGCGAAGGGGTGTCAGGCCACGCGAGTTTCGACGCCAGCTGAATATTCGGGGTCGGTCTCGCAAACGGCACGGTTACGGCCGTTGCGCTTGGCGGCGTACAGACAGGCGTCGGCGCGCTCGATCAGTGAGTCCGGGGTGTCGCCGCGGCGAAGCATCGAGATGCCGATCGAGATAGTGACGCGCCCCAGGATCTCGCCGGTCGATTTTTTCTTCAATTCCTTGGCCATCACGGCGCGACGGATATGATCCGCGACCGTCAGCGCCTGTTTCAGCGCGGTGTTTGGCAGCACGACCGCGAATTCTTCACCGCCGTAACGCGCGGTGATGTCCTGGCCCTTGATGGTCTGCTTCAATGACATCGCCACCAGCCGCAGGACCTGATCGCCGGTCAGGTGTCCGTAATTGTCGTTGAACGCCTTGAAGTGGTCGATGTCGAACATCAGGAGCGACAGCGGCCCGCCTTCGCTGGCCGCCAGCGCCACGGCATCCGCCACGGCTCGATCGAAATACTTGCGGTTGCCGAGACCGGTGAGCGGATCTGTCATGCTCTCGGCCTTGATGATCTCAAGACCACGTTGAAGGTTGGCGATCTCGACCTTCGAGGTCGCCAGCCGATCCCTCAGCGTCTTATTGGCTTCCCGCATCTCGCGGGTTGATTTCATCAGCGCATCGATGACCGACTTGATCTGCTCGCGGTTGCCCGCCGCGGTGAGTTTTCCGGTAGCTTCATTCAGGCTGGCGTCGAAACTGGCCGTCATGCCGAGCGCCTCTGTGATGACGCTCATCACATCGTCAATCTCGCTGGTCACGCGCGCGCCGACCTTGTCGATGCGTTCGGTGGTCCTGGTCGGAGAAAGATAGGTTTCGTAGATCTGTTCGAGGTCGGCGTCGCTCAGCGTGCCGTTGCGCGCGAGGGACTCGTTGACGACCTTGTTGAGACCGCTGTTGTATCCGGTGGCGTAGACGTACCAGATTTCGTAGTTGCGTGGGACCGCGGTCTGCCGCAACGATC
>CAZOOO010000439.1:0-1248 GCA_964581435.1 uncultured Hyphomicrobiales bacterium | reverse complement strand
ATGAGGTCTTGGGCGCTCGGGTTGCGCGCGAAGTTTTTTTGGGGGGCGGCGCGTTGGCTTTTCGGCGAATGGCCACCATCATGGCGAAGGTCAACATGACCAGCGATACATGACGATGCCAGCCATGCCAGGATCGCGTTTCATTGTGATCGAGGCCGAACTCGTTCTTGGCGGTCTCAAAGCTATCTTCGATTGCCCAGCGATGTCCTTCAACGGCGACCAACTGCTTGATGGAAGTTCCGGCCGGACACCAGGTGGTGAAGTAGGAGAGTTCGCCGTCGGCGATATGGCGTCGGATCAGCAAGCCGCGCGTCCACAGGCCGCTGCGCTCCTTGTTGAACTCGCCAGCGTCGAGATCGGCGAGTTCGAGGTAGGCCCAATCATGCCAGCGCGGCCCCTTGGTTCCGCTACCCGCCGACAGACGTCGCCAGTCCACTGGCTTTAGCGTTCTGGCGATCTCTTCCGCCGAGCCGCCGATCAACCGCTTCCGGCTCCAGGATCCGAACCAGTGATTGGCGGCGACGCCGAGCACATAGCCTTTGCCAGCCTGGCGCAAATCCCGCTCGATGTCGCCGACGCCATAGACGCTGTCGCCCGCAACCCAGGCAAATGGGACGCGCGCCGCAATGGCGCGCGCGATCATCTTCGCGGCAAGTTGCGGCTTCGTTGAAAAGCCGACATCGCCTGGCACATGCGCGGCTTTCAGGCGAAGCGGATCGTTCGTCCAGCTCTTCGGCAGATAGAGCGCGCGGTCCATGAAGGCATGACCGTGACGCGACACATAGGCCGCGAACACGCCGATCTGGCAATTCGTGATCTTTCCTGCTGAGCCTGTGTATTGGCGGCTAACACCGCACGATGCCTTGCCCTGCTTGAGAAAGCCGGTCTCGTCGATCACCAGCACCGCACTTTCATCACCGAGATGCTCGACCACATAATCGCGCACCAGATCGCGTAACGCATCTGCGTCCCAGCGGTCTCGGCCCAGAAGCTCCTGCTGACGCCACGGGCCGGGATCGCCCGCCGCTTCCGCCCGCATCCAGCCGGTCTTTCGCCGTTCCTCGCTCAGCAGTCCGTCAATGAAAGCGCCCGCGCTCGCCGCCGTACGCGCCTGCGCAAACAACGGACGTATCCGTCGCTTCACGTCCCGCAGCGATGACGCCCACAACTCCAGCACCGTTTCGATCGACGCGCCCGACGTCCATGATTGATGTCGAATCATGGTGATACATCGAGTCAGAATTCGCT
>CAZOOO010000438.1:0-1269 GCA_964581435.1 uncultured Hyphomicrobiales bacterium | reverse complement strand
GCGGACCATTCTCGAATGGACCGAGCGCCAAGCCATTGGAAAGGGTAGAAAAAACGACACTCCCGGAGCCGGGCTCACGGGAGTGTCGGTATCGGTGGTTGCGGGGACCCACCGGCACACTGGCGGATGCGTTCCAGATGAAGCGGATGTCCGGTCGGCTCCAGGCCGGCGCGACGATCAGCGCCGCGCCGGCCAGCATCGACAGCAGCGTTGCCCGGCGCGCGGTCATCGCGACACCTCCCGCCGCAACAGCCAGGCGTGGTGCTGCTCATGGCTGTAGATGCGGAACGGCTCGTTAACGCCGATGCGATGGTTGAGATGCCGCCAGTGTTCCGGCGCAACGTCGGCAGGATCAATGTCGAGCGCTTCGATCGCGTCGATCGCGGCCAGGACGGACGAAGGGCAACGTCTGATAAGGCTCAGGTCGAACGGACCCTGCGCCGGCATCAACAGGCGGCAGTCGCCAGCGATCACGCGAAGCGTCGAGATCGTCATGATGCGATCTCCGACGCTTGGGCGACGCGGTGCGACCGTCCACAATTCCGCGACGTGGTGGGTCGCGTTAGTAAGAGTCCGAAGGACTCTGAGTTAGGGAAGCTAGAGGGGGACGATTCCGTCTTGCCGCGCCAAAGAGATACGGCCTGCGCGCGTTCCCAATAGTACGGGACTCGCGTTCCTAATAGTACGGGTGTCGGCGTTCCCAATAGTACGGGCCCGTCCACACCTTTTGCACCGGCGCGGGACATGCTCATCGCACCCCTCCCCGCCGGCGGCGCGCCGTGACCGTGCGATCGGACTTGGTGGGCCGGAAGATCAGGCGCTGGCGCCCATTCGGATCGTCGATCAGAGCCAGGTGGTAGCCGGGCAACGGCTGGCGCTGGACGATGGCGCGCAGCTCGAAGCGAAAGCGTCGCAGCGGCGACAGGCTGCCAGACTTCAGATGCAGGCGCGGGAGATCGAAGCTCCAACCGTGCGTCTGGCGGCCGCCGTGCTTGCGCACGAGGCGATACAGCCAGCGCTCGAGCCCGCCGGTCAGATCGAAATAGGCGCGGTCAATCGTGAGGATCAGCGCGTCGTCGAGGACGCCGGCATAGAACCAGTCCGGCAGGATCAGTTCGATGCCGAGCGGTCGGCCGGTCGCGTCGAGCCGCTCTTTCCACTCGTTGATCCATGAGAAGCGGTGCCGCCGCCGCTCGGACGGCTGGCGGAGCGACGTGACGACGGTGGTGGATTGCAGCCGGTCGAGCGCCGCCTTCAGGCGGTCGTAGC
>CAZOOO010000437.1:0-1284 GCA_964581435.1 uncultured Hyphomicrobiales bacterium | reverse complement strand
TCAGCGCGCCTGATTTCGCCGAGCGCTCGCCCCAGCGCATCTGCTTCGGCCACGGGAAGGTGCGCACGATCACCGGCAAAATTTCCGCCAGCACGTCGATCGCCGGCCGACCCGGCTTCTCGATCAGCGCGACGTAGAAATCACCCTTCTTCGGATCGCGCTGGATTTTGGCCTCACTCAGCGATTTGAGCCCGGCGGCTTTCAGAAATCCCTGCACCGCGGCCTCGGGCGCGCCGACCTTCGGCCCCTTGCGCTCATCCTTGAGATCGGGCTGGCGCGCGGGAATGCCATGCACGGTGAGCGCGAGGCGGCGCGGCGTGACGAAAGCTTTCGCGCCCTCATAGACGAGGCCCTCGGCGACAAGCTTGTCGGTGACCATCCTGCGCAGGTCGTCCGCCGCCTTCGCCTGCATGCGCGCGGGAATTTCCTCGGAGAAAAGTTCGAGCAGAAGATCAGGCATTGTTCAGACGCCGCCAGCTTCGGTATGCAGCCACGCCTCGCCGCAGGCTTTCGCCAGTTCGCGTACGCGCAGGATATAGCTTTGCCGCTCGGTCACCGAGATCACGCCGCGCGCGTCGAGCAGGTTGAAGACGTGGCTGGCCTTGATGCACTGGTCATAGGCGGGCAGCGCCATCAGATGCGCCGCGCGCTGGCCGGGCTGTTTCGGATCGTCACGCCAGCCGGCGTCGAGATATGTCTTGCAGGCGCTCTCGGCCATCCTGAACTGCTCGAACAGCATCGCGGTGTCGGAGTGCTCGAAATTGTGCCGCGAATATTCCTGCTCGGCCTGGAGAAACACATCGCCATAGGTGACTTTCTCCGCGCCCTCGCGGCCGTTGAAGTTGAGGTCGTAGACGCGGTCGACGCCCTGCACGAACATCGCCAGACGCTCCAGGCCGTAGGTCAGTTCGCCCGCCACCGGCGCGCATTCGACACCCGCCACCTGCTGGAAATAGGTGAACTGGCTGACTTCCATGCCGTCGCACCAGCACTCCCACCCCAAACCCCACGCGCCCAGCGTCGGGCTTTCCCAGTCGTCCTCGACGAAGCGGATGTCGTGCAGCGCGCTGTCGACGCCGATCGCGGCCAGCGATTTCAGATAGAGGTCCTGGAGGTCCGGCGGCGACGGCTTGAGGATGACCTGAAACTGATAATAGTGTTGCAGGCGATTGGGGTTCTCGCCGTAGCGGCCGTCCTTGGGGCGGCGTGAGGGCTGCACATAGGCCGCATTCCAGCGCTTCGGACCCAGCGCGCGAAGCGTGGTCGCCGGATGAAAGGTGCCCG
>CAZOOO010000436.1:0-1295 GCA_964581435.1 uncultured Hyphomicrobiales bacterium | reverse complement strand
ATCGCCTGGACCAGCGGCGGCCGGCTCACGTCCCGCTCCGGCTGCAACGCCTCCATCAGCCGTTCGAACGGCACCGGGCGATGGTCATGCGCGGTAAGGACGGCGGCCCGTGTTCGCGCCAGCAGGTCGCGGAAGCTCGGGTCGCCGTCGAGGCGCGCCGGCAGCGGCAGCGTATCGATACAGGGCCCGACGATGCCTTCGGCCTCGGGGCTGTCGCGCAGCGAGACCGGCGAGGCCACCACGAAGCGCTCCTGTCCGGACCAATGTCCAAGCAGCGCCGCGAAGCCGGAGAGCAGCAGCATGAACGGGGTAACCCGCTCGGCGCGCGCCAGCGCGTCGATGCGGCGCGACAACCCGGCCGGCAGCCGGAACGGATGCAAACCGCCGGTAAATCGTCGCGTCACCGGCGCGGCATGATCGGCGGGAAGGCGCAACGTCTCGCAGCTTCGCAGCGCGTCCAGCCAATAGGCGTCCAGCGCCGCCTGTCGGCTCTCGCCGGCGCGTTGCCGCTGCCACTCGGAAAAATCGATGTGATGCAGCGGCTCGGGGAACTCGACCGCTTCGCCGCGATAGATCGCCGCCAGTTCGCGGGCGATCACGCTCATCGACCACCCGTCCGTGATCAGGTGATGAAGGACCAGCAGCAGGTGATGGTGCTTCGCGTCGGCGCTGATCACGAGCGCGCGCATGAGCGCGCCGCCGGTGAGGTCGAACGGCTGCCGCGCGGCCTCCTGCAGCCGGGGCGCGATCGCTTCGGGGCGCAGCCCGCTTTCGATCCGCAGTTCGACGCGGGATGTCGGCTCGACGATCTGCATCAGGCTCTCGCCGCGCATCGCAAACCGCGTCCGCAACGCCTCGTGTCGCGCGCAGACGCGGTGGATGGCGTCGCCTAGCCTGACCACATCGAGCGGCCCGGCGAGATGCACCAGCCACGGCACGTTATAGGCTGTTGTGCCCGGATGCATCCGCTCGAAGAACCAGATGCGCTGCTGCGTGATCGAGGCCGGCGCGGCTTGCTCCTGGCTCATGCCTGCGCTCCCGTGCTCCAGGGCCGCCGCCGGCCGATGCCTGACCGGGCCGACCGCAGGTGCGGCGCCGGACCGTCGTCCTGCGGCTTGGCCGTGGCGATGAGTTGCGCCAGTTCCGCCACCGTCGGTGCTTCGAACAGGCTGCTCAGCGGCAGCCTGATGCGGAAATGCTCATGGATGCGCGAGATCGTCTGCGTGGCCTTGAGCGAATGGCCGCCGAGGTCGAAGAAATTGTCGTTGCGGCCGACATCGGCGATGCCGAGCACG
>CAZOOO010000435.1:0-1299 GCA_964581435.1 uncultured Hyphomicrobiales bacterium | reverse complement strand
GCGAGCCGCCGACGCTGGATTCGGCGCAGAACATGTTCCAGTCGCTGTTCTTCGATGCCGAGCGCTACGACCTGTCCGCTGTCGGACGCGTCAAGATGAACATGCGCCTCGACCTCGATGCGCCGGATACCTATCGCACGCTGCGCAAGGAAGATATCCTGGCGGTCATCAAGACGCTGGTCGACCTGCGCGACGGCAAGGGGGAGATCGACGATATCGACCACCTCGGCAACCGTCGCGTGCGCTCGGTCGGCGAATTGATGGAGAACCAGTATCGCGTCGGCCTGTTGCGCATGGAGCGGGCCATCAAGGAGCGGATGTCCTCGGTCGACATCGACACCGTGATGCCGCAGGACCTCATCAACGCCAAGCCCGCGGCGGCTGCGGTGCGCGAGTTCTTCGGATCGTCGCAACTCTCGCAGTTCATGGATCAGACCAACCCGCTGTCGGAGATCACCCACAAGCGCCGTCTGTCGGCGCTCGGGCCGGGCGGTCTGACGCGCGAGCGCGCTGGCTTCGAGGTGCGCGACGTGCATCCGACGCATTACGGCCGCATCTGTCCGATCGAGACGCCGGAAGGTCCGAACATCGGCCTCATCAACTCCCTCGCGACGTTCGCGCGCGTCAACAAATACGGTTTCGTCGAGACGCCGTACCGCAAGGTGAAGGACGGCCGCGTCACCGACGAGGTGGTCTATCTCTCGGCGATGGAGGAGGGGCGCTATCACGTCGCGCAGGCCAACCTGCCGCTCGACGCCCGTGGCCGCTTCACCGAGGATCTCGTGGTCTGCCGTCATGCCGGCGAAGTGCTGCCGGTGACGCCGGACAAGGTCGACTTCATGGACGTGTCGCCGAAGCAGCTCGTCTCGGTCGCCGCGGCGCTGATCCCGTTCCTGGAGAACGACGACGCCAACCGCGCGCTGATGGGCTCGAACATGCAGCGACAGGCGGTGCCGCTGGTGCGCGCCGAGGCGCCGTTCGTCGGTACCGGCATGGAAGGCGTGGTTGCGCGCGACTCCGGCGCGGCGATCGCCGCGCGCCGCTCGGGGGTGATCGACCAGATCGACGCCACCCGCGTCGTCATCCGCGCGACGGAAGATCTCGATCCGACCAAGTCGGGCGTCGATATCTACCGTCTCATGAAGTATCAGCGCTCGAACCAGTCGACCTGCATCAACCAGCGTCCGCTGGTGAAGGTCGGCGACATCGTCAGGAAAGGCGACATCATCGCCGACGGTCCGTCGACCGATCTCGGCGAACTCGCGCTCGGCCGCAACGTGCTGGTCGCGTTCATGCCGT
>CAZOOO010000434.1:0-1304 GCA_964581435.1 uncultured Hyphomicrobiales bacterium | reverse complement strand
ACATTTGCAGGAAACCCCTGCCGCAACGGGATGCAAATGTTAGAATCGGACCACTGGGTCGACGATCCGGATCGACGGCAACTTCGGCACAAAGATCTCGCCGCCGCGCATACATTGGAAGCACTTTAGAACGACGCCGATGGCTTCCTGCAACAATATCCAGAAACGAGTCATGTCGGGGTCGGTAATCGGCAATGGCGTCGCGTCCTGCGCCATCAGTTTTTCGAAAGACAGGACGACCGATCCGCGCGAGCCGGCACATTCGACGACGTCTTAGGATCAAATCCATTTTCCTACAAACCGCTCCTGACCTCAACCACAGGAGGGCAGACAGAACACTGGAGGCGCTCCTATTGCAACCGATCGCCGTTGGCGTCGAGCTAGTGGACAACGCGATAGCCATAAGCGGCCTTGCCGCTGCCGGCCTTTCCAGCCTCCACGCGCCCGCGCTGGCCGCGATGGGTCTTGATGGCGAGGTCTTTGATAAACAGCGCGTTTATGCGGATCATTCTTATTGCTCCTTCTCCTGATCGGTCATTCGCTCTGCGCGGCGTCCAGAGCGTCGATAATGGTCTTGAATGGCAGGATCAGGCTAAGCGGGCTGCTGTCGAGCAGCGGCATTGCGCCGAAACGCTCATGCCAACGCACGGCCTTCTCGTCCTTGGCGTCGATTGCCAGCGCCACCCCGCCGACCTGTGCCGCTACGGCAAGCGCCCTTGCGCCTGCCGCCAGCAAAAGATCGCCGCCAAGTCCCTGACCCTGTAACGGCAGCGATACGGCCAGACGGGCGAGCCGATACACGGCGACCTCGTAACGACCTAACCCATTGAGAACGCTTATGGCAAAAGACAGACTGGCGGAGAGGGAGGGATTCGAACCCCCGATAGGCTTGCACCTATGCCGCATTTCGAGTGCGGTGCATTCGACCACTCTGCCACCTCTCCAAACCATTGAATTTATTGGATAAATTCTCGCCCTGGTCAGAGGCTGAGACCGCGTTTGCTACCGCTTTGCTATCCAATATCTTCAGCGCGCTTCTTTACGGCGATTTGAAAGGCCTCGTCAACGCGCGCGACAACCTCCTCCGGCATGCCTGTTCGTCGCAATGCGTGAGACCAAGATTGCTTCCGCTAAAGTCCAGAATGGCACCGAGGTGAATCTCAGTGCGTAGACGCCGGAGGGGTTTCTCAAGATCGTCGACGAGATCGAAAATCTTTACCGGATGCATGCCGGAGGCTGGCACGCTGCTGGCTAGTGGTCCGATTCTAACATTTGCATCCCGTTGCGGCAGGGGTTTCCTGCAA
>CAZOOO010000433.1:0-1306 GCA_964581435.1 uncultured Hyphomicrobiales bacterium | reverse complement strand
TCGACCACGACCTCGCCCTCGCCGACGATCGGCGACTTGTACTGGCTGATCTGATAGCCCTGCGGCAGGTCGGGATAGAAATAGTTCTTGCGGTCGAACACCGAGCGCAGGTTGATCCGGGCGTTCAGCCCCAATCCGGTGCGCACCGCCTGGCGAACGCATTCCTCGTTGATGACCGGCAGCATTCCGGGCATCGCGGCGTCGACCAGCGAGACGTGACTGTTGGGTTCGCCGCCGAAGGCGGTGGAGGCGCCGGAGAACAGCTTTGCGTTGGATGTGACCTGGGCGTGGACTTCGAGCCCGATCACGATCTCCCACTCGCCGGTGGCGCCCTTGATCAGGTTTGACGGTTTGACGGGTGCGTTCATGCGCGGTTTTTACCCCGGAGGTTGCGACGGGGAAACCCCCGTCCGAATCAATTGAGTCGGCCGCTTGCGCCCGCTCACTTGCTACCGGTAAACGCGCGGAAAGTAGGACTCGCCCGCAATGCGTCGCGTCCGGCGGCGATCACATCGTCCACCTGCTGCTGCGGCAAGTGAAATCTGGTCGGAACGTTCTCGAGGCGGGCGGCGCGCGCGGAATCGAGTTGATCGAAGCCGACCCGGCCTACAAAAAATTTCAGATCGTGACAGTTCCAACCCGGACGCGCGCCGTACCGGGCGCGCTCCGCCGCCGACAGACCACAACGCCAACGGATCAGGGCCGCCTGCCAGTCACCCATGGTGCGCTCGAAGGCGGTGTAAACCGCGCCGACGCTGGCATCGATCGCGGTATTCGCCGCCGCCTTGACCAGGTCGACGCCGCTTGGACCTTCAATGGTATTGATCCAGTTGCCTGAAAGGCCGGTCTTGGCATCCACGACCACAACCAGTCCGCGCCGAATTTTGACGGCCTGCTCGGGTGACAGCGGTTCATAGGGCGCGTGCGCCGACAGCAGCGCAAGGGTGAAACCGGACAGGCCGTAGTTGTCGACCAAACCGCCGTCGAGCAGCTTGATGTAGGGAATTTCGCCGTCATGATAGCGGCTGATCGCTTTCGCAAAGGCGCTCAGCATCGGCGGCGCGTTGCGATTGTCGCGCGCCTTCACGACCCAGGCCGGCAGCGGATCCTTGCATCGGCCCTGAAAGGTCTGGATCACCACCGGCGCGAACGCGACAGGCACCGCCGCCGACGCCGCCACCGCGTTTGCCAGCGGATAGGACGCGAGGTCGCTGCACATCGCGCTGAACGTGGTCACATCGAAGACAAAGGGCGTGCGGCTGTAGATGTCGGAGGCATTGATCCACACCCGCGGGCGCACCGTCTT
>CAZOOO010000432.1:0-1313 GCA_964581435.1 uncultured Hyphomicrobiales bacterium | reverse complement strand
TTTTCATCATAGCAGCTTTTTCAGCTGCATTGCCTTTTAAACTAACAGGTCCATACTTGGTATTGTTGTGGTTGGTATAAATGCCGGCTACATCATCCGCACTATTATTGCATGGTACCTGTGGTGCAGTTATCTTTTTGGATTGCGAAAAGCAAGTACAAACAACTGCAATTGTAAAAACTACTATTGATACTAACTTTTTCATGATTTTGTTTCTGAGTTTATTTTAATTAAACATTCCGGTTCCTTGTATAGATCCTCTGCCTGTGATAATGCAGGATAACAAAGCCAGATTGAGCAACAATAAGTTTTTGTTCAGTTTCATTTGCTTTGAATTTTGATATGGTTTGATAGCTCTTGCTATTTCTGTTTTCAATTTTCGTTTAATACAATAAGTTGGCTATGTCAGAAAGTGTAAAACTAACTAGCTGACAACTGAACTCACCTCATTAAAAAAGATGATTTTTGGTATCTGCATGTCACAACAAATAAGGTTAGACACAGATGCACAGATAAAAAGTATTTGTTTCTACCTACTTAATTTTTTTAAGTAATTTGATGCTTTTTAAAACTTTGTCTGTGCATCTTTGGCAAAAAAACATTAAAACCCTTGCGGAAGCACGACACGCGATTTTCCGGAGCTGACTTCGTAGTAATAGCTACTGTCGTCCCATCCCGGGCTTCCGTCACGCTCGGTAGCATTATGGTGCTGAAGCATCAGGGTGTTGGCTTTATTGGCATCTAAATATTGAATAGAAAAGGGATAGCTAACATTCTCTAATTTCCTGTTAGATGTTTTTAGCTTCTTATTCCAAGTATCATTAATGGCACGGTTGCTCACATCACTGTTGCCGTTGGATGTTTTGCCGATTTTACTCCATTCTTCGTTTGCACCTTCACTTGGTGAAATAGTAACTTGGTTTCCCTGAACTGTATAGGTGCCCGTTTCGTATTGCAATAATTTTGTTTCATTAAAATGTGATGCAGCTACATACACAAAACGATAGGTGCCATCGTTGTTGAAATGATATTGCCATGTCCAGTATCCTCCGGTTTTGAACTGCATATTACCAGACCCGCTTTTTTCTAAAGTAGTGCCTTCAAAAGTTTTTCCGGCAAGAGGGGAAGCAACATTATCAGACCCCTGATTTGAATTGACTTACTGCGTTTTTGAAGATGGTACTGATGATTGATTTGAGGTATTGATTGTAAATCCCGGTGGGTTATCAATCAACGATTCCTTGTTGCGGAATGAATAGCGAAATTCATAAGGATCGTTCGGTGCATTAAATTTGCCGCCATCTCTGTTAGTT
>CAZOOO010000431.1:0-1322 GCA_964581435.1 uncultured Hyphomicrobiales bacterium | reverse complement strand
GTTCGGCGGCGTTCGTCGCCGCGATCGATCAGGCGGGTATTGTCGAGCAGTCGGCGGCGCGCCGCTTCATCCAGATCTTGAAACCGGTCCGGGTTAAGAAGGATGAGGCGTTCGGCGAACTGCGGCCTAACAAGCGCGGTTTTCGCATCGAGGTCGAGATAGATTTCGCCAATCCGGTGATCGGCCATCAGGACTATTCCATCGATCTCAATCCCGAAAGCTTTCGCCGTGAAATCAGCCGGGCCCGGACCTTCGGCTGCATGAACGATGTCGCCAGACTCCGGAGCGCGGGTTTCGCGCTGGGGGCGTCACTGGAGAACTCCATGGTGTTCGATGACGAGCGCCTGTTGAACATCGGCGGCCTGCGCTACGCCGACGAGTGCGCGCGACACAAGGTTCTCGATGCGATCGGCGACCTGGCGCTCGCGGGGCTGCCGCTGATCGGCAGCTATCGCTCGGCGCGCGGCGGGCACAAGCTCAACCACGCGGTTCTCACGGCTCTGATGGCCGATCGGACCGCGTGGCGGGTGGTTGAGGATCAGCCGGCTCCGCGTCCGCGCAGTCAGGGTGAAGTGGTCGGCGGCATGGTTGGCGGCATGGTTGCCGCCTACGGTCCCAACGTGTCCTGAGAGGCCGATCCCGGCCCGGGATCGCGCCCGGCGTTTCGCCTTAATCCCGGCGAAATACCTGCTTACCCCGTTGGTGGACGGCTATTTTTTTCGGCTAAACGGGGCGCGGTAGAAGGCAGCGCATTTCTGTTTTGCTATGGCGTTTTCGGGCGGAGCAAGTCCTCGGGCTTGACCCGGGGATAGAAACCGGTTCGCGTGAAGAAAACGCGTCAAAACAACATCTTGAGCTTCGCTTCTGATTCAATCAGAAGCGAAAATGCTCTAGTGTCTGGATCTCCGTATGACGGACGTCGGATTGTCATCGATGTGGGCTAAGCGTATGGCGCTCGGATTGAGCGGGTTCTCGGATCGCGCCGCTCGTGGTCGGCTTGGCCGCAGATTCCGGCTCGCCGCCTGCCTTGCGCTTGCCGCCGTTACCGTGGCCGGCTGCGGGACCGGACCGCTGCTGGACAAGTTCACGGCGAAGGATGAAGAGACCTTCAGCGATGAACCGGCGGACAAGCTCTACAACGAGGGCTTGTTCCTGATGAACAAACAGCAAGACCTCAAGGCGGCCACGAAGAAATTCGACGAGGTCGACCGCGAGCACCCGTATTCGGAATGGGCGCGGAAGTCGCTGCTGATGTCGGCTTATGCATCCTATCAGGCCGGCGATTACGATACGTGCATCGGCTCCGCGTCGCGTTACGTGAC
>CAZOOO010000430.1:0-1336 GCA_964581435.1 uncultured Hyphomicrobiales bacterium | reverse complement strand
TCCAGTCGCGGTAGAGCGCGAGCGGCGTGACGCCGGTGAGGCCGCCGCAGCCTGATGCATTGTTCGCGCCCGTCGACCAGCTCACCACGCCGACGATGACGGAGCCGCCGCTCGAGTCAAGAAAGACGGGCCCGCCGGAATCGCCGGTGCAGGCGCCGAGCCCCGCGCGCGCATTATTCGTTGCCGGGTCCACTAAACGGATCTGCAGCGTGCCGGGCTGTCCCGTCACCGCAAGACTCGCGGCCCGCGCCACGCCGCCGCTGCGGCCGTCGCCGGCGGCCGCCACGCCCATGCCGACGACGGTAAGGCGCTGACCGACGTTGATCGGCATCAGCGCACCGCCGATCCGGGCCGGTTGCACGGCGAGCGGCGTGGCGAGTTGCAACAGCGCGACGTCGGCGGTGGCGCGGTGCGCGAGCAGGCTTTGCGGATTGAACTGCGGATGTGCGGCCACGCGCTTGATATCGAGCAGGCGCGGCGGCCGGCTTCTGTAGTCCACCATCTTGGTGGTGACGCCGGGCGCGATGCAGTGCGCGGCGGTGAGAATGATATCGCGCGCGATCAGCGTGCCGGTGCAGGAATTGCCCTGCGAGCCCACGATGGTGACGACCGCGTTCGCCAACGCAGGCGAGGGCGCGCTGCCGCCGCCGACCATGGCGAGGGCAGGTTGCGCCGCCGCCAGCATCGTCACGGCCGCGAGCGCGCGGATGAATTTCTGAATCATGCAGCGATGTGAGCCATCGCGTCGCGTCTCTGTCAACCTATGCATCGTCACAGCGAGGACATCCAATGCCGTCGATACTTCTGACCGGCCCTGCGGTCGAACCCTGGTCGGTCGAGGAGGCCAAGAGTTTCCTGCGCGCCGAGAACGATGACGATGATACGGTCATCGCTTCGCTGATCGCGGCGGCGCGCAGCCATGTCGAGGCGATGACACGTTGCGCTCTGATCGCGCAGACCTGGCGCTTCGTGCTGGACCGGTGGCCGAAAGACGGCCGCATCGAGCCGGGCAGGGGACCGCTGCGGGCGCTCACCGCGGCACGCGTCTACAACTCCGCGGGGATCGCCACGCCGGTCGACGTTGAAACGTTCGTTCTCGACAAGGCGGCGGGCGTGATCGTTTCATCCGTCTGGGTGTTTCCGGGACGCGCCAGCGCCGGCATCGAGCTCGATGTCGAGATCGGATTCGGCGAAGCCGCTTCTGATGTTCCTGACGTGCTGCGCCACGCGGTGCGGACGCTGGTCGCGCACTGGTATGAGAACCGCAGTCTGATCGCCATCGGCCAGAGCGTCGCGATGATGCCGGCCAGCGTCAGCGCCATGATCGCGAGCTATC
>CAZOOO010000429.1:0-1347 GCA_964581435.1 uncultured Hyphomicrobiales bacterium | reverse complement strand
CGCTTCTCGCGTTCGATGCAAACTGGGTAGCGAATGTCAAATCCACTCCACTAGAGTCCTTCATCGTTTCATGAAAACGATGAAGGACTCTAGCTTCTTAATTTGACGCGGCTTGTTCACGCGAACCGGATTCCACTTCGCTCGAAAACGCTATATTGAAACACATCCGCCTTGCCGGCAACAGCGGCCGCCGGTGTTCCGGCCTGCGTGCCGCATTTGATTGACGGAGAGAACGGCAGGACAATGCTGAACGCCGACGAACTCGAACGCTATGCCCGGCACATCGTGATGCGCGAGGTCGGCGGCCCCGGCCAGAACGCGTTGCGCAACGCGCGCGTGCTGATGATCGGTGCCGGCGGCCGCGGCGCGCCGGCGCTGATGTATCTGGCGGCTGCGGGCGTCGGCACGCTCGGCGTGATCGACGACGACGTGGTGACGCTGTCGAATTTGCAGCGCCAGATCATTCACGCGACACCCGACATCGGCAGTCCCAAGGTCGAGAGCGCCGCGAATAAGATCCGCGCGCTCAACCCGCACGTCGCGTTCCGCGCGCACCACATGCGGCTGGATGCGTCGAACGCGATGGCGCTGCTGGCGGACTACGACATCGTCGCGGACGGATCGGACAATTTCGCCACGCGCTATCTGGTCGCGGATGCGTGCTATCTGGCGAAGAAGCCGCTGGTGACCGCCGCGCTCGGGGTGTTCGACGGCACGCTGACGACGATCCGCGCCCACGAGAAAAATGCCGACGGCGAGTTCAATCCGACCTATCGTTGCCTGTTTCCCGAACCGCCGCCCGAGGGCACGGTGCCGAGCTGCCAGCAGGCGGGCATTCTCGGCGCGCTGGCCGGCGTGCTCGGCTCGATGACGGCTTTGGAGGTGATCCGCGAGATCGTCGGATTCGGCGAGGGGCTGGTCGGGCGCTTGTTGATGGTGGATGCGCGCGCGATGCGGTTCGAGACGCTGAATTACAGACGCGATCCGTCGAACCCGCTCAACGGCGATCATCCGACCATCACGGATTTAGGCGCATATTGCTGACGATAAGGCGAGGGCCGGGGAAACGGTCCATATGACCCGCCATGCCTGGGCATCCACGTCTTCTGTCCGTCATCGTTTCAAGCAAGACGTGGATGGCCGGAACAAGTCCGGCCATGACGCACGCGCGTTTGCGGCGATCTGCTGCCCGCCCTCACAACATGCTCGGCAGCACACGGTCCGGCGGCTTGTGGTTGTCGAGGAAGGCGCGGATGTTGATGATGACCTTCTCGCCCATCTCGACGCGGCCCTCGATGGTGGCCGAGCCCATATGCGGCAGCAGCACGACCTTGCCGGCCTTGGCGA
>CAZOOO010000428.1:0-1353 GCA_964581435.1 uncultured Hyphomicrobiales bacterium | reverse complement strand
GTCCAGAACCAGTTGCGAATGAGCTGGAATGGCGTGACCGTCCCGGCGTACATGCCGATCGGCATTGTCGCGAAGCTACCGGTGGCCATCTCCAGGCCGAGGAAGCTCAACGTGATGTATCCCGCCGGGAAGACAAGTCCGGCTACCGCGAGCGGTATGCCGGCCGCGACCATGGCGAATACGACGCTGGCCCCATAGGCCAGAAAGGGTGTGCACAAGAAGCCGCGAACGAGTAGGTGAATGGTGCCGTACTTGGCTTTCTTGGCGGCATCCGCCGCGATCGCGGCACCCATATCGGATGGCGGCACCGTTTCGATTACAACGCTGGCGTTCGCATAATCGGCCATTGCGTTTCCCCCTGCATTTGATTTTTCCGGTCGCCGCCGAGCAGGCGGTGCCGCTATCGCTCAAATGCATATCAGATATCTGAATATGGCGCAATGTCGAGACGAAGTGTCACAGGCGAATCGAACTTGACGCGGCGCAGAAACTCATCGGGCGCTCCAAACGCCGCGCGCGGCTGATCTCCGGCACACAACTGCGGAGCACGGTGCACTCATCTTCGTTTATCAGCAGGCGAACCGATTAATCCGTCAAGGTCGCGATCTGTTCGGTGAACCAGTCCAGATCTTTTTTCCAGCCGGCATTGTCGGGTGCGCGCATGACAACCCGTTCCATGGCAGCTTGTCCCTGCCGCAGCGCAGCCAGCGCGTTATTGTGGTCGTTGGACCGGCGATACATCTCCGCCAGGTGCCCTTGGCTCACAGCAACACCGCGCTGCAGATCGACGTTGCCGGGATCGGCAAGCGACAGCCGCTCCATGATCGCAAGCCCTTCACGGAAGGACTTCTCGGCCTCTTCCAGATTGCCCTGCGATTCCAGCACGTCGCCGATACGATCGTAAGATACCGTCAGGTCGCGCTGCCAGCCGACGTTGGTTGGATCACGCTGCGCGAGCCGTTTCCTGATTTCAAGCCCTTGGCGGAAGGCTTTCAGCGCTTCGTCCGCTTCGCTCTGTGCTTCCAGCACGTCGCCGATACAATCGTGCGACACCGACAGGCTGCGCTGCCAGCCGACGTTATCGGGATCGTTGCGCGCCAGCCGCTCCCGGATCGCAAGTCCCGCGCGATATGATTTCAGCGCATCGGGCAGGTTGCCTTGCGCCATCTGCACGTCGCCTACTTTTTCGTAGGATACGGACAGGTCACGCTGCCAGCCTGCGTTGCCCGGATCGATCCGCGCCAGCCGCTCGGCAATCGCGAACTGGTCCTGGAAGGAGCTCAGCGCATCGGCCATATTGTCCTGAGCCATCAGCACGTCGCCGATGCGATCGTAGGACACCGCCAGACCGCG
>CAZOOO010000427.1:0-1369 GCA_964581435.1 uncultured Hyphomicrobiales bacterium | reverse complement strand
GCGGTCCGGGCCAGCCAGGAGACCAGCCCGCCGGATCCATGATCGTGCGCGTCGTCCTCCGCGATCGCCGCCCCGCGCCCCAGCGCCAGCAGCGCCGCGCGCTGCGTGTCAGGCAGCAATTGCGCGGTCTCATGCGCGGCATCGGGCTGCTCCGCCATCGCCGTCAGGCAGGCGAGCAGCGTGGCGGCCATCGCCTCGACGCGTTCCGCCTGCAACGACCCGGTGTTGAAATCGAGGTCGAGTCGGTTCGGTCGGGCATGTACGAGCAGCATGAATTCGGTGGCTTCGGCGCGGCTTCCCTCGCCCATCGCGATGCCGTCGCCGAGTTCGCTGAGCACGTGGAAGTCGAGATAGTTGAACAGCACCGGAAAGAGCGGTCGTCCGGTCGTGATCGCCTGGATCTCGGTCAGCGGATAGGCCCGGAAGGGATGGACCTGCCGTTCCCGCTCGAAGCATTGCCGCGCGAGATCGATCCAGCTGCCCGGCC
Organism: uncultured Hyphomicrobiales bacterium; assembly: GCA_964581435.1. Classification (GTDB taxonomy): domain Bacteria; phylum Pseudomonadota; class Alphaproteobacteria; order Rhizobiales; family Xanthobacteraceae; genus Nitrobacter. The sequence goes on along the minus strand of CAZOOO010000427.1, from coordinate 882 downwards.
CCAGCCTTGCACGCAATGGCACCGAGTTGAGAAAAAGCCCGCGGGTGTCGGCGCTTCGCGGCCCTTCGGGACGGCCGTTCATCTGCACGCCGGTGACGATGTCGGTCTCGCCCGAGAATTGCGCCATCGTCCGCACGTGGGCGGCGAGGAACAGGCTCTTGAGCGGCAGTCCCGCGCTGCGGGCGCGTTGGCGCAATTGCTCCGCGATCCCGGACGGAATCGCGATCGATACGATTCCGATCTTGGGCGGCGTCAGCGCATCCGCGGCGCCGCCGCCGATGTCGAGGAAAGGCGCGCCGTCGAGTTCGCGGCGCCAGAAGTCGGCGCATTCGGGCGAGGCGAGCAGCCGTTGTTCGCGCGCCACATAGTCGCGGAAGATCGCTCCGTCGTCGTGCGGGCGCGGTTCGAGACCTGTAGGCTCTGACGATCGCGCTGTGAATTCGCGGACGATCTCGACGATGGTCGCGTGCCAGCTCCAGCCGTCGAGGATGGCATGGCATTCGGTGACGCTGACCTGGATGAGCAGGTCGTCCAGCACATGGACGGTGAAGCGCAACAGGCCCGGCCTTGACAGCTCGAAACGCTTGTCGCGCTCGCGCTGCATCAAGGCGGCAAGTTCGGCGCGCTGCTGCGCGGGCGTCAGCGCGCGCAGGTCCCGCATCGCGGCGTCGAGGCATGCATGCCGATGCACGAGTTGCAGCGGCACGCTAAAGCCCGTCATCGCGAAGGAGGTCCGCAAGGCGGGATGACGCGCGGCCACCTTCTGCACTGCGGCCACGAATGCATCAGCCGCGAACGGAGCGGTCAGCCGCAGCGGGAAGCTGTCCGTATTATGATAGACGTTTGCGTTTGGCGTGATGCTCATGTGGTAGAGCATTCCGG
>CAZOOO010000426.1:0-1418 GCA_964581435.1 uncultured Hyphomicrobiales bacterium | reverse complement strand
GCCGACTGCTCGACAATACCCGCCTGATCGATCGCGGCGACGAACGCCGCCGAACTGCCGTCCATGATCGGCACTTCAGGTCCGTCGAGTTCGATGGTGGCATTGTCGACGCCAAGGCCCCGCAGTGCAGCAAGAACGTGTTCGGCGGTGGAGACAAGAGAGCCTTGCTGGTCGCCCAGGACAGTGGCAAGCTTGGTCGATGTGACCGATTTCACCGCAGCTCGCACCCGACGTTCAGTTCCATCGGAACCGGTACGGACGAAAATAAAACCCGCATCGATCGAGGCAGGTCCAAGGGTCAAATTGACCGGCAGTCCGGAATGAACGCCGACACCCGTCACGGTGGCTCGCGAACGAAGCGTCGTCTGGCGATTGAATCTCATAAAACCTGGCCCAAGTGACTTATCCCGAACGCCGGATCCGAGCATGAAAGGCTCGAATCGATTCGTGATCCCCAAAGTCACGCCCAAAACATACCGACAGTCCCAAAGCGCGCCAACTCACGCTTCTTTACTAATTGTTACCCCATCTCCGCCGCAATCACGCCGCTTGTTAATCAAATTTGTGGAGCGGGAGCGATCCTGAATCAACGTACGAATTCATTAATTTTTTATTAAATTCCAGTACCTTGCTGTATCCTCCAAACATGAAGAATTCACAACTGAAACGGGCTCCGGCCTGCAAGGACGGAGCCCGTTTCAGATTACAGTTTGTTACAAGCTTCAGTTCGCCTGGCGGCGAAGAAAAGCGGGGATATCAAGGTGATCATCGCCCTGCGGGGCGGGCGTAACAGGAGCCGGGCGGCCGTGAGAATCCAATCCTTGCGGTGGCGGACGGCGTGCGTATTCGGATACCGGCTCATGGCCCATCTGCTCGGCGACGCTGCGCTGCGGCCGGCGCTCCGGCAATGGAGGCATCTGCGTCATGGCCGGCCCGGCGTCGCGACCCGCGATAGGAGGCTCGGCGTCCTGATCGCGCCGGCCGAGGCCGACATTGGCCAGACGCTGCAACAGTGACAGCCGCCCCTTCTGCGGATGCTCTCCGTCGACCTCGCCCCGCGCCTGACGGATTTCGTTCTGCGCCGGCATCGGCAGTTCCTCCATCCTCGGCATCCGCGGGACCCGGACCGGGGCGCGTTCGGCCGGCTGCGGGATGAAGTTTTCCGGCGGCGGCGGCTCGTGCTGCTCACGCGGCGCGGGATCGTGATCCGGGAACAGCGTCGGCTTCTGCGCGATCGGCCGAACGGTGACGTCGCCGTAGGAGGCAGGCTGCATGGGAGCCGGAGCGGGCGGCGGCGGCGGCGGCGGTTAGGCGACCGCAGCGGCGAAAACCTACAACCCCCAACGCACCCCAATAACCGCCGGCAGGGCGGACAACAAGGCCAGGGCTGGCAGCACCGCCAGGACCGCCGGCCCGGG
>CAZOOO010000425.1:0-1430 GCA_964581435.1 uncultured Hyphomicrobiales bacterium | reverse complement strand
TCGACCACGGTCATGTGGCTGACGTCGAACATGCCGGCGTCGCGGCGCACCTGGTGGTGTTCGTCGAGCTGGGAGCCGTAGTGGATCGGCATGTCCCAGCCGCCGAAGTCCACCATCTTGGCGCCAAGCGCGCGGTGGGTGTCGTTGAGGATGGTCTTGTGGGTCATCGGGGTGTGCCTGCGTGGGGGACGGGCATTATCCCAGAGCCGCGCGCCGTGCGGCGCACCCCTGCGCCCGGGTATGGAAAGCGGCCGCTCAGGCCGGCTCCACGCGCAGGGTCATGGCATCGGCGCCGACGATGCGCACATGGCTGCCCGCCGGCAGTTCCGGGCCGGCGACGTCCCAGTAGGCATCGGCGATCTGCACCCGGCCGCGGCCCTCCACGATGGCGCGTTCCAGCGGCACCACCTGCCCCACCAGCGCGGCGGTGCGCTTGTTGAGCGCCGGCTGGTCGCTGGGACGTTCGCGCTGGCGGAACCACGTGCGGTAGATCTGGATGGAGGCGAAGCCGAGCACCACGAACCCGGCCACCTGCGCCAGCACCGGAATCCCCGGCAGCAGCCACGTCAGCAGGAAGACCGCCGCCGCCGCAAACCCCAGCCACAGCATGAACGCCCCCGGCGCGAGCACTTCCGCCGCGATCAACAGCAGCGCGAACGCCGCCCAGGCAAAGACATCCCAACGCATGGCTCAGCTCCCCTGCTTCACGGCCACCGGCCTGGCGGCGGAAGCACCGGCCAGCGCCTCCTTGGCCAATTCGGCGATGCCGCCCAGCGAGCCGATGATGCCGGCCGACTCCATCGGCATCATCACGAATTTCTGGTTCGGGGCCTCGGCCAGGCTCTTGAACGCCTCGATGTATTTCTGCGCGATGAAGTAGTTGATCGCCTGCACGTTGCCGCTGGCAATCGCGTTGGACACCATTTCGGTGGCCTTGGCTTCCGCCTCGGCCAGGCGCTCGCGCGCCTCGGCTTGCCGGAACGCGGCCTCGCGCTCGCCTTCGGCCTCCAGGATCTTCGACTGCTTCTCGCCCTCGGCCTTGAGGATGGCGGCCTGCCGGAACCCTTCGGCTTCCAGGATGTTGGCGCGCTTCTCGCGCTCGGCCTTCATCTGCCGCGCCATCGAGTCCACCAGGTCGCGCGGCGGCTGGATGTCCTTCAGTTCGATGCGGTTGACCTTCAGACCCCACGGGTGCGTGGCCTGATCCACTGCATGCAGCACCTTGGTGTTGATCTCGTCGCGCTTGGACAGCGACTCGTCCAGATCGAGCGAGCCGATCGCGGTGCGGATGTTGGTCATCACCAGGTTGAGGATGGCGATTTCCAGTTGCGCCACCTCGTAGGCCGCCTTGGCCGCATCCAGCACCTGGAAATAGACCACGCCATCGACCTTCACCACCGCGTTGTCCTTGGTGATGACGTCCTGGCTGG
>CAZOOO010000424.1:0-1443 GCA_964581435.1 uncultured Hyphomicrobiales bacterium | reverse complement strand
TCTATCTCGCCGCCGCCGTCATTAATTCAAGATGAATCCCCACGCGCCTTAGTGCGCGCCAATGCCCCAACAATGTTGATCCATCATCAATGTCCGCGGCTCGACCCGCTGACGCTCACCAAACCGATCGGGCCGCAATCGCTGTCCGATGGATGTGCGAATTTGCTACGCCAGTAGAAGTGCGATCTACCCGCCAGGGTCTTGAGCACCTATGAGCGCGAATTAGACTAGAACGCGTCCTGTGACTGATGAATCGATTGTGATGTGACGTTTTGGCTCTGTGCTGATTCAACGTCCGCCTCGAAGGAGGAGAATGATGGGAGAGGCATTGAGCGGGGAGCGTCGGTCGCGTGTCGTGAAGGCGTCGGACGAGGGCATGTCGGCGCGGCAGGCTGCGGCCGGTTCGGGGTTGGGATATCGAGCGCGATCCGATGGATTGCGCGGGCCAAGATCGGCGATGATGCCCCGCCTGCAAGGTCGTCGCCGTTTTTCCAGTCTCGATGTGCATGAAGCCTTCATCGTCGGACTGATCGAGGAGCGCAAGGACATCAGGCTGAACGAGAGGGTGGAACGGCTTGCCGCCGAGCAGTCTGTGAAGATCAGCCGAAGCACCTTGAGCGCCTGGCTTCGCGGGCACGGCTGGACGTTCAAAAAAGTCCGCACATGCACTGGAGCAGGACCGCCCCGACATTCTGAGCGCTAGAGCAGGCTCTTTCCTCACCGGGGTGGAAGAATTCCCTATCGTAAATGGAGTTGAAGCGAAGGCCGAAGCCGCATAGTATAGCTCACTCGCTTTTTTGTCTCATTCAATAATCCGGGATAACGCCTGAGAATGCACGCTCTATTGAGAATAGTTGGAGTTATCACCTTGATCGCCGGACTGGGCTTTATGGGGCAGGGCTTCCGCTTTTACAGCTATCCTGCCGATAGCATTCTAGTCAGGCATACCGAATGGGTCTATTACGGCGCGGCGATGGCTGTGGTCGGATTTTTGCTCATCATCTTTTCTAGACCGTCCGAAGAGCCATAAGCGCGGTAGCGGGGCAGGCTGAAGGCGGCTACCCTCGTCTTCAGGCGCCGCTGCAATCGCGGATTTCAGGAGTTTGTTTATTCGGGCCCAGTCACAGGGCGCGGAAGCTCGGATTCGGCGTGTTCAAGGGCAAAAACATCCGTAGGAATCGCGCAATCTAGGGGCATGGTCGAGTCTGGCGTTTGCTCGCCGTGGCGGGCACGGTTGTATCGTATGCAACTCGCGATCGTTTCCAGAGCCTGATCGATTCATCATCGATCCAATCCATCAAATGTCGGGACTGAATACCTTTGGCGTGTTCGAGCGAGCCATGTCCTCAAGCCTGACCCGAGGCTGGATGACCTGCTCGCGTGAAGAAAACACGCTAAATCAAGAACCTAGATCATGAACGTGATCGATTCCAATATTTTGAG
>CAZOOO010000423.1:0-1444 GCA_964581435.1 uncultured Hyphomicrobiales bacterium | reverse complement strand
CCATCCAAAGTGTGAATCACACTTCACACTCATTGTGAATCCCCACGCGCCTTAGGCAAGCATTGAAAGTGCAGGATCGGCAATAACAATGAATAAATATTCATTGTTATTGCCGATCCTGACGCGTCAAATCAAAAAGCTAAAGTCTTTCATCGTTCCGCGAAACGGTGAAAGACTTTAGCGCGTTCCTTTTGGCTCAAAAACGCGCTACCCCTTCGTCCCATGACACAGGTTGAATCCTCCCGCGCGACCGTCCATATCGTCGGCGCCGGCCTGGCCGGCTCGGAAGCGGCCTGGCAGGTCGCAAGTCAGGGCGTTCGAGTGATGCTGCACGAGATGCGACCGCAGCGGATGACGGCGGCGCACCGGACCGGCGGCCTGGCGGAGCTGGTCTGTTCAAACTCATTCCGATCCGATGATGCTCTCAACAATGCGGTCGGACTCTTGCATGCCGAAATGCGCCGGCTGGGATCGCTGATCATGCGCTGCGCCGATGCCAATCAGGTTCCGGCCGGCGGCGCGCTGGCGGTGGATCGAGACGGCTTTTCCGCAGCGGTCACCGAAGTTCTCGACAACCATCCGCTGATCGAAATCAGCCGCGCCGAGGTCACCGGCCTGCCGCCGGCGGACTGGAGCAACGTCATCGTCGCCACGGGTCCCCTCACCTCGGCTCCCCTCGCCGACGCCGTCCGCGCATCGACTGACGAATCCGCACTCGCCTTTTTCGACGCGATCGCGCCCATCGTCCATCGCGACTCCATCGATATGTCGAAAGCCTGGTTCCAGTCGCGCTATGACAAGGTCGGTCCGGGCGGCAGCGGCGCCGATTACATCAATTGTCCGCTGACCGAAGCGCAGTATCATGCTTTCGTGGACGCGCTGCTTGAGGGCGAGAAAATCGACTTCAAGGACTGGGAGACCGATACCCCCTACTTCGACGGCTGCCTGCCGATCGAGGTCATGGCCGAACGTGGCCGCGAAACTCTGCGCCACGGTCCGATGAAGCCGGTCGGCCTGACCAACCCGCATGACCCCACCGTGAAGCCCTACGCCGTCGTGCAGTTGCGCCAGGACAACAGGCTCGGCACGCTTTACAATATCGTCGGCTTCCAGACCAAACTGAAGCACGGCGCGCAGACCCGCATCTTCCGCACCATTCCGGGTCTTGAGAACGCGGAGTTCGCCCGCCTCGGCGGCCTGCACCGCAACACGTTCCTGAACTCGCCGAAGCTCCTTGACACCCGGTTGCGGCTGCGCGCCGAGCCGCGGCTGCGCTTCGCGGGACAGATGACCGGATGCGAAGGCTATGTCGAATCCGCGGCTATCGGACTGATCGCCGGACTCTATGCCGCGGCCGATGCACGGACGCACGCGCTCGAGGCCCCGCCGCCGACCACGGCGCTGGGCGCGCTGCTCGGCCACATCACCGGCGGTCACATCGAGA
>CAZOOO010000422.1:0-1455 GCA_964581435.1 uncultured Hyphomicrobiales bacterium | reverse complement strand
CGCATGTGACGATCCGTTGTTGGGCGGCGGGACTGGGGTTTTGTCGTATGGACAGCAGCGGCTGTGGTTCCTGGAGCGCTGGAGCGGCGGCAGCGGTCTTTACAATGTCGCCGAGGCGTTCCGCCTTGACGGCGCCGTTGACATCGCCGCCCTACGCCGCGCCTTCGACGGCGTGATCGCCCGCCATGACGTTCTTCGTACCCGCTTCGTCGCCGAGGACGGACGCCCGCGCGCCGTCCTCGACACGGCGGAGCCGCCGTTCAAGATCAAGACGGTCGACCTGCGGGCGATGGATCAGGCGGCGCAGGCCCGCACGGCGCTGCAGTTGCGCGAGCAGGAGGCGCGCGCGCCGTTCGATCTCGCCCGGGCGCCGGCGCTGCGGGTGACGCTGCTGCAACTCACGGACACAACCTCCGAGCTCCTGCTGACGATGCATCACATCGTCTCGGACGCGGGCTCCTACGCCATCCTGCTGCGCGAGCTCAGCGCGCTCTATGCCGCCGCCGTCGCCGGGAACGAAGCCGCATTGCCGGAACTCACGCTGCAATATGCCGATTATGCCGCCTGGCAGCGCCGGCAGCTCGACGGCCCGCGCGCGGCCGCCTGCCTCGATTACTGGCGCGACCAGTTGCGCGACCTGCCGGTGCTGGAGATGCCGGCCGACCGGCCGCGCCCGCCGGTGATGACGCATGACGGCAAGGTCCGTACCCGGATGCTGGCGCCCGACCTGAAGGCCAGGCTCGACGCGCTGGCGCGGGCCGAGGGCGTCACCCCGTTCATGCTGCTGCTGGCGGGCTTCGCCGCGCTGCTCCAGCGCCATAGCGGCGCGAGCGACATCGCCGTCGGCACGGTGATCAGCCAGCGCAACCGGGCCGCGCTCGAACCCTTGATCGGCTTCTTCGTCAACACGCTGGCGCTGCGCCTGCGGATGCAGGGCGACCCGAGCTTCCGCGACCTGCTGCAAGAGGTGAAGCAGGTGGCGCTTGGCGCCTATGACCACCAGGAACTGCCGTTCGAGCGGCTGGTGGAGGCGTTGCAGCCGGAGCGGGACGTGAGCCGGCCGCCGCTGGTCCAGGCGATGTTCGTGCATCAGCGCGCGCTCGAAACCGAGCTGGTGCTGGGGCAGACCCTTGTGCGGCCGCTCGGCGCCTATAACGGCGGCGCCAAGTTCGATCTGACCATGGCGGTGACGGAAGCCGCCGACGCGCTTGCGGTCTCGCTCGAATACAGCGCCGAGCTGTTTGACGAGGACACGATCGAGGGGCTTCTTCGGCGCTACGAGGCGCTGCTGGTCTGCGCGGCGACGGCGCCGCAGACGCGGCTGTCGCGGCTGCAGCTGCTGCCGCCGTCCGAGCGCGCGGCGCTGCTGGCGCTGGGGCGCGGGGCGGCGATCGCGGAGGACGACGCGCACGATCATGGATCCGGCGGGCTGGTCTCCTGGCTGGCCCGGACCGC
>CAZOOO010000421.1:0-1466 GCA_964581435.1 uncultured Hyphomicrobiales bacterium | reverse complement strand
GCGGGTCAGCACGGCGAACATCTTTTCGATATCGATGATCGCCTGCTTGATCTCGCGATAGACCATGCCCATCAGGTTGAGCGGCTGGTAGAGCTGAATCATCATGGCGTTGACCATGACGAAATCGCCGACGGTGTGAGTGCCGTTGCGCACGCCGATCGCGCACATGATCATGACCGCCGTCAGCCCGGCGGTGTAGATCACCGCCTGCCCCGCGTTCAGCACCGCCAGCGACGTATAGGTCTGCACGCTTGCGGTCTCGAAGCGCTCCATCGACCGGTCGTAGCGCTTCGCTTCACGCGTCTCGGCGCTGAAATACTTGACCGTCTCATAGTTCAAAAGCGAATCGATCGCCTTGGTGTTGGCGTCGGAATCGGAGTCGTTCATCCGGCGGCGGATCTCGATACGCCACTGCGTCGCCTTGTAGGTGAAGGCCATGTAGACCATGACGGTCAGCAGCGTCACCAGGACGTAGCGCCAATCGAATTGCCACAGCAGCACGGCGGTGAGCAGCCCGACCTCGACCGCCGTCGGAACGAGTTGAAGGATGACGAGCCGTACCATCTCCTCGATGCCGTTGCGGCCCCGCTCGAGCACGCGCGTCAACCCGCCGGTCTTACGTTCGAGGTGAAACCGCAGCGACAGTTCGTGCATGTGGACGAACGTCCGGTAGGCCAGCCTGCGCACCGCGTGCATCGCGACCTTGGCGAAGATGCCGTCGCGCCACTGGGTCAGCAGCGCCATCAGCACGCGGGCGGAGCCGTAAGCCAGCGTCATCGCGAGCGGCGACACGATCAGCCACATCGCCCAGTTGTCGGGCTGCACGGGCGCGCTCCCCGCGCCGTTCAGCGCATCGACCGCCCATTTGAACGTGAAGGGAACGACCAGGGTCGCGACTTTTGCCGCAAGCAGCAGCACCAGCGACCATGCCACGCGCATCTTCAGGTCGGCGCGGTCTCCGGGCCACATATAAGGCCACAGATGCAGGAGCGCCCTGCCGAGGGTTGCGTTCCGGGTAGGGTCTTCCGAGGGTCTTGCCGGCACGGTTGCCTGCTGGAAAGCCGTGTCAGCCATCGAACGCACCTGAACGGGAAACGGGCTGCCGCCGGCTCGAATATCGTTGGATCATGGTCATGTACAAGCGGCCCTTATATAGGGTGTTGGGACGCCGCGTACACCCTCGGCCGGCGATTCCTTTTGCGATGACGGCGCAAGCCGGCCGTATTAAACTGCCGTGATAACGACTGAGTCTTGACGCTGTGATTTTACGGTGCCACATCGATTCCCATGAACACCATCAAAACGGTCTGCGTCTATTGCGGCTCAGGCCCCGGTACAAATCCCCAGTTCGTCGAAGCCGCCGTTGATTTTGGTAGGGCTCTTGCCCGGAACAACGTCGGGCTGGTCTATGGCGGCGGCTCGGTCGGCCTGATGGGCGCCGTCGCGACCTCGACCCTCGATCACGG
>CAZOOO010000420.1:0-1468 GCA_964581435.1 uncultured Hyphomicrobiales bacterium | reverse complement strand
TCGAACAGCCGCCGCCGCCCGTTGACCGTCACCGCGATCACATCGCCCGGCGTCAGCGACTGGCATTGCGGGCCGAGCGAGAACGCTGCGCTTTCGCGGCCGGCCCACAAATCCTGAAGCCAGATCTCGGCCCGGCGCGCCATCGCCGCATCGTCGCTGACGACCGCAAGGTCGGAGTGAACGCTCCGGTTCGAAGCGCCGGCCAGCCGGCGCGAGGTCATCGCGGACCGCCTGTAATCCACCGACCCGTCGGTAAAACTGAAGCGCGCCTCACGCGGCAATTCGGTTTCCTGCGCGCGCGTGAGCCGAGCCAGCCCGCCACCGTCCGTCAGCACCAGATCGTCTTCGGTGAATTCCGCAACCGGCGCGCCGCCCCGCGAAACGAAGCGTAGCGTTCCGTCCGCCGCGGACGCATCGAAGGCATAAGCCCCGGCGAGCGGCTCGATCATGGCCCGCGGCGACATCGGCCGGTCCACCACGTAGCCGTCGCAAGATTCACGCAGCGCCGAGGTGTCGGCGCCGGTGACGCCGCCATCGGTGAGCAGCGCCTGCACCAGCGCGTCCATCGGCGCGGTGCCGAGGCGGCCGGTGAGCCAGTGCCCGGTCCGCCAGTTCGGTCCGTCGCTCCAGACCTCGATCACTGCGGGAAACGCCGGATAGGGCCGCGCGTCCCAGGTCCACAGGTAGATCGCGGACGGCTCGATCATGCGCCGCCCATAGATCAACGAGACGGGATTGTCGGCGTCCGCCGCACCGAACGACGGATCCAGCTTGCCGAGAAAGGCTTGCAGATAGCGGCGCTGGATCAGATCGTCGCGGCTGCCGTTCGAGAAATACGGCAGGTGGTTCTCCGACGATTTGGGATCCGGAAACACGTTCGGCTGGTTGGCGCCCTTGTCCACCGCAGGGCAGCCGAGTTCGGTCAGCCAGACCGGCTTGCTTTGTGGCACCCATGCGGTCGGGCCTGGAAGCTCGACCCCGCCGACCCGCTCATGATGCGGCGACGACCACCACGACCTGATGTCCTTGACGCGGAATGTCCAGGGCTTGCCGAGTCCGTCGGTGATCGGGGTGCGGGTCTGCGCGGCGCGCGCTAAACTATCCGCGTAATACCAATCGAATCCCTCGCCGCCATACACATTCCCCGCGAGGTAGCCGAGATCGTAGGTCGAGGCCGCGATGTGAGAGTCGAGATGCCCGGCCTCGTCGCGCCAGTCCGCGAGCGGCGCATAGTAGTCGATCCCCACGGCGTCGATCGCGCTGGACGCCCACAGCGGATCGAGCGGAAAGCGGACCTCGGACGCACCGGCGTCAACGACATCCGCGCCGTATTCGGTCCAGTCCGCGCCGTAGGTCACGACCGTCGATGAGCCGACGACGGATTTCACCTCCGCCGCAAGCGACACCAGCGCATCGACTGCCTCCCGTAATCGGTCTGACGTCGGCGTGGCGGCTGGTACACAGCCGG
>CAZOOO010000419.1:0-1482 GCA_964581435.1 uncultured Hyphomicrobiales bacterium | reverse complement strand
GCGCATGGGCGGCGGTCACGAAGCCGTCCCAGCGCCAGACGTCGCCTTCGAGCGAGACCAGCCGCTGGCCGGTCTTCAGATGGGCCACCAGCTCCGCGCCGCGCTCTTTCGCGACGACGCCGGTTTGTGCAAGACGCCGCGCCAGCTCGGGCGGCGCCTGCACATGGGCCGCGAGCGATTCCACGCCCTCGGGCAGCACTGGGTCGTCCGCCGACGCAGCCGCGCCGGTCCAGCGCATCGGCGCGGACGGGTCCACCGGGGCGTCGAGGTCGTCGCCGAGCACGGCGCCGATCGCCTTCTCGTAACCCTTGTCGACGCTGACGCCGTCGATGATCGGCGGCCACAGGTTCTTGCTCTCGCCGTTGAGAATCTTGGCGATGGTCTTGGCTTCGGTCTCGAGCCGCTGCGCGCGCTTGTCGGCGTCCTGCAGCGGTCCGCGCGCCGCCTCGACGCCGGCGCGGGCGGCATCGAGCTGGCCTCGCGCGGCCGCATGTTCAGCCTCGCGCTCGCGGCTTGAACTTTCCGATTGCGCCAGCGTCTGCTGCGCGTTTTCGATCGCCGCGGTCAGCGCGTCGAGATCGCCAAAGCCGCTTGTCTGCTGCGCCAGCGCTTCGGTCTCGCGCTGCACGTCCGCGATCTGCTGATCAATGCGCGCCAGACGGTCGCGATGGGTCCGCACATTCGCTTCAAGCTGATTGCGCTTAGCGGTGAGGTCGGCCAGCACCCGCGTCAAATCGGCGAACGTGGCCTCGGCCGCGGCGAGCGTCGCTTCCGCCTGCGCCGCGCGTTCATCGACGCCGCTGCGCGTCTCGACCCGCGACTTGATTTCATCCTTCAGCTCGGTGTCCTCGACATCGAGCCGTTGCAAGGCGGCGTCGGCGTCGGATGACTGCCGCTGCTCGCGTTCGACATCGGAGGCAAACTGCGTCAGCCGGCGATTGAGTTCGGCGGCGCGCTCCTTCGCGCGCTCCTCTTCGCGATCCAGCGTCTCGCGCGCGTTGATAAGGCGCTGCAGACCGGCGGCGGCGCGGGCTTCCGCCTCGCGCAGCGCCGGAAGCTCAGCCGCGCGTTCCGCCTGAAGGCGGGCGGCTTCGGCCTGCTCGCGGGTGCGTTCGGCCAGTTCGCGGACATTGAGGTCGTGGGTCCGGGCGGCTTCCGTCACCTCGGCCTGGGCTTCGAGCCAGCGCAGGTGGAACAGCGTCGCCTCCGCCTTGCGCACCTTCGCGGCGACGTCCCGATAACGGATCGCCTGCCGCGCCTGCTTCTTGAGCCCTTCCATCTGGCCGGCGAGCTGGCCGATCACGTCCTCGACGCGCGTGAGATTGGTCTCGGCGGCCTTCAGCCGCAACTCGGCCTCGTGACGGCGCGCATGCAGGCCAGCCACGCCGGCGGCGTCTTCCAGCACGCGGCGGCGCTGTTCGGGCTTGGCCTGGATGATCTCGCCGATCTTGCCCTGGTGCACCAGCGCCGGAGAGCGCGCGC
>CAZOOO010000418.1:0-1485 GCA_964581435.1 uncultured Hyphomicrobiales bacterium | reverse complement strand
AAAGACACCTCGCCCAGCATCAGTTCGGCCAGTCCCGGCGCCGCCGGATCGACCGAAGCCGCGGTCAGGATCGGCGACGCGGGCGACAGATCGACCAGCACGACCCTGGCGTTGTGCGCCAGAAGCCGCGCCAGCGTCAGCGCGCCGAGCATGATGCGCTCGTTCTCGCCGGTGCCCATGATCGTGATCTTGCGCGCCGCTTCGCCCGCTGTCCGTAAATCGTCCGCGACGCGATCAATGCCAATCAAATCCGCCGCCGGCGCGGAACGGATTTCGTGCGGATCCGGCGCGGCGGCGGCCTGTTGCGGAACAGGCTCAAACGCAGCCGGCGCGCGCGGCGAAGCGATGCGCAGCAACTCTCCGGTCGCGATCGTGCCGGCGGTCAGCATCAGGGTCGCCAGCGTCGCGATCAGGACGATGGGCAGCTTCTTCGGATACGCCGGCGTGTTCGAGACGATGGCGCGCGAGATGATGCGGCCGTCGGAGGGCACGGCGTCGATGTTTTCGCGCGTGGCGGCTTCACGATATTTCGCGAGATAGGATTCCAGCAGGTCGCGCTGCGCCCTCGCCTCGCGCTCCAGCGCCCGCAACTTGACGTCGTCATCGTTCGACGATGTCGCCTGCTTCTTCAACTGATCGAGACTGTTGCTGAGACTCTCGACTCGACCGCTGGCGATGCGAGCGTCGTTTTCCAGCGACCGCGAGATCTTGCCGGCCTCCTCGCGCAACTGGCGATCGAGATCGGCAAGCTGGGCCCTCAGTTCCCTGATCCGCGGATGCCGATCGAGCAGGGTTGACGACTGCTCCGCCAGTTGCGCGCGCAACGTCACGCGCTGTTCGGACAGGCGGCGGACCAGTTCAGAATTGAGAACCTCGGAAGCCTCGATCGGCCTGCCGCTCTGAAGCATGTCGCGGATCAGCCGCGCTTTCGATTCCGCGTCGGACTTGAGCGCGCGCGCGTTGCTCAGTTGAGTGTTGATTTCGCCCAATTGCTGGTTCGACAGCGAGGTGTTGTTGGTGCCGATGAAAAGGCTGGACTTCGACCTGAAATCCTCGACCCGCGATTCGGCATCCGCGACCTTCTTGCGCAAGCTGTCGATTTCCTTGGACAACCATTGGCCCGCGGCTTTCGCCTGTCCCTGCCGCGCGTTCAGTTGCAAGACGAGGTAGCCGTCGGCGATCGAATTCGCGACGCGGGCCGCAAGCTCCGGATCGTACGATTGGAATTCAATGACGATCACGCGGGATTTATCGACGGCATAGGCGGTCAGCCGGCTGAAATAGGCATCCAGCACGCGTTCTTCCGGTGTCATCCGCAGCGGATCGCGGCCGATTCCGAACAGCGCAAGCAGCGACCTGATCGGCGATACGCCGTGCAACACCGGATCAAATTCCGGATTCTCCGCGAGCCGGTTTTCCTCGATCACCTTGCGGGCAAGATCGCGCGACAGCACCAGTTGCACCTGGCTGGCGACCGCTTCGGGA
>CAZOOO010000417.1:0-1491 GCA_964581435.1 uncultured Hyphomicrobiales bacterium | reverse complement strand
CTCGTGGTCAATGCGCGCGACGCCATGCCGAACGGCGGCAAGCTCGCGATCCGCACCGCCAACGTCCCGGCCGCCGAGGTCGCCGCGTTCGGCCACAAGGGGATGCCGGCCGCCGATTACGTGCTGGTCGAGATCAGCGACACCGGCACCGGCATTCCGCCCGACATCGTCGACAAGATCTTCGAGCCGTTCTTTTCCACCAAGGAGGTGGGCAAGGGCACGGGGCTCGGCCTGTCGACGGTCTACGGCATCGTCAAGCAGACCGGCGGCTTCATCTACGTCGATTCCAGAGCGGGCCAGGGCACGACGTTTCGGATTTTCCTGCCGCGCCACCATCCCGAGGCCGAGGCGCCGCCGGCGTCGTCCGGCGCGGCGAAGGAGTCTTCTTCCGCCGCCAAATCGGCGAACACCGATCTGACCGGACAAGGCACCATTCTGCTGGTGGAGGACGAGGAGGGGCTGCGCTCGCTCAATGCCCGCGGCCTGCGCTCGCGAGGCTACAGCGTGATCGAGGCCTCCAACGGCCTCGAAGCGCTGGAAGCGCTGGACGAGAGGGACGGCGCCGTCGATCTCGTGGTCTCCGACGTCGTGATGCCGGAAATGGACGGACCGACGCTGTTGCGGAAAATGCGGGTGCGCAATCCCAACCTCAAGATCATTTTCGTGTCGGGTTACGCGGAAGAAGCATTCGACAAGAGCCTGCCGGAGAACGAGCAGTTTGCTTTCCTTGCCAAGCCTTTCGCGCTCAGCGCGCTGATCGCCAAGGTCAAGGAAACCATGGCGCCGACGTAGACCGGTTCGCCGCGAACGACGCCGGCTACCAGCGATAGCTCACCCTGCCGAGCACGGTGCGCACGCGCCCGACGTTGCACTGACCGATATAGGCGCACCCCGCGACATACTGCGTGTCGAAGAGATTGGTGACGTTGAGGGAAAAACGCCAGCTATCGATGTCGTAACGGGCCATCGCGTCCACCACCGTATAGGCAGGGGTATAGAACGTATTCATAAAGTCGCCCGCGCTCGCCCCCACATACCGCACGCCTCCGCCAAGGGTAAGGCCGTTCAGCGCGCCGTCGTGGATGGTGTAATTGGCCCAGACCGATGCGAGATGTTGAGGGGTTCGGATCGGTCGCTTGCCCAGATCGCCGTCATTGCTCTCGGTCACCTTGGCGTCGTTATAGGCATAGGCGCCTGTGAGGCTCAGACCGCTGGTCAGGCTGGTGACGGCCTCGAACTCGAAGCCGCGCGAGGTGACCTCGCCGATCTGGATGCTGAAGAGCGGGTGCGCCGGATCTGTCGTCGTCACATTCTGTCGCCTCAGATCATAGATGGCGGCTGTGATCCGCAGGTTCATATCATGCGGCTGGTACTTGATGCCTGCCTCGTACTGCGTCCCGGTCTCCGGCTTGAATGGTGTCCGGTCGAACATCGTTCCGGAAACCGGCAGGAAAGACTCTGAGTAGCTGATGTAGGGGACCACTCCGTTGT
>CAZOOO010000416.1:0-1498 GCA_964581435.1 uncultured Hyphomicrobiales bacterium | reverse complement strand
TGCGGACACAGGCCGAGCGCGGCTGGCGGAGCATGACGGAGGCCGCGGATGAACCGGCGCCGCGGCTCCGCCCGCGCCCGGCGGTGGCGTCGCTGCGCGGCAGGGAAGCACGACGCGCGGCGCTGCACGGCGCGCTGCGCGGCAGATGGCGGGAGCACGCTGATGTCAAATCATGAAAGCCTATTCGAAGCCGCCCAGCGCGCGCGCTGGCTGCGGCCCGATGCCTACCGATGGATCCGGCCGGACGCCGCGCGCTTTCTCGTTCCGGGAGCCGATCCGGCGAGCGTCTTTCCCGCGCTTCAACGCAAGTTCAACCCGGACCAGCCGCGTGTCCCCGCCGGCAATCCGGACGGCGGGCAGTGGACCGATGGCGGCGGCGGTGGCGGCGGCATCAACGATCCGCGTGTTCTGTCGGATGCCGACCCTGAGGGGATACGCCCGTATGAACAGTATGCGCAAAACCTGGACAAGCGACCGGTCGACCTGCGGGAGGAGGAAGCCCGAGGCGGCCACGCCTTGCGCAAGCATGTCGGCAAAACGGATGAAGAACTGCTGGCGAGCACGACGGTTGATCGTGGTCAGACGGTCACATACAGATATGCGCGCAAGATTAACGGATCTTTCGCCTCCATGGAAAGTGCAAACGATTTCGTCAACCGGACGCTTGAGCAGAATCGGGATCGAGTCGAGGCTGTGGCGACTGGACGGTCAGCAAAAGACTTTATAACATATCGTTTTGGCTACAAGACCGGCCGCGAGGCTTTCAGGGGAGACATCGATGCGGTGCCTTACCTCCGAGACACCTATGGGGTCGGCGTATCTATCGTACACGATCCACGCGCTGCCAGGGGTTTCAGCGTGATAACGGCCTATCCCAGAAACGAACCTAGCAAATAGCAAGGAGAGGTCATGGTGGTTCCGAAAGAGTTCGACCGCTTGGTCGAATGCTTCTATCAGGGCAGCGACGAGGAAGTCTCCACCATAGAAGAGTGGATTGCGTTTGCCCTGAAATATTTGAACAAACAGCAGCGGGCGGTCGTCAAGCGCTTCCTGCAGGAATTGCTCGAGCAAAACCTTACGGACGCGCAGTTGCAGCGGATATGGGGAGATGCCGGGGCCAACTACGACTTTGAAGATATACGCGGGGTGCTGACGCTGATCCGGGACTCGATCGAATAGGAGAAACGGAAAGAGGATATTGATGCCGTATTCGGCTCGCCAGGGAGCATTTCCCCGGAATGAATAGAGCGGATCATGGCGAACTATAAAGTCGAAGCCTACGTCGAGGGCCTTCAGGTATATCTGTCGTGGTCTGACGAGCACGAATACTGGCTGGTTCGGAAGTTCCTTGCCGATCTCGACGGTCTGGAATCGCAGCGCCGGCAGGATCCCAGCCATATCGAATGGTATGATCTAACCAAGGAGCAGTACGTCAAGCTGATGAATTTCTGCAAGGAGCTGCGAGAGAAGCGCGAGGGCCGGTAGATGCGGCGTTCGC
>CAZOOO010000415.1:0-1500 GCA_964581435.1 uncultured Hyphomicrobiales bacterium | reverse complement strand
TCTCGTGGTTGATCTTGATGATCTTGACCTTCACCGTCTGGCCGATCGCCAGCACTTCGGTCGGATGGTTGACGCGGCGCCAGGCGATATCCGTGACATGGAGGAGGCCGTCGATGCCTCCAAGATCGACGAAGGCGCCGTAGTCGGTGATGTTTTTCACCACGCCGTCGATCACCTGACCCTCTTCGAGGTTCTGCACCAACTCTTGTCGCTGTTCGGCGCGGGTCTCTTCCAGCACCGTGCGGCGGGAGACCACGATATTGCCGCGCCGGCGATCCATCTTGAGGATCTGGAACGGCTGCGTGTTGTTCATCAGCGGACCGACGTCGCGAATGGGACGGATATCCACCTGGGAGCGCGGCAGGAAGGCGACGGCGCCGTCCAGATCGACGGTGAAGCCGCCCTTGACCTGATTGAAGATGACGCCGTGCACCTTCTCGTTGTTCTGGAACGCCTTTTCGAGCTTGCCCCAGCTTTCCTCGCGGCGCGCCTTGTCGCGCGACAGCACGGCCTCGCCGAGCGCGTTCTCGATGCGATCAAGGAACACCTCAACCTCGTCGCCGACCTTCAGCGTGCTCTCGCGACCGGGACCGGAGAATTCACGCAACGCCACGCGGCCTTCGGTCTTGAGGCCGACGTCGATGACGGCCATGTCCTTCTCGATCGCAACCACCTTGCCCTTGATGACGGAGCTTTCCTGCAGGCTGCCGCCGGCGAAGGACTCATCGAGCATCGCGGCGAAATCGTCACGGGACGGATTGAGGGTATCAGTCGAAGCCATGTGTTCTCCAATGCGGGGTACTTGCCGGCCGTTCGGGTTGATGTGCGTTTCGCGCGGGAAGGGTCAGGGTCCGCAGTCCTGACGACCGTCGTGCAGAGAGCAACAACGGGCCGGCAGAAGCCTTCACGTTCGAGACGATGATTTGGTCCGGAGCCTGATTAAGAGCGATCGATCGTAAGGACGATCGATATGGAGACTGAGCGGGACATTCCTCCAATGGCGGCGGGAATTTGAGATTCCGGCCGGTCCGCTCGGACAGCCTCGACACTTCGACGATGGTCCGGATGCCGTGGATATACCGTCAAAGCCGCAAGCGAACAAGGCTTTTGTAAAACGTCCTACAGTGGTTTCGAGGGAAGTGGATACCGGTTCGCGTGAACAAAATGCGTCAAATCAAAATCATAGAGTTCCGCTTCTGATGAATCACGCGCGGCCGGAACCGATCCTCACCGCCTCGACGATCGCAATCGCCGCTTTCAGGCCGGCCTCGATGTCAAGATGGGAGTTGTCCAGCACATGGGCGTCCGCGGCCGCTTTCAGCGGTGCGACGGGCCGGTTGCGGTCCCGCTCGTCGCGCTTGAGGATATCAGCTAGAACCACCGCCTCATCGGCCTCCTCGCCGCGCGCCCGCGCTTCCAGCGTGCGCCGCCGGGCCGGCACGACGGGATCGGCCACCACGAAAATCTTCACGTCGGCGTCCGGGCAGATCACGGTTCCGA
>CAZOOO010000414.1:0-1524 GCA_964581435.1 uncultured Hyphomicrobiales bacterium | reverse complement strand
AGTTTAGCGGACTGGTGATTGAGGGCCAACCGCAACTTACACCAACAAAGCTTGGCCGCGAGGGCTTCGCGCGCCTTAGCGACAAAGCGTAGATCGTCGTATTGTTCGCTGCCGTCGGATTCGCCGAAGAAGAAGCCGGTCGTCGGCGGAAGATTGCCGTTCCCGATGGCAAGTTCCAGCGTGTCCAGATCGTCGCGCGTCAGCTGCACGTTCACGCAGTTGAACTCACGATCCTCGCCGCCCTTCGCGCGATACAGCGCCTCCATCCAGCCGCGCAGGTTCGGATGCTTGCGCCAGTAGTGGAATTCCACGGCATCGTCGGCCTTGAAGTCCACCGGCTTTTCCGGTGCGCGACTGCTCGCGTATGCGTACATATCCAGTCCCATTTTTCTTTCCTTTCGTTCGTTGCTGATCGTCCCGAAGGACGCGGACGAAAGGCCGGGCGGCATCGGCTGCCGCCGTCATGGTCAACACGGCCCGCCGCTAAGGCGGAGTGGCGCGGGCAGACCATTGACGGCAAAGCGCCGTCCGGCAGGACAGCGGATATTCCGAGGGCGGCAGCGAACGAAGGGTTAGGGACTGGTAGTGTCGCTCAGCCGCGCAAGCGGCCTTGAAAGCGGACATTCGGGTGGCCGGAAACTACTGGCGTACAAGCATAAGTACATGGTATTATTTGCATATGGTCGATAGAAAACCGGACACAAAAGCGGTCGTGAAAACGGCGGAAGACCGGGGGGAATCCACCGGCCTGATGAAACCCATGCTGATCGGGGAGTCCTCCCCGCGCCGCACGGCCGTCACCGACCTCGCTATCGAACTGGCAAGCCGCTCGGCGGGTTTCCGGCGCAGCCTGCCGGACGGCGTTACGGCGGCGCTTGCGCAACTCGTGCGCGCCATGAACTGCTACTACAGCAATCTGATCGAGGGGCATGACACACACCCCGTCGATATAGAGCGCGCGCTGAAGGATGACTACAGCGGCGACGCGAAGAAGCGCGACCTTCAGCTTGAAGCCAGGGCGCACATCGCCGTCCAGCAGCGGATCGACGATGGCGGTCTCGACGGGCGTGCCGTTACCGCCGAGGGCTTGCGCGAGATTCACAGTCGTTTCTGCGCATTGCTGCCCGAGGCCCTGCTATGGGCGGTGAACCCCGACACCGGAGAGCGCAGGAAAGTCGTGCCCGGCGCGCTGCGCGACGGCGATGTCAAGGTCGGCAGGCTCGTGGCGATCAGTCCCGGCGCGGTCGCGCGGTTCCTCACCCGCTTCGAGCAAGCCTATGGCCGTCTCGGCAAGACCGACACGATCCTGTCGGCTGCGGCGGCGCATCATCGCCTCCTGTGGATTCACCCGTTCCTCGACGGCAACGGCCGCGTCGCGCGGCTCATGTCCTACGCCATTCTGCGGGAGGCTCTGGACACGGGCGGCATCTGGTCGATTGCACGCGGCCTTGCTCGGAACGTGGACCGCTACGCCGCCCAGGTCGGAGCTATTTGATGCGCCCGCCCGCAGCTTCTTGATCGTCG
>CAZOOO010000413.1:0-1538 GCA_964581435.1 uncultured Hyphomicrobiales bacterium | reverse complement strand
TTCTGCGCCAATGTGATCCATATCGCGCCGTGGCGCGTCGCCGAGGGCCTGATCGCGAACGCCGCGCACGGTCTACGTCCTGACGGCCGGCTGTTTCTCTATGGACCGTTCAAGCGGAACGGGCGACACACCGCGTCGAGCAACGAGGCGTTCGACGCCAGCCTTCGCAACAGCAATCCGGCGTGGGGCGTGCGCGACATCGACGAAGTGACGGCGCTGGCGCGGCGAAACGGCCTGACGCTCACGGAGATCACCGATATGCCCGCCAATAATCTGATCCTGGCGTTCGAACCACATCGCGGATGAGCGCGGGAGCGGCGTCTTCGCCAAGAAGAATTACCGCAGCGGCGGCGCATACATGATGCCGCCGGCGTTCCAGGGCTGGTTCAGGCCGCGCGGAATCTTCAGCTTCGAATCACTGCCGATATTGCGGTCGTAGACTTCGCCGTAGTTGCCGACATGGCGGATGATGCGCGCCGCCCAGTCCTTCGTCAATCCGAGGTCCTCGCCGTATTGGCCGTCGGTGCCGACCAGCCGCATCACATCCGGCTTCTTCGACTTCATCGCCTCGTCGATGTTCTTCGAAGTGACGCCGAGCTCTTCGGCATTGATCATCGCGTAGAGCGCCCATTTGATGATCATCATCCAGTCGTCGTCGCGCTGGCGGACAACAGGCGCCAACGGCTCCTTCGAGATCACGTCGGGCAGGATGAAACTCTCGTTCGGCTTGGTCAGCCGCAGCCGCAGCGCGTAGAGCTGGGAGACGTCGGCGGTCAGCACGTCGCACTTCGCCTCGTCGTAGGCTTTCAGCACGTCCTCCAGCTTAGCGAACTTGACCTCCTCGTATTTCAGGTTGTTGGCCTTGAAGTAATCGGCGAGGTTGAGTTTCGTAGTCGTGCCGTCCTGCACGCAGATTTTGGTGTTGCCGAGATCAAGCGCGGAGTCGGCCTTGCGCGAGGTACGGACCATGAAGCCTTCGCCGTCATAATAAGCGACCGCCGGGAAGTAGAGGTTGTAATTGGTTTCCCGCGACATGCTCCAGGTCGAGTTGCGCGCGAGGATGTCGACCTTGCGGCTCTGCAATTCCTTGAAGCGTTCGTCGGCGTCGAGCGGAACGAACTTTACCTTCGTCGGATCGTCGAAAATGGCGGCCGCGACGGCGCGGCAGAAATCCACGTCGAAGCCTGACCAGTTGCCCTTCTCGTCCGAACTCGAAAACCCCGGCACGCCGGTATTGACGCCGCACAGCACCGCATCGCGGCGGATCGTCCGTTTCAAGGTCTTGGTATCATAGCGCTCGTAGGTAATCGCCATCGCGGCAATGGCGGTGGCGACGGCAAGGCCTATCAGGAGACCGTTTCGAAATGTCCGCATGGATAGCCCTCTCGCAATATCGGAAAGTATCGGCGCGAATGACGTGACGATGAATCGTTAAAGCTGGGGTTTTTGCCGCACGATCACCCGCGTGCCGACCGCGACGCGGTCATAGAGATCGGCGACATCGGCATTGACCAGACGGAAGCAGCCCGAGGAGATCG
>CAZOOO010000412.1:0-1540 GCA_964581435.1 uncultured Hyphomicrobiales bacterium | reverse complement strand
GTCTCTCTTTGAAAAGCGAATAGTGAGTAGTGAGTAGCGAATAGCGAAATAGAAGGTGTTCTATTCGCCACTCGCTATTCGCAATTCCCTTGTCCTTACTCGATGATGCTGGCGACGACGCCCGCGCCGACGGTACGACCGCCCTCGCGGATGGCGAAACGCAGCTTCTCCTCCATGGCGATCGGCACGATCAGATGCACCTCCATCGCGACGTTGTCGCCCGGCATCACCATCTCGGTGCCGGCAGGAAGATGAACCACCCCGGTCACATCCGTGGTGCGGAAATAGAACTGCGGCCGATAGTTGGTGAAAAACGGCGTGTGACGGCCACCTTCCTCCTTGGTCAGGATATAGGCTTCCGCCTTGAACTTGGTGTGCGGCTTCACAGAACCCGGCTTGCACAGAACCTGACCGCGCTCCACGTCCTCGCGCTTGGTGCCGCGCAACAGCGCGCCGATGTTGTCGCCCGCCTGCCCCTGATCGAGAAGCTTGCGGAACATCTCCACGCCCGTCACCGTCGTCTTCTGCGTCTCGCGAATACCGACGATCTCGATTTCCTCGCCGACCTTGACGATACCGCGTTCAACTCGTCCGGTCACAACCGTACCGCGACCGGAAATCGAGAACACGTCCTCGACCGGCATCAGGAACGGCTGATCGATCGGCCGCTCGGGCTGCGGGATGTAGGCGTCAACCGCCTTCATCAGTTCAAGCACCGCTTCCTTGCCAAGCTTGACATCGGAGTCCTCCAGCGCCGCCAGCGCCGAGCCCTTGATGATCGGAATGTCGTCGCCGGGAAACTCGTACTTCGACAAAAGCTCCCGAACCTCCATCTCGACCAGTTCCAGAAGCTCCGGATCGTCGACCATGTCGCACTTGTTCAAAAACACCACGATCGCCGGAACGCCGACCTGGCGCGCCAGCAGGATGTGCTCGCGCGTCTGAGGCATCGGGCCGTCCGCAGCCGACACGACGAGAATGGCGCCATCCATCTGCGCCGCGCCCGTGATCATGTTCTTCACGTAGTCGGCATGGCCCGGGCAGTCGACATGGGCGTAGTGGCGATTCGGCGTCTCATACTCGACATGCGACGTCGAAATCGTGATGCCGCGCGCCTTCTCCTCAGGAGCCTTGTCAATCTGGTCGTATGCCGTGAACGTCGCTCCGCCAGCTTCCGCAAGAACCTTCGTGATCGCTGCCGTCAATGAGGTCTTGCCATGGTCGACGTGACCGATCGTACCAATGTTGCAATGCGGCTTGTTACGTTCAAACTTTGCTTTGGCCATTTGACTCTCCGTTCAGTCGTCGACTGTCGCCAGCGACAATCAGGCAAACTTTTTCTGGACTTCCGCCGACACATTCGCCGGCGCTTCCGCGTAATGATCGAATTGCATCGTAAAGGTCGCGCGCCCCTGACTCATCGAGCGCAGATTGTTCACGTAGCCGAACATGTTCATGAGCGGCACCATCGCGTTGATGACGTTGGCGTTGCCGCGCATGTCCTGACCCTGGATCTGGCCGCGCCGCGAATTGAGATCGC
>CAZOOO010000411.1:0-1543 GCA_964581435.1 uncultured Hyphomicrobiales bacterium | reverse complement strand
TCATGGTCGCGCCCGCCGCATCGGCAAGCGTGCGGATGGCGCCGGGCACGTCATCAAGCCGATAGTTGCCGGTGACGACGAGATCGCCCACCCGCCGGTCGGCGACGATGACGATGCCGCCGTAATAGCGGCGCAGCTCATCCAGCACGCGCGAGAGGCGTTGATTCTCGAATATGATGCGGCCGTCACGCCAGGCGAGAATTTCTGACGGGTCACGCTTGGCAACAGCGGAGAGGGCCATTGCGGTTGCCGTCACCATTTCACCGGGATTGAGCTCGACATGATCGCCGGAATTCGACAGCCGGCTGACCTCGACGCGGCCGCGCTCAAGCACGACGGTGTCCTGATCGCTTTCGGTCCGTACGGCAAATGCCGTGCCCTTCACCTCGGTTTCCCCAAAGTGACCCGCAACGCGGAACGGATGCGCCGGATCGGGCCGCACATCAAAGAAGGCTTCGCCTTCCAGAAGCGTCACACGTCGCTGTCCATTCGTGAAATCAATCGACACGGCCGAAGCCGTGTTCAAGAGCATCATTGAGCCGTCCGGCAACGAGACTTGCTCCCGACCGCCTGTTGCCGTGATGTAATCGGCTCGCCACCGCAACATCAGCGCCGGATATTGCCACGCGCCGATGGCGATCATGAGAATGGCAGAGGCGGCGACGCCACGCAGTGACCGCGCGCGAGGATGGTGCGCTGACGGGAGCAACCGGCGTCGATCCATCGAGCCGCGCGCAGCCGCGGGCAGCCCTTCAGCCGCCTTCCTGAGTTCGGGGGAGCCCCACATCGCTTCGAGATGACGAAACTCTTCGCTGTGGTGTGGGCTGCGCAGCAGCCATTCCTGAAATTGCTGCTGTTCCGCTTGCTCCAGCGGCGCATTCTGACAACGAACGAGCCATTCGAGCGCTTCGTCGACAACCGGGTCCGGATAGGCAAAGGCCTCTCCGGATTTGTCGTTCTCTCCGCTCTCGTGTCCCACTCAGAACCACCCTGTCTTCGCTACGTCGCGGGCCCTTATACCAGAGACGCTCGGTTGACCGGAATCCGGCAAAATCAGCGGAGCCGGCGACTGACGCATGACGCTCGGGAGGATAGCGGTCTGATGGGCTGTCGAGAGAGCTTCTCAGCCATCGTCGAGGCATTGGAGCGCGTCGCGGCAATGCGCCATCGCCAGCTTGAGGTCGTTGAAGACCGTGCGCTCGGAAACACCAAGATGCCTGGCGATCCGTCCGTTCTGCCATCCTTCGACACGACTGAGCATGACGACGGTTTGTGCCCGCTTCGGAAGCACGCTCAGAGCCTGCCGAAATCGGTGAAATCGCTCGCGCTCGATGATCACCGCTTCCGGCGTCGGTATATTCGCCGGAACCTTCTCGACTTCTGCGATGTTGAGGCCATCGACCTGAACATTGCCTCGCGTCCGCTGCCGCCGCAGATGATCGAGCGCAAGATTGCGTGCCGTCTGGTACAGAAAGGCTTCGAGATGTTCGATCGGGCCGCTCTCGGCAGCCCGCGCGGCCCGGAGGTATGTCTCTTGAGCAAG
>CAZOOO010000410.1:0-1544 GCA_964581435.1 uncultured Hyphomicrobiales bacterium | reverse complement strand
GCAAGCGCAAGAAGCGCACCTTCCGCGCGCTGTGGATCCAGCGTCTCAACGCCGCCGTGCGGCCGTTCGGCATGACCTACAGCCGCTTCATCGACGGCCTGTCGAAGTCGGGCATCACGGTCGACCGCAAGGTGCTGTCGGACCTCGCCATCAACGAGCCCGCCGCGTTCCAGGCGATCGCCGAGAAGGCCAAGGCCGCGCTCGCGGCCTGATCATTACTGCCCTTCCTCCAGGGGAGGAGGGGTTGGCGCCGCATGACGACGCATTGGCTTCAATAATGTCGTCATCGCCGGGCCAAGTGCGCAATGGCGCACAAGGAACCGGCGATCCATCGCTCCTCACAAGATGGATGCCCGGACCAAGTCCGGGCATGACGCTGTGCAGGGTGGTGGGCGCTCATGTCCGATCTCGACTCGCTTCAATCCCAAATCCTCAGCCAGATCGCAGACGCCTCCGACGAGGCCGCGCTGGAGGCGGTGCGCGTCGCGACGCTCGGCAAGAAGGGCTCGATCTCGGCGCTGCTCGCGACCCTCGGCAAGATGTCGCCCGACGAGCGCAAGACGCAAGGCGCGAAGATCAACCTCGCCAAGGATGCGGTGACGCAGGCGCTGGCCGCGCGCCGCGAAGTGCTGAAGGCTCTCGCGCTCGATGCGCGCCTTGCGTCGGAAACCATCGACGTCACGCTCCCCTTGCGGGAGACGCCCGCGGAAGCCGGCCGCATCCATCCGCTGAGCCAGGTGTGGGACGAGGTCACCACGATCTTCGCCGACATGGGCTTTGCGGTCGCCGAAGGCCCCGATATCGAGACCGACGACTACAATTTCACCCGGCTGAATTTTCCCGAAGGCCATCCGGCGCGGGAGATGCACGACACCTTCTACTTCAACCCGAAGGAAGACGGCTCGCGTCTGCTGTTGAGAACGCACACCTCGCCGGTGCAGGTGCGCACCATGCTGCGCCAGAAGCCGCCGATCCGCGTCATCTGCCCCGGCCGCACCTATCGCAGCGACTCGGACCAGACCCACACGCCGATGTTCCACCAGGTCGAGGGTCTGGTGATCGACAAGTCGTCGCATCTCGGCCACCTCAAATGGATCCTGCACGAATTCTGCAAGGCGTTCTTCGAGGTCGAAAACGTCAACATGCGTTTCCGGCCCTCGTTCTTTCCGTTCACCGAGCCGTCGCTGGAAGTCGATATCCAGTGCCGTCGCGACAAAGGCGAGATCCGCTTCGGCGAGGGCGAGGACTGGCTGGAGATTCTCGGCTGCGGCATGGTGCATCCGAACGTCTTGAAGCTGTGCGGTCTCGACCCCGAGGTCTATCAGGGCTTCGCCTGGGGCATGGGCATCGACCGCATCGCCATGCTGAAATACGGCATCGCCGATTTGCGCCAATTGTTCGAGGGCGACGTGCGCTGGCTCACGCACTACGGCTTCAAGCCGCTCGAAATCCCGACGCTGGCGGGGGGATTGTCGTCGTGAAATTCACTCTCTCCTGGCTGAAGGATCATCTCGACACCGACGAGCCGCTGGAAAAACTCGCCG
>CAZOOO010000409.1:0-1562 GCA_964581435.1 uncultured Hyphomicrobiales bacterium | reverse complement strand
GGGCGCCCGTGTCTGTCCTTCGCCGCCCATCATCTTTTTGTATATGTTGGATAGGGTCTGTATCGAGGCCTTGCCTAACGGCGCGGCCGAGACCGGTCCGGCCGCGGAGGGCGTTGCGCCGTCGGTCGCGGGGTGTCCGGGCAGGAAAGGCGCGAGATGCGCCTTCACGCCGATCGGACCCATACCTGGTCCGCCGCCGCCGTGAGGAATGCAGAAGGTCTTGTGCAGGTTGAGATGGCTGACGTCGGCGCCGTAGTCGCCTGGCCGCGACAGGCCGACTTGCGCGTTCATATTGGCGCCATCGAGATAAACCTGCCCGCCATGGCCATGCACGATGTCGCAGATTTCGCGGATGCGTTCTTCGAACACGCCGTGCGTCGAGGGATAGGTGATCATGATAGCGGCGAGACGATCGGCGTACTGTGCCGCCTTGGCCTTCAAATCGTCGACATCGACGTCACCGCGCGCATTGCAGGCCACCACCACGACGTCCATGCCGGCCATGTTGGCGGAGGCCGGATTGGTGCCGTGCGCGGAGGAGGGGATCAGGCACACCGTGCGATGGCTCTCGCCGCGCGCCGCGTGGTAGCCGCGGATCGCCAGAAGCCCGGCATATTCGCCCTGAGCGCCGGAGTTCGGCTGCAGCGAAACCGCATCGTAGCCGGTGATGTCGAGCAGCCATTGTTCGAAGTTCTCGAACAGCATGTGATAACCTTCCGCCTGCTCGGGCGGCGCGAACGGGTGCAGGCTGGCGAACGCCGCCCACGTCAGCGGAATCATTTCGGTGGTGGCGTTGAGCTTCATCGTGCAGGAGCCGAGGGGGATCATTGCGCGGTCAAGGGCGAGGTCGCGGTCGCTGAGCTTCCGCATGTAGCGCAGCAGCTCCGTTTCGGAGCGGTGTTCGTGAAAGACCGGATGGGTCAGATAGGCTGTCTGGCGCCCGAGATCGGCCGGCAGCAAATCGGGAGCGTGCGCTTCGACGTCGGCATAAGACAATGCGGCGCCGAACGCGCGCCACACCGCTTCGACGGTCTCCGGGATGGTGAGTTCGTCGAGCGCGATACCGAGCGTGCCGTCTGCGTTGATCCGGAAGTTAATGCCCTGGCTGCACGCGCGGCCAGCGATGTCGCTTTGCCGCTCGCCGGCGTTCACGGTCAGCGTATCGAAAGCCGTGCTGTTGAGCGGTGCGAAACCGAGCCTCGTCAATCCCGCCGCCAACGTCGCGGTGTGTCGGTGCACGGTACGCGCGATCTGCGCCAGTCCTTCCGGACCATGATAGACCGCATACATCGAGGAGATCACCGCCAGCAGCACCTGTGCGGTGCAGATATTGGAAGTGGCTTTCTCGCGGCGAATGTGTTGCTCGCGGGTCTGCAAGGCAAGGCGATAGGCCGGCGTCCCGCGCGAATCCACCGACAGGCCGACAAGGCGGCCGGGCAGCAGCCGTTTCAGCGCGCCGCAGACCGCCATGTAGGCGGCGTGCGGGCCGCCATAGCCCATCGGCACGCCGAAGCGTTGCGCGGAGCCGATGGCGATGTCGGCGCCGAGCGCGCCGGGCGAGG
>CAZOOO010000408.1:0-1584 GCA_964581435.1 uncultured Hyphomicrobiales bacterium | reverse complement strand
TGCCGCAACGGGATGCAAATGTTAGAATCGGACCACTAGAGCGGGATGAGGAAAAGTGTGCAGCGGTTTTCCGCCTGGATCGATTCGATCCAGGATCATCGTGATCTAGAGCGCGGCGCTGGCCATAAGGAGCGGACGATGTCGGTACAAGCGGTTCTGGCGCCAGTGTTCGTGATGGTTGCGATCACCTTCGCGCTGCTGATCCGCGCCGCTTTCGCGCGGCGTGGCGACGTTGCGAGCGGCAGGGTGCGGATCGACGATATCGCGCTCGGCCAGCTCGCCTGGACGCCGCAGACCCAGCAATACGGCAATTCCTTCAACAACCAGTTCCAGTTGCCGGTATTGTTCTATGTGGCGACGATCCTCGCGCTCGTGACCCGGCAGGCTAGCCTCCTGTTCGTCGTGCTGGCCTGGTTCTTCGTCGCGCTGCGGGTCGTCCACCTCATCATTCATTGCACCGACAACCGCGTCACGCGCCGCGGCATGGTCTTCGGCCTCGGCGCGTTCGTGCTGATGGCGATGTGGGCGATCCTCGCCGTGCGCGTCCTGCTCGCGGCATGAGGGTTGCGCTCATGACGGCACGACAATGACGCCAGCCGCGCGGCTCTCCGCCGCCATCGAAGTAATCGAGGCCATCGACAGCCAGCGGGTGCCGGCGGCGAAAGCGCTCAAGGAATGGGGCGCCGCGCACCGCTTCGCCGGCTCCGGCGACCGCGCCGCGATTTCGGGGCTGGTCTATGACGTGCTGCGCCGGCAGGCCTCCAGCGCCTGGATCATGGACGACGACACCCCGCGCGGGCGTCTGCTCGGAATGCTGAGGCTCGAACGAGGGCTGGATACCGAGGCGATCGTGGCGCTGTGCGACGGCAGCCGCTTCGCGCTCCAACCGCTTTCCGATGTCGAGCGGGCCGCGCTTGCCTCGCGCAGCGTCGCGGACGCGCCCCCTCATATCGCCGGCGACTATCCGGAATGGCTCGACGCCTATTTGGATGAGGCGTTCGGCGACGATCGTGCCGCGGAGACAGCCGCGATGGCACGCCGCGCGCCGCTGGACCTGCGCGTCAATACGCTGAAGACCAAACGCGAAAAGGTGCTGGGCTCGCTGCGCCACCTTGGCGCGACAGCGACGCCGTGGTCCCCGCTGGGATTGAGGATCATGCTCGGTGCCGACGCGCGCAATCCCGGCATTCAGGCCGAGGAGGATTTCGTCAAGGGTGCCGTCGAGGTTCAGGACGAGGGATCGCAACTCGCGGCGCTATTGTCCGGCGCAAAACCCGGCGAGCAGGTGATCGACCTTTGCGCCGGGGCCGGCGGCAAGACCCTGGCGCTGGCGGCCATGATGCAGGGCAGGGGACGCCTCATCGCGACCGATCGCGACAAGCGGCAACTCGCGCCGATCCACGACCGGCTGTCCCGCGCCGGGGTGCATAACGCGGAGGTCCGGACCCCGAGGGGCGAGGCCGAACCGCTGTCCGATATCAGGGCGTCAGCCGATCTGGTGCTGATCGACGCGCCCTGTACAGGGACCGGCACCTGGCGGCGCAACCCGGACGCGAAATGGCGGATGCGGCCGGGCGCGCTCGA
>CAZOOO010000407.1:0-1589 GCA_964581435.1 uncultured Hyphomicrobiales bacterium | reverse complement strand
AGCGTACGCGTGACGATCGATTGAATCACGGCAAGAATGTTCTTGACCCGATGATTGAGTTCATCGATGACCGCGGTCAACCGTCGTTCGAAGCCGATCCGAACCTGGATTTCCCGGCTCAACCGCAAATTATTATAGGCGACGTATCCGAACAGGCCGCAAATGATACTGGTCAGCGCGAGACCGATCGCGGCCACCACTGCGGCCAGTTCTTGCGCGCGATGCATGGCGTTGGTTTTCGGGTAGTAGCCTAACGACCAATCCCTGCCGCCGAAGGTCACCGTCCGGAACACCACGGGAACGGGATCATCCGCGTGTCTGAGGCGCGTGGTGACATTGCCTCTATCGTCGGCGATCAATTCCGAGGCGGGATCGCGCGGGTCTTTCAGGATGACGGAAAACAGCGACAGTTCGTCGTTCGTCAGCATCAACGACGCCAGTTTATAGGAAAATGTAATAAAGCCGGCCGCGGTCCCGCCTTCCTCCTGGAAAACCGGCGTTGCAATAACCAGCCCGATCGGCTCGTCCTGCCCCATCAGATTGAGCGGATCCGACACGGCGGACGTCTTGGTCTGCATGGCTCGAGCGAACATCGGCCCCAGGATCGGGTGCTGATCGAGCGAGCGGCCCGGGAAGGCGGAGGTGTGCACGTTTTGCGGTTCGACATCCATTATCACGTCGATCGGTTTGTCGAGCGACCGCAGATCGAGCGAGGTGTCGTCGAAACTCCGGATCCGGGAATTTGGAAATCCAGCCGCCGCCAGGGCATCATGAGCCTGCACGAATTCGTCGGGTTCAAGACGCGCGACCCAGGTGGCAACGACGAAGTCAGTCTCGAAGGCATAGATGGAGGCGCGTAACGGGTGGAGCATGTTGGCCCGCACCGCGGAGGGCGACCGAAACAACCCCGACGCGACGCGCGCCAACAGCTCTCGTTGGATGAGACGCTCCTGAACCAGGCTGGCGTGGACGTCGATCGCGCGCGACAGCGCGATCCCGTCGATCGCCAGCTCCTGATCATGAGCCCGCCACGCCGCAAGCCCGGACAGCAGAATCCCGCTGACGGCGACAAAGACGATGACGAAACTCAGCCGAACCACGCGCCCTACCCGAAGATCAGGAGAATGAAACCATTCGCAACATTGGCTGGCCTTACTGTTGACAGCAACGCCCCACCCTGACGATGCACACATCAATCATGCCGCGCCCGCCTGGTTCCGTCCTCGGATGCGAAAGCCGGGGACAATCGTTAATGGAGTCCAACCAACCGATTCTTCAGTTCGCCATGAAAGCTTCCCTCGCGAACATTCCCCTGCGACGATGTTCAGATCATGAGGCCCAGGGCCCGGTCATCGACCCTGCCGACGACAGCCAAACCGTACCCGCGCGCAACGGGGTCAAGGCAGCAGCCGCATACCGTCGTGCCCAGCGACTCGCACCGTCCGCACGACGCCCGGCATGTCTCCCGCGATGGCAACCGGAACGAAATGCACGGTGCGGCCCAGGGTACCCCACACGAAAAGCACCAGGCGCGTTGCGCCGACCTCAGCCGCATGCCGCCGCCGCAGCGCGGCGCCCGCCGCCGCCCG
>CAZOOO010000406.1:0-1589 GCA_964581435.1 uncultured Hyphomicrobiales bacterium | reverse complement strand
CCGCATGTCGCCGGTGCCGCCGTCGACGGCGTCGATGGCGGCAAACAGCGCGGCGTTGGATTTGACGCTGAGGAGGTCGGGACTGCTGGCGGCGGTATTGACGCCGAGATGCGCCACGTTATCGAACGATGCCGTGCCGCCCGCGCCCTGCCACACGGCGCCGTCGAATACGAACAGGCTCTCATCCGCAGCCGACCAGATGCACCATCCCGCTTTCGGCGTGAGGAATGCCCAGGCGCCGTCCTGCCAAGTCGCGATCGCATCGTCCTTCCCGGCCCAGGCGCCGGTTGCCCCGCTTGCGACGACATGCCGTTCGCCTTCCGCCGGACTCAATGGCGGGGCGGTGAGCGCCAGATCGAGCACGCCGATCTGGATCGCCGCATCGAGTATGCGCAGCGCCTCGTTATGGGTGACGTGCTTCTGGGCCTGGCTGCCGTCGATATACGGCAAGCCGAGATTAGGTGTGTCTGTCATGGCAACTCAGAGGGTGAGAGTAAGTTCGGCGGAGTGACCGGCGCCGACGGTCGCGGAGACTTGGGCGACGCGAAGGCGCAGGCTTGCCTGGGACGCGCCGAAATCCGCCAGTTCGTCGGCGTCGGAGTAGAACGCTTCGGACGTGCCGCATACGATGCTGCGGACGATCGCGTCGCCTGAGAGAATGTCGAGCGTATAGGCTTCGGCATCCTCTCCGAGCGGCACTTCGACGCACCAGCCGTCGCCGTCGATGCGGGTCCGGCGAATCCAGGAGATGCGAACGCCGCCACTCTCGCGAGACGCCTTCACATGCACCGGCGACAGCGGCCGCAGCGCGGTCACGCGCGGCGTAACGGTCAGCGCGACGGCCGTGGGATCGTCATGGTTGCGTCCGGCGGCGGCGAGCCGCACCAGGATCGGACGATCCAGCGCGCTCAATCCTCTCGCCAGCGGCGCAAGACGCCTGTCGAGCAGGACGAAGGGAGAACCCGGCGGCAACACATCAGTGACGGCATGATCGCTGCCGGCCTGCCCGCGCAGCAGGCGCGACAGCCTGTAGGTGCCGCTGTCCACCAGTTCCGCATGGGCGAACTGCAAAACCTCCCAATCGCCGTTCGGGTTCTGCACCGCCGCCGCGTTGGCGCCGGCGAGCACGCGGGCATCGGACACCGACGCGAGCGCGCCGCCGTAGAGACGCACGCGCACGGTGTTGCCGCGATCCCACCTCCCCGATGGCCCCGCCGGCAGCGGATCGAGCGTTTCGCCCGATGTCGAGGGTGCCGGAATGATCGCGGCCGGCTGGAAACCCGCGCCGTCGGGCGATGTCCAGGCCGTCACCGAGGTCGGCCAGGGATTCGCGAAAACCGCGAGCCGCGTCAGGACCGGCGGTTCCGACGGCTCGATCATCGGCAGATCGAGCACGGAAACCTGAACCGGCCCGAGCGCCGCCGGAATCGCGAGCCGCGTCGGCCGCGGAACCGACAGCGGCACGGAGAACACCTCGGGATCGATGCTGCGGGCTGAAACCTGCCGTGCTTCGGCATCGAGCAACGCGCTGATCTCGAACAGCCGCCGCCGCCCGTTGACCGTCACCGCGATCACATCGCCCGGCGTCA
>CAZOOO010000405.1:0-1597 GCA_964581435.1 uncultured Hyphomicrobiales bacterium | reverse complement strand
TGCCTCCCGTAATCGGTCTGACGTCGGCGTGGCGGCTGGTACACAGCCGGTTGGCGTGGCGGCGGCTGCTAAAAATCCTCCTACGGCAACACGTGGGAGGCGATTGATGGAATTCTTTTGTGGCTTGGACGTTGCGATGGACGAAACGGCGATCTGCGTGGTGGATGATAAGGGTGTGGTGCATCTGGAGACCTCGGCGGTGAGCGATCCGGTGGCGATCCGCGATGCGCTCAAGCCTTATCTCGGGCGGCTACGGCGGGTCGGTCACGAGGCGGGTTCGCTGTCGCCGTGGCTGCATCCGGAGATGCTCAAACTTGGCCTGCCGGCGGTGTGCCTGGAAACCCAGCATGTGCGCGCGGCGCTGTCGGCGCAGCGCAACAAGACCGACAAAGCGGATGCGCTGGGCATTGCGCATATCATGCGCACTGGCTGGTTCCGGCAGGCGCATATCAAGAGCGAGAACTGCTACCGGATACGGCTGTTACTGACGCAGCGGCGTAACCTCAAAGCCAAATTCCTCGATCTGGAAAACACCATCCGGCATTCGCTGAAGGCGTTCGGCATCAAGCTCGGCGGCGCCTCGCGCGGCACCTTCGATCAGGCCGTGCGCGAGGCGGTGGCGCAGGATGCGCTTACCGCGGAGCTGATGGATGCGATGCTGACGGCACGGGCGATGCTGTGGAAGCAGTATTGCCGGCTGCACGATCTGGTGGTGCGGTTTGTCGCCGGCAACGAGTTGTGCCGGCGCTTTATGCAGATTCCCGGCGTCGGTCCGGTGACGGCGCTGAGCTTTATGACGGCGATCGACGATCCGTCACGGTTCCGCCGTTCGCGCGATGTTGCGGCATACTTCGGATTGACGTCGCGACGCTGGCAGTCCGGCACGTCGATCGACGTGCAGGGCCGGATCAGCAAGGCCGGCGATCCTGATGTGCGGCGCGCGCTCTATGAGGCGGCCTCGGCGCTGCTGACGCGCTTCAAGCGCAAGGACAAGGTCAAGACCTGGGGCATGAGCATCGCCAAGCGCTCGTGTCATCGCAAGGCCTGCGTTGCGGTGGCGCGCAAGCTGGCGGTGATCATGCATGCGATGTGGATCGACGGCACCTTCTATATCGGCGATCCGGCTTTGAGCGAACAGGATGTTGCCGCACGCGCGGCGGTGAAGGACCGCAAGCTGCTGGGAGCGTATCGATGAACAGTGTGCAACACGAGGTATTACAGCCGCACGTCATGGTGACGACAGCCTTTTGAACAATGGAGCTCCGCGCGAGCGGATGAGGACTGGTGCAGACCAAGGACGACGGGACGCACGTTATCTTGCCTGTGGCCGGACGCCGGATGGCGTCTTCGGACCACGCCGGATTGCCTGTGATGATGCCCCGTGAATCCGATGGAGAGATGCGCCGCGACGGTTCGAGGGCTGCCGATGTGCAGCCGAAACACCCCGTCGCTGAGCGCGGAAGAGTGCACGGCGTGCCAGGCTTCTCATCCGGCGAAGCGCTGCGTGTTGCAGCGAAGCGCGAAGTGGTCTTGAGTAGCGAGAAGGACAAACGACGATGGCGAAAACGAGCGAGAGATCCCGACCGATTAAGAGGGC
>CAZOOO010000404.1:0-1612 GCA_964581435.1 uncultured Hyphomicrobiales bacterium | reverse complement strand
TGATAGATCTCATCGGAAATAAAGCGGATGCCTTCGCTTTCGGCAGCCGTCATCAGATGCGTCAGCGCTTCGCGCGACATCATCGTTCCGGTCGGATTCGCCGGACTTCCGACCAGCACCCCCTTCAGCGGCGTCTTGCGGTGCGCCGACAACAGCGCGTCTCCGGTCAGGGCGTGACGGTTCTCACTCGATGTCTCGATCAGCACCGGCTCGCAGCCGAGCGCAGTCAGGATATGCCGGTACGGCGGATAGCCGGGCACCGTCACCGCGACGCGGTCGCCGGGCTCGAACATCGAAAGAAACGCGAGGATGAAGCCGCCCGACGATCCCGTCGTCACGACGATCCGCTCGGGGCTGACCGGGCAGCCGTAAAACTCGCGGTAATGTCGCGCGATCCGTTCCCGCAGCGAGGGGATACCGAGCGCGGACGTGTAGTCGATCCGGCGGGACTCCAGCGCGGCGCGAGCCGCGTTCAGCGCGGTTCGAGGCGCCGGCGCCGAGGGCTGTCCGACCTCCATGTGGATGACGTGTCCGCCTCCGGCCTCGATCCGCGCCGCCGCCGCCATGACGTCCATGACCATGAAGGGTGGAACCTGGCTGCGGCTAGATGCCGCCAGCACGCCGGCGGCCCGCTCTCTCACTGTCGCATCGGCCATGGAAATCTGTTAATGCGCTTTCGCCTGAGGCCGCGTTACCGCCGTATTCGGCGGGTTGTTAGGACATACAACGTATTCGAACCAGCGCCAATGATTCCAAAGGCATTGACTGAAAAACAGATGACCCGGCGGCCCGTCACCTCCATGCGTCGTCGTATCTCGAAGCTGATCACGCTGGTTACGGCCTGCGCGCTCGCGAGCGGCTCTTTTCCGGTCCATGCGCAGCAAGCCAAAGGCCCGCCGGTGTTGCGCGACAGCGAGACCGAGCAACTGCTGCGCGACTACACGCAGCCGATTCTGCGCGTGGCGGGGCTACAGAAACACAACATTCAGATGGTCATCATCAACGACGGGTCATTCAATGCCTTCGTCGCCGACGGTCGCCGCATCTTCGTGAATTACGGCGCGATCGCGCGGTCGACCACGCCGAACCAGTTGATCGGCGTGCTCGCGCACGAAACCGGGCATCTCGCCGGCGGCCATCTGTCCAAATTTCGCGAACAGCTCGCCCGGACCCAGACCCAACTCATCATCGCCATGCTTCTCGGGGTCGGCGCTCTCGCCGCCGGAGCCGGCCGCGGCGGAAGCAACAGCGCCGGCAGCAATATCGGCGCGGCCGCAATCAGCGCGCCTCAGGAGATCGCGCGCCGAAGCCTGTTGAGCTACCAGCGTCAGCAGGAAGAAAACGCCGACCGCGCCGGCGTGAAATTCCTCAACGCCACCGGGCAGTCCCCCCGGGGGATGTATGAAACCTTCAAGCGCTTTACCGACGAAAGCCTGTTCGCCGCGCGCGGCGCCGATCCTTATGCGCAGTCGCACCCCATGCCGGCCGACCGGGTCGCCGCGCTCGCGGAACTCGCCAGGACCAGTCCCAACTGGGACAAGAAGGATGATCCGGCCCTGCAAATGCGCCACGACATGGTGCGCGCCAAGATATCGGCGTTCATGGAACGTGA
>CAZOOO010000403.1:0-1625 GCA_964581435.1 uncultured Hyphomicrobiales bacterium | reverse complement strand
ATCGGCGCGCTGATGGCGCTGATGGAGGAGCGCAAGAAGAAACTCGCGGCGGAAGGGCTGTTCGATGAGGCCCGCAAGCAACTGCTGCCCTGGCTGCCCGAGGTGATCGGCGTCGTGACCTCCCCGACCGGCGCCGTGATCCGCGACATCCTGCACCGGCTGGCGGACCGTTTTCCCCGCCGCGTGCTGGTGTGGCCGGTGCGGGTGCAGGGCGAAGGCTCGGCGGAACAGATCGCCGCCGCCATCGACGGATTCAACGCGCTGCCGGACGGCGGACATATTCCGCGCCCCGATCTCCTGATCGTCGCGCGCGGCGGCGGCTCGCTCGAAGACCTGTGGTCGTTCAACGAGGAAATCGTGGTCCGCGCCGCAGCCGGAAGCATGATCCCGCTGATCTCGGCGGTGGGGCACGAGACCGACGTAACGCTGATCGATTTCGCCGCCGATCAGCGGGCTCCGACGCCGACCGCCGCCGCCGAAATGGCGGTGCCGGTCCGGTCCGATCTGGTGGTCGAAGTCTCGAACCTCGCCGCCCGCGCGCTCGTGGCGTGGAAACGAGGTCACGACGACCGGCGAGCCGAATTGCGCTCCGCCACCCGCGCGCTGCCGGGGGGTATTGAGTTGCTCGCGATCCCCCGCCAGACGCTCGACAATGCCGCCGCCGCCTTGCCGCGCGCCTTGCGCGCAAGCACGCACGTTCATCACCGCCGATTTACACAAATCTCAAGCGGGCTCACGTTGCGCGTGCTGCGCGCGCAGGTTGCGCACGCCAAACAGTCCGTCGCCGCAACCGGCGCGAGGCTCACGCACTGCACGCAGGTCGTGCTCAGTCATCGCCGCGATCGCTTCGCGGGACTGGCGGTGCGGCTCAAGGCGTCGCGACTCGCCAACGTACAGGCGCATCGCGATCGGATCGCGCGTGCTGACGAGCGCACCCGGCGGCTTTTCGAGCGGGCGCAACGGGCGCTCGCCACCGCGCTGCAACGGCACGAGGCGCGCGTCGCGCATTCCGGCCAGTTGCTGGCGGCGGTCTCTTATCGGGGCGTGCTCGCGCGCGGCTTCGCGCTGGTGCGCGACGACGCCGGACACGCGCTGCGAAGCGCATCAGCGGTCGGTTCCGGCGCGCGGCTCACCCTGGAATTTGCCGACGGACAGGTGAAGGCAACCTCCGACCCCGATCGAACAGCAGTGACGTCGGCCAGCCCGCCGGATTCCGGTCCCAAGAGCCGGCCCAAACCGGCGTCCGGCAGGCGCGCAGCCAAGCCCGCCGATCAGGGAAGCCTTTTCTAAGGATTGCCCTTTTCTAAGGATTGTCCTTGATCATGAAGCTTCAAGGCACTTCGCCGGAATTTGAAGCGTGAGTCCCGGCAACAGGCTCGTGTATGTCGCCGGGCGGCCCGGTATGCTACTGATGAGATCGTGATCCGAACGACGGTCAGCTTTTATAGCGTTTTCGAGCGAAGCATGTCCTCGGGCTTGACCCGGGGATGGATGACCTGCTCGCGTGAAGAAAACGCGTCAAGACAACAATCTGGAGCATCGCTTCTGATTCAATCAGAAGCGAAAATGCTCTAGAGCGGGATGAGGAAAAGTGTGCAGCGGTTTTCCGCCCGCATCCCGCTCTA
>CAZOOO010000402.1:0-1638 GCA_964581435.1 uncultured Hyphomicrobiales bacterium | reverse complement strand
AGATGGTGCATCTCGAAGGCGCGACGTGTCCGTTCAGGCAATTCCTGCAAAGCGGCGGTTGAAATGGCGAGCCGCTGCCGGTCGAAGACCATTGTTTCGGGCGACGGCATGTCATCCGGAATAGCCTCGAACTCGGCCTCCGTCAGCGCAACCTGCCGCGCGTACCGCTCACGACGTATTTGATCGATATGCAGATTGCGGGAAGCACGGAAAAGAAACGCGCGCGGGTTGTTGCATTTCGTCTGGTCTGGCCGACCCGCCGCGAGCAGCCTGAGGAAGGCTTCCTGAGTGAGGTCGGCCGCGTTCTCCGGGCTGACTCCTCGCCGGCGAAGCGCATTCGCGATCTCCTTCGAGTGCCGCACGAATAATGTGTGAAGGTCCCAGGACATTAGTGATCGCCGCTCCCCCGGCATTCATCCTGATGCGCAACCGCCCTGTTCACATTGGTCTCCAACCGCGCGGATAACGGACGGCGGACACGCGGTTTCATCCCTGTCGAGGGGCCTTAGCGGCAGAATACTTGGTGTGCAAACTCAATTATTTAGAATAAATTTAAGAAGAGGCGGAAGGAAAAATCAGATTACGCTGCTTCCGACTGCATCATTTTGAGAACGCGCCCAATTCCTATGCTTGTTGAACCCCTGTCACGATAGAGAGCATTTTGAAGTGTGGCCATCGGCAGGCCGCGCGATGGCGGGCTTGGCGTCAAGAGCACACTCGGGACCATCGACGAGGTCAATCAGCAATCCATGACCGTCCGCACCGATGACGGGCGCGGCGTCAGCTTCGATCTGAAGGACCATGACCGCATCGACCACAGCTAGGCGAGCGAAGCAACGCCGTCCTTCGAACGGCTATGCCCGGCCATGACGCTGATTTATGTCCCGCCGGTCCGCTTCAGCGCGCCATTGAGCAGCGCACGATAAAACCTGCCTGAAAAGGTATTCGGATGATCGAGTCCCATACGGGCAAGCGCGGGCTGTATCGACGCATCGCCGGGGCGCAAGCCCTTCATCAACAAACCCAAAAGCGAGAACGGCGTGTGCGATGCGTGGCGCAAGGTTTCAAGCGCCGGGATCAGCCGCTGCTCGACCTCGGTGAAATCGCTGCCGAAGGGAAAGGACGGGAGCAGACCGGCCGCGCGCGCAGGCTCCAGCGCAGCCTTGATCCGGCCGGCGAAATTCTCGCGATGAGCGGCCGGTATCTCATGGCTTTTCGGCAGCTTGCCGGCGTCCTTGGCCTGCCGCATCAATTCGGCCTGGAAACGCGAATCCGTTACGTTGAGCATCGCCGCGATCACGTCGGCATCGGATTTTCCGCGCAGGTCCGCGACCCCGTATTCGGTGACGACGATATCGCGCAGGTGGCGCGGAATGGTGGCATGACCGTAGGTCCAGCGGATATTCGACACCACGCCGCCTTTCTCCCGTCTGGTCGATTCCAGCGTGAGGATCGAGCGCGCGCCTTGAAGCGCGAAAGCCTGCGCCACGAAATTGTACTGCCCGCCGACGCCGCTCACCACCTGACCGTTCTCAAGACCGTCGGAGACCGCGGCCCCCAACAGCGTCGCCATCATGGCGTTATTGACGAAGCGCGCATCGACGCGGGCGCGGCGCCTGGCGGCCTCATCGCCGTACA
>CAZOOO010000401.1:0-1652 GCA_964581435.1 uncultured Hyphomicrobiales bacterium | reverse complement strand
TTCCCGCCCCGCCGCCCGATGTCGGCGGCGGCTCCGTCACACTCGCCGTCCCAATCAGGTTCAACAGATGATGTCAGCTCGCCTTATGAGAACACGCCTGCTCACCCTTGCCGCCGCCGCGATCGCAACCGTTGCGGCCACCGCAGTCCATGCGCAGCAGCCGGCCACGCCGGCGTCAACGCTGCCGAACGGGGCCGCCTCGGTGAATGAGACCTACGGCGACTGGACGGTCGACTGCCGGCTCGTCGATCGGCGCAAGCAGTGCCTGCTGTCGCAGGCGCAGGGTAACAAGGAGACCGGCAGGCGGGTCTACGCGATCGAGCTGAACCCTCCTGCGGGCGGCAAGACCGAGGGCACCATCCTGATGCCGTTCGGGCTCAATCTTGACGCCGGCGCGGTGCTCAAGCTCGACGACAAGGACCTCGGCAAGGGACTGCGCTTCTCCACCTGCGTGCCGCAGGGCTGCCTGTTGCCGGTGAGTTTCCCGGCCGCGGCTACCGACGCCATGCGCAAGGGAACGAAACTGGTGGTCGCCTCGCTCAACCTCTCAAGCAACGAGCCCGTCACCTTCAACGTCTCGCTGAACGGATTCGGTCCCGCGCTGGCGCGCACGACAGAACTTGCAAAGTAGAGACAGCCCCCGATCACGAGGCGGCTCCATCCACTCTGTGAGGAAGGGATCTTCATTGTCGGGGTCATGCCTAAATCACGATGATCCTGGATCGAATCGATCCAGGATCATGAACGTGATCGGTTCCAATATTTTGAGACGCGGGATGCGGGCGGAAAACCGCTGCACTCTTTTCCTCATCCCGCTCTAGCCCCTGCGGCGTTGATCATGCGGCGCAGTTCTGCGGATTTGTGGCTGCCGAGATTGTCCATGATGACGATGTCGCCGGATTTGAGCACTGGCAGGAGTTGCTGGGCGACATAGGCGCGGAAGCACTCGCCGTTGATCGGTCCGTCGAAGACGCAAGGGGCCGTGAGGCGATCACAGCGCAGCGCACCGAGGAAGGTCAGTGTGCGCCAATGACCGTGCGGAGCGAAGGCCCGCAGGCGGTCGCCCTTTGCAGCCCATCCGCGCAGCGGCGCCATATTGGTCTTGATCCAGGTCTCGTCGATAAAGACCAGCCGGCGCGGGTCGAGGCTCGCTTGCCACGATCGCCAGCGCCGGCGTCTGCGCAGGACGTCGGGGCGGCCCTGCTCAAGGGCGAACAGTGTTTTTTTTGAAGCATAATCCTTCGCGTCGCAGGAACAGCCAGATCGTATTATGCCCGACCTTGATCCCCCGCGCGGCCAGTTCGTCCTTGAGCTGGTGCAGCGTCACGTGAGGGGTCTGGCGGATCCGGGCAGCGATAAAGCCACGATGCGCTTCCAGCACCGCCTTGCGATGGCCGCCCATCTGGCCCGGCGCGACTGACCCGGTCGCACGATAGCGCTGAGACCACTTCACGGCCGAGGACACCGCCACGCCGAACCGTGATGCAACCGATCGGCAGCTCTCACCCTTAGAGACCGCTGCCACCACCCGCCGTCGAAGATCGTTGGAAAGAGGTCGCCCCATTCTTGCTGGCCTCCAATCCAGCAAGAATCTTGAATCAAATTACACCCGATTTGAAAACCAAAATCCGATTCCGCCTAAACGGGAAACG
>CAZOOO010000400.1:0-1660 GCA_964581435.1 uncultured Hyphomicrobiales bacterium | reverse complement strand
GCAGGTGCGGCTCGGCCTGTCGCCGCAGCTCACGCTGGAATCCGCGATCCTGCGCAACGGCGGCTTCGCGGGCATTGCCCGCGGCGCATCGGTCGCCGAACTGGTGTATGTCCGGCTCAGCGGCAACAACCCTCCCGGCGAACCGAGGCCGGTCGATCTCGATGACGGCAAAGCCGCAACCCGGTCGCCGGACGAGGCGGCCGATCGCGCCCTTGAGGAACTCACCGCGCTGATCCGCGCTTTCGACGACGAGCAGCAGGGCTACGCATCGCTCGACCTGCCGATGTGGAAGACCCGCTACGGCGTCTATGATGATCTCGCACGGATCAAGGAGTGGTCGGCGGCGGGCGGGCCGGGGTCTGAGGAATGGTGAAAGCGCCCCGCGCCGTTCATCCCGACGCCAGCGCGCGCCAGCAGCGCGCGTCCGATCCGGCCACATCGGTGTTCGTGTCGGCCAATGCGGGATCGGGCAAGACGCACGTTCTGGTTCAGCGCGTGATCCGCCTTCTGCTCAATAACGTCGACCCCGCGCGCATCCTCTGCATCACCTTCACCAAGGCCGCCGCCGCGAACATGGCGGAGCGGGTGTTCTCGACGCTGGGTCACTGGGTCACGCTCGGCGATGAGGCGTTGAACGCGGCGCTGCGCGATGTCGGCATCGCGCAGCCTGACGCGGGATGGCGCGAGCGGGCGCGAAAGCTGTTCGCCTCCGCGCTGGAAACGCCGGGCGGATTGAAGGTGCAGACCATCCACGCGCTCTGCACGCGGCTGTTGCAGCAGTTTCCGTTCGAGGCCGAGGTGCCGGCGCGTTTCACCGTGCTCGACGAGCGCGACCAGACCGAAATGATGGAGCGCGCCAGCCTCAAGGTCATGCTGGACGCATCACAGGAACCGGACAGTCCGGCCGGCCGCGCGCTGCGATACGCCATGAGCGCGGCCACCGATGCGACGCTGCGCGACGTCGTCAATCAGGCCTGCCTGAGCCGGGATCAGGCCATGACCCGCACCGACGACCGCGGCATCGCGCAGGCGATCCGCGACACCGCCGATGCGCTCGGCATCGATCCGGCCGCGCGCGTCGAGGACGTCGAGCGCGAGATCATCGACGGGCCGAACCTGCCGCGCGCGCAATGGCTGTCCACAGCATCCCTGCTGGCCACCGGAAGCTCGACCGATCAGGCCCAGGCGAAACGATTGCGCGAGGCGCACGCGATAGGAGGAGACACCGCGCAGGCCGATCGCTATCTCGGCGTCTTCCTGACCGCAGGCGGCAGCCCGCGCAAATCCTTCGTCACCAAGAAGATCAGCGATGTCAGGCCCGGCATCGCGGAAATGCTCACCGATGAATGCCAGCGCGTGACCGCGCTGCTCGCACGCCGCCGCGCGATCAACCTCCGCGACCGCACGCAGGCCCTGCTCGTCATCGCCGCGGCGGTCGCCGCCCACTACCGGCGCGAGAAGCACGAGCGCGGCCTGCTCGACTATGACGACCTGATCGACAAGACGCTCCAGATGCTGGAGCAGACCTCGCCCGGCTGGGTCCACTACAAGCTCGACCGCGGCGTCGATCACGTGCTGATCGACGAGGCGCAGGATACGAGTCCAAAGCAATGGGACATCGTCGAGCGCATCATCGCGGACTTCACCACCGGCGAAGGCG
>CAZOOO010000399.1:0-1670 GCA_964581435.1 uncultured Hyphomicrobiales bacterium | reverse complement strand
GCTTGCCGCGTTTTTCCACCACCACCTGCTTGGTACGGCCGTGGCTGAAGCTCTGACGCACGGTGCCCTGCTCGACGCGTGGCTTCAGCGTCAAGGTCTTGGTTGGGCTGACGCTCAGAGTCTTGTCGCCAGGATTTTTCGTATCAACCATTCAGCAGTCCCAATCTTGTTGCGCCGTACGCGTTCGCACAGGTCGTGTCGTTAGAATTCTTGCCGTGTTTTAGCTGTCCTGCCGCTGCGCGCCATCCTGGTATCGGACCAGGATCTGGCTGCGCTGCAGGAAAGTCCTGCCCGCCGGACCTGCGAGCAGGGCTGCATGTATCACATTTGCCCGGCCAAGTGCCAAATCCAATTCTGCCGAGGTCAGGGCGGTGACAACCGGGATTTCCCGCGCTTTCCCGGATTGGGCGGCTATTTTCCTGACGGCGGCGTCCAATTTCCGGATTCCGTCGGCCGCGCCGTCGGCGGCGTGGAGCAGGGCGACCGCCTGATGACGAAGCAGCGCGTCCTCCACTTTTGCAAAGCCGGCGACGACCTGACCGGCCTTGGCGGCCACGGCCAGCGCGTCGATGGCGCTGCGGACCATCAACTGCCGGGTTTTCTCGGCCAGAGAGGCCGGCACGCTGACGTCCCGCTTGAAGCCCCTGCTGAACTGGCGGCGGCGGACCGCCTCCGCAACGGCGGCATGGGAGGCCGTGATCCAGAGGCCCCGGCCGGGAAGCTTGCGTTTCAGGTCCGCGACGACCTCGCCCGAGGGCGATACCACGAAGCGGATCAATTCGCCGATCGGGCGCACCTGCCGGGTGACCGCGCACATCCGCGTCGTCGCGGACTTGTTGATCCGCGGCCCCTCGTCCAGGTCTGCCGGGTCGGCGATCGCGAACATGTTCCGAGCATTCTCCCTGTCATTGTCTTTGGCGGTGTCTTTCACGTCGTCTGGCGCGCTATTGCGGTCAGCAAGGCCGCCGTCCGGATTCAGGCCGGCTGATCTTCAGCGGCGACAGCCTCTTCCGGTTTGGCGAGGTCGGCTTCGCTGATCCAGCCGGCCATCAGGCGGGCCTGCATGATGATGGCCTCGGCGTCCTCGCGCGAAATCTCGATGCCGTCGAAATAACCCGCGTGCTTGACCGTTTCGCCCTCCTTGCGTTCGATCCAGCCGACCAGATCGTCGGTGGCGCAGCCGGCCAGGTCCTCGACGGTCCTGACATCATTCTCGCCGAGTTTCACCAGCATCTTCGAGGTCACGCCGGGGACCGTCTTCAAGGCATCATCCACGCCAAGCTCCTTGCGCCTGTTTTCCAGCTCGGCCTCGAGCTGCTCCAGATATTCTCGGGCGCGGTTCTGCAATTCGGCCGCGGTTTCGTCGTCAAATCCCTCGATGCCGGCGATTTCCCGCGCATCGACCAGCGCCAGTTCTTCAACGGAGGTAAAACCTTCCGACGCCAGCAACTGGCCGACGACCTCGTCGACGTTGAGCGATTCCATGAACATGCGGGTCGCGTTCTCGAAGTCGGCCTGGCGTCGTTCCGATTCCTCCTGCTCGGTCAGGATGTCGATGTCCCAGCCGGTCAGTTGCGAGGCGAGGCGCACGTTCTGCCCGCGCCGTCCGATCGCGAGCGACAACTGGTTGTTGGTATCGGGGACCACGACCTCGATCCGCTCGCGGTCCT
>CAZOOO010000398.1:0-1670 GCA_964581435.1 uncultured Hyphomicrobiales bacterium | reverse complement strand
GCATCTGATGCGCCAGATGGATCGGCGACGTGGAAACGAAGGTGTGGATGCGGCCTCGCCGCGCGTGACGCACCGCTTCGCCGGCGCGGGCGATATCGCCGGGAATGGCGCGGGCGAGACCCGCGATCACCGCGTTCCTGGTGTTCTTGGCGATCTCCGCGACCGCTTCGAAATCGCCGACCGAAGCGATCGGAAAGCCGGCTTCGATGATGTCGACTCCCATGTCGTCAAGC
This sequence comes from uncultured Hyphomicrobiales bacterium, assembly GCA_964581435.1. Taxonomy (GTDB): domain Bacteria; phylum Pseudomonadota; class Alphaproteobacteria; order Rhizobiales; family Xanthobacteraceae; genus Nitrobacter. The sequence goes on along the minus strand of CAZOOO010000398.1, from coordinate 1,437 downwards.
ATCCCGGCGACCTCGAGCTTCTCCTCGAAAGTCATGGTGGCGCCGGGGCATTGCTCACCATCGCGCAGGGTGGTGTCGAAAATAACGACGCGGTCCTTGTCGGACTTGTTCGCGGGTGTCATGGACATGATCCTCTGGTCAGTGCGCCGTGCGGGGCGCTCGAAGGGCTGGCGTTTCTGCGTTCCCCCCTGAGTGCCCAGGCAACAACTGCCCAGCCGGCGCTCAGGGGCCGATAAGAAGCAGAAGCCCGCCGATCAGCAGGATGGGCATGGGCGCAGCCGGAATCGCTTCGGAACCGGCGGCCAATGCCGCCTGCCCGTGAATTCCCGCCATTTCGCCGCACACCAGCATGACCCGACCCTTTGAGAGCCATTTTCAACGAGAACCATTTTTCAACAAAACCAGTTGACGGTTCGTTTCGCTGCCGGCCCTAGATCACGATGATCCTGGATCGAATCGATCCAGGATCATGAACGTGATCGATTCCAATATTTTGAGACGCGGGATGCGAGCGGAAAACCGCTGCACACTTTTCCTCATCCCGCTCTAGCCGTACGATTTTAGCCGAGAAAGACCTGATATCGCAATGCCCAAAATTTGGTCAGCAAGACTGCCACAGCGCAGGACCACCTCTTTTTTCCTCTCCCCTTGCGGGGAGAGGAAAAAACCTTCAGTTCTTCGCTTTGTCGACCAGAGCGCCCTTCTTGATCCACGGCATCATGTCGCGGAGTTTTGCACCGATCTCCTCGATCGGATGGGCGGCAAGCCGTGCGCGGGTCGCCTTGAACGAGGTCTGGTTGACCTTGTTCTCCAGCATCCAGTCGCGGGCGAATTTGCCGGACTGAATATCGTCGAGCACGCGCTTCATCTCCTTCTTGGTCTCCGCGGTCACGATGCGCGGACCCGTGACGTATTCGCCGTATTCGGCGGTATTGGAAATCGAGTAGTTCATGTTGGCGATGCCGCCTTCGTAGATCAGGTCCACGATCAGCTTCACCTCGTGCAGGCACTCGAAGTAGGCCATCTCCGGTGCATAGCCGGCCTCCACCAGCGTCTCGAAGCCGTTCTTTATCAGCTCGACGAGACCGCCGCAAAGCACCGCTTGTTCGCCGAACAGATCGGTCTCGCACTCTTCCCTGAAGGTGGTCTCGATGATACCCGCACGGCCGCCGCCGATCGCCGAGGCGTAGCTGAGACCAAGATCCTGCGCGTTGCCCGAGGAATCCTTGGCGACCGCGATCAGGCAAGGCACGCCGCCGCCGCGTTGATACTCCGCGCGCACGGTGTGGCCGGGCCCCTTCGGAGCGATCATCAGGACGTCGAGATCGGCGCGCGGATCCAGCAGGTTGAAATGCACGTTGAGTCCGTGCGCGAAGATCAGCGCCGCGCCCTTCTTCATGTTGTCGTGCAGGTGCTCGCGGTAGATGTCGCCCTGCA
>CAZOOO010000397.1:0-1684 GCA_964581435.1 uncultured Hyphomicrobiales bacterium | reverse complement strand
TCAAGCGCATCGTGGCGTATTCGACCTGCTCGCAGCTCGGCTACATGTTCGTGGCGATGGGAGCAGGGGCCTACACCGTCGGCATGTTCCACCTGTTCACACACGCCTTCTTCAAGGCGCTGCTGTTCCTGGGTTCGGGATCGGTGATCTATGCGATGCATCACGAGCAGGACATCCGCAACATGGGCGGCCTGAAGGATCGCATTCCCTATACGTACTTCGTCATGGTGATCGGAACGCTGGCGCTGACGGGATTTCCGCTGACGGCCGGCTATTTCTCGAAGGACGCGATCATAGAATCCGCCTATGTGTCTCATAACCCTTTCGCGTATTACGGTTTCTTCATGACCGTGGCCGCCGCCGGCCTGACGTCCTTCTATTCGTGGCGGCTGATCTTCAAGACCTTCCATGGCAAGCCGCACGACCAGGCGCATTATAAGGCCGCGCATGAAAGCCCGATCTGGATGCTGATTCCGATCGGCATTCTTGCAGCCGGCTCGATCCTTGCGGGATTTCCCTTCAAGGAATTGTTCACCGGGCACGGGGTCGAGGAGTTTTTCCGGGAATCCGTGAAGATGCACCCGCACATCCTTGAGGAAATGCACCATATCCCGAAGACAATCGCCTTCCTGCCGACCGTGATGATGGTTCTGGGGTTCGCGGTGGCGTGGCTGTTCTATATCCGCCGGCCCGATATACCGGTCCAGCTCGCGCGCGAGCATCAGATGCTTTACAAGTTTCTGCTCAACAAGTGGTACTTCGACGAGCTCTATGAGGTGATCTTCGTGCGTCCGGCCAAGTGGCTTGGTCGCTTTCTGTGGAAGAAGGGCGATGGCTTCGTCATTGACGGATTTGGCCCCGATGGCGTCTCGGCGGGGGTGCTTGATGTCACCCGCAATGTCGTCAGGCTACAGACCGGCTACCTTTATCACTATGCGTTCGCAATGCTGATGGGCGTCGCCGGCCTGATCACCTGGTTCATGTTCTCGGGAGGCCAGTAAGAATGACGACCTGGCCTATTCTGTCCGTCACGACCTTTCTGCCGTCGGTCGGCGCGCTGATCATTTATCTGAGTTGCCGCAATGAGGCTGCCCAGGGTAACGCGCGCTGGATCGCGCTGTGGACCACGCTCGTCACTTTTGCGGTCTCGCTGATTTTGGTGATGCGTTTCGATCCGGCGAATGTCGATTTCCAGTTCGTCGAAGAGGGGCGCTGGCTGGCTTCGAGCATCGCCTACAAAATGGGCGTCGACGGCATCTCGCTGCCGTTCGTCATCCTCACCACGGCGCTGATGCCGCTCTGCATCATCGCGAGCTGGAAATCGATCACCCGCCGCGTGTCGGCTTACATGATGGCGTTTCTGATTCTGGAAACGCTGATGATCGGCACTTTTTCGGCGCTCGACCTGCTGCTGTTCTACGTGTTCTTCGAGGGCGGCTTGATTCCGATGTTCCTGATCATCGGGATCTGGGGCGGTCCGCGCCGGATCTACGCCAGCTTCAAGTTCTTCCTCTATACGCTGCTCGGCTCGGTGCTGATGCTGCTGGCGATCATGGCGCTCTACTGGAACGCCGGCACCACCGACATTCCGACGCTGATGCGCACGGCCGTTCCGTACAATGTGCAGACGTGGGCGTGGCTCGCCTTCTTTGCCTCGTTCGCGGTCAAGATGCCGATGTGGCCC
>CAZOOO010000396.1:0-1691 GCA_964581435.1 uncultured Hyphomicrobiales bacterium | reverse complement strand
GTCGATTCCGCGACCGTGGTTTCGACCCACCTCACCGAACTGCTCAAGACCAACATGTCGGATCTGCTCTCCTACGGCGAAGTACAAAAGCTTCTGAAGGATTTGCCGAAGGAGCAGGGGGAACTGATCAAGGACATCGTTCCAGGCCAGATCTCGATCTCCGGAATCCAGCGCGTGCTACAGCTTCTCCTCGCCGAACGCATTTCCGTCCGCGATCTGTCTACCGTCCTCGAAGGCATCGCCGAAGCGCTGGCCTTTTCGCGCAATCCGGCAACGCTGGTCGAACACGTGCGCGCCCGCCTCGCGCGGCAGATCTGCGCCCAGAACACGTCAGTCAACGGCTACCTGCCGCTGATCGCGCTGTCGGCCAAATGGGAGCAGGCCTTCGCGGAATCCGTCATCGGCCAGGGCGAGGAACGCAGCCTTGCGATGCAGCCGTCAAAGCTGTCCGAATTCATGGCCGCGGTGCGCGATCGCTTCGAACAGGCCGCCCGCGAAGGTGAAGCGCCGGTGCTGGTGACCTCGGCCGCGATCCGGCCATTCGTCCGCTCGCTGGTCGAGCGTTTCCGCGCCCAGACCCCGGTTCTGTCGCAAGCCGAAATCCATCCCCGGGCCCGGCTCAAGACGATCGGCAGTATCTGACCGCACCGCTCGAATCACGTCGCCCCTGATGCGGCATTTTGGCATCAGACAAATGGTTTATCTCTAGCCCGGACCCGGTCCTTTCGGGCGCGCCGCAAACGCGGTTTAACCTTAAAATATTGATAGAGTTGAAAAATCCAGCGATTTCTTCAAATTGGCGGAGCTTGACGATCGCGTCTGTTCACACCTTTTCACGGCCTTGTGATCGCCTCTTCGGAACATTGGCGCCAATTCCTACGTTCTCAGAGCACGAGATCATGAACCTGTGCGCGGGCAGCGAAGACCAATCTCCAGAAGGAAGTTAAGGCAGGAGGCTTCCATGAACCACTCGATTTACAGCGCGGATCGGACGACCCACCTGAAAATCGTGGTTGTAGCTCTTGTTGCAGGTATCGCAGTGGCGGGTTTCGCAATTTCAGCCCGCATGAACGCGGACGACGGTTATACGCAGACGGCGCGTATCATCAAGGCCGGCAAGCCGATGGCGGTTACGAGTTCGAACGCGATGGTCGTCCGCTGAAGGAGTTTGAAGAATTCACGAGGCTGCTTTACATTTGCCCCCCGAAGTCGCCACGTGAGTACGTAGAGGACCCACTAACCCCAAGTGGACTACGATGGAAAACGCCCGCCCCCCACGGGCGTTTTCTTTTGTCCGTATCGATACAACCCGGCAGGGGTACCTTTCGTTCGAGGGGCATTGCGACGTCACGGTCACGCGACGGTCGCAGCGCCCATGCGCGAGCGCATCAAACCGATACTGTCGAGATCGGCCTGCTCGCGAGCGTTCTCTTCGGCACGTTCGCGGGCCTGATCGCGCTCATCGAGCAACTCGACCTTCTTGAGTTCCTCAAAGGCTTCCGCCAGGCCCATCTTGGCATCTTCGAGCTGAACGCGCAGTTCATCGGCGGAGCGGGTCAGGTTTTCCCGGCGCTGGATCGCCGCTTTGGCATAGGTCGGATACGCGAAATGCGCGGGATCATCGATCCCGGCGCGTTCCTGCTCGATTTCGATCTCACGCTCCAGATCGACCGACATGCGCTGGAAGTCAG
>CAZOOO010000395.1:0-1717 GCA_964581435.1 uncultured Hyphomicrobiales bacterium | reverse complement strand
AGCAGCACCTCGGTGAAGCCGCCGGTCGAGGCGCCGACATCGAGGCAGACATGGTTCTCGATTTCGATCGGATAGGCGGCAAGCGCGCCGGCCAGCTTCACGCCGCCGCGCGATACGTAGGGGTGCGCGGGTTGCGCCTCGATCGCGGCATGGACGTCGATCGTCTCGGAAACTTTTGTCACCGGCTTTCCATCGGCGGTCACGAACCCTGCCTCGATCGCGGCCTGGGCCCGTGCCCTGCTCTCGAACAGGCCGCGCTCGACCAGCAGCACGTCGGCGCGCTTGCGGGCGCGGGGTTCGGTCCTGTCGCGCTTCGCCATGGTGATCTCAATATGGTGATCTCAAAGCCCTGAGGCCGGCCGGAAACCGCTCCGATGCGCGCGGGTGATGTAATCTATAGCGTTTTCGAACGAAGTGGACGCCGATTCGCGTGAAGAAAACGCATCAAATCAAAATCTGAGAGCCCCGCTTCCGATTCCATCAGAAGCGGAAAGACTCGTGCTTCATCGTGAAGGCCGCTTGCGATGAAGCAATCGGCTTTTCACCCTGCCGCCCTCAATGGCGGCGATCGCATCACGTGATGCTCAGGCCAGCTTGACGGTCTCGGTGTTGACGTCCTTGCCGAGCGCCTCGAACACCTTGGCGACGATAGCCTTGGCATCGAGCCCGGCGGCAGCGTACATCGCAGCCGGCGTGTCGTGGTCGAGAAACTCGTCCGGCAGGATCATCGCGCGCATCCGCAACCCGCCATCGAGCATGCCGTTGTCCGACAGCGTCTGCATGACGTGTGAGCCGAAGCCGCCGATCGAGCCTTCCTCGATGGTGATCAGCACGTCGTGGTCGCGCGCGAGCTTCATTACCAGATCGACGTCGAGCGGCTTCATGAAGCGCGCGTCGGCGACGGTGGTGGAGAGGCCGTGCGCGGCAAGTTCGTCTGCCGCCTTCTCGCACTCGGCGAGGCGGGTGCCGAACGACAGCAGCGCGACCTTGTTGCCCTGGCGAATGACGCGGCCCTTGCCGATCGGAAGCGGGACGCCGACCTCGGGCATTTCGACACCGCGGCCTTCGCCGCGCGGATAGCGCACCGCGCTCGGGCGATCGTTGATCGCGACCTGCGTCGCGACCATGTGCACCAGTTCGGCTTCGTCGGCGGCGGCCATGATGACGAAGTTCGGCAGGCAGCCGAGATAGGCGTTGTCGAACGACCCGGCATGCGTCGCGCCGTCGGCGCCGACGAGGCCGGCGCGGTCGATGGCGAAGCGCACCGGCAGCGACTGGATCGCCACGTCGTGCACCACTTGATCGTAGCCGCGTTGCAGGAAGGTCGAATAGATCGCGCAGAACGGCTTGTACCCCTCGGTGGCGAGACCGGCGGCGAAGGTCACCGCGTGCTGCTCGGCGATGCCGACATCGAAGGTGCGCTTCGGGAACGCCTTGTTGAAGATGTCGACGCCGGTGCCCGACGGCATCGCCGCGGTGATGGCGACGATCTTGTCGTCCTTTTCGGCTTCCTTGACGAGGCTCGCGCCGAACACGTTCTGATAGGTGGGCGCGTTCGGCTTGGATTTGGACTGCGCGCCGGTGGAAATGTCGAACTTGACCACGGCGTGATACTTGTCGGCTGCGGCCTCGGCAGGCGGGTAGCCCTTGCCCTTTTGCGTGACGACGTGAACCAGGATCGGGCCGTTCTCCATGTCGCGGACGTTCTTCAGCACCG
>CAZOOO010000394.1:0-1729 GCA_964581435.1 uncultured Hyphomicrobiales bacterium | reverse complement strand
TCCCCACCGCAGCCCGCATTGCCCCTCCACGCTACAAACATATTTCCGTAGTCTTTCAAATCGGTTGGGGGTAACGCGCCGATGCGGCGTCCCGGGGTAACGCATGGTCCCGCAGCGGGGCCTTCCGGGGGAGAGACAGAACGATGCGCAAGACCAGATTGCTCCGCGCCACCGTGCTTGCCGTGGCCTGTTCGCTGTCGATGGCGGTGTTCGCGCAGAGCGACGCAACCAAATCCATCGACATTCCGCCCGGCGACCTCGTTACCGGCTTGCAGGCGCTGACCCGCCAGTCCGGCGCGGAGCTGGCCTACCGCTAAGACCTGCTCGCCGGCCTGTAGTCCAAAGGCGTGCGTGGCACGCTGACCGCGGAGCAGGCGCTGGAGAAGCTGCTGGAAGGCAGCGGCTTCAAGGCCAAGCGCGATCCGTCGGGTGCGTTGATGATCCTGAAAAATGATGGATCGGCGCCGGTGCCACCCGCGCGCATGCGTTTGACGCCATCAAAGGCGTCGGATGCGCGTAACGATGAAACGAAAGTGACGGACATCGAGAAGATGACCGTCACCGGCACGCGTATCCGCGGCGGCACCACGCCGTCGCCGGTCGTCACGATCGGTTCCGAGAACATCAAGGAAGAAGGCTTCAACGATCTCGGAGAAGTGATTCGCAGCGTTCCGCAGAACTTCACGGGCGGACAAAATCCGGGCGTGCTGATGGGAAACGTCACGGGTGGCGGCATGGTCAATCAGAATCTCACGGGCGGCTCAGGCCTGAATCTGCGGGGTCTCGGGCCGGATGCGTCGCTCACCCTCCTCAATGGGCACCGCATGCCTTACAGCGGCTTCGTGCAAGCCGTGGATATCAGCGCGATCCCTGTCGAAGCGGTGGAGCGTGTCGAGATCGTCGCGGATGGCGCTTCGGCGATCTACGGCTCCGACGCCGTGGGCGGCGTCGCAAACGTGATCCTCAAGTCGGACTACGATGGCGCCACCGTGGGTACTCGCTACGGTGCTGCGACCGAGGGCGGGTTGGTAACCCACGAGTACAACGTTACCGCTGGCACGACCTGGTCGGGCGGCTGATTTATCGGCACATACAAGCAGGTTTCCACCTCCCCGATTTATGCACGCCAGCGTGACTATACCGATCAGATCCCAGAGCCTTCGACCATCTATCCCGGGAGTGATCTGCGCAGCACCCTGGTCAGCGCCCACCAGGCTATTGGTGACTACGTCGAGTTGCGCTTGGATGCGTTCCGCACCGAGCGCACTCAGACTTACTCTTACTATTTCGACTCGCCGTCGATCTACAACCATCTCGCAACCGATACCACTACAACGGTAGTGTCTCCCACGCTCGAATTGTCGCTCCCGCACGACTGGAAGCTGTCTGTTGATGGCACTTGGGGCAAGGACGAGCGCATCCGCCGGCACACGAGAGTAAATGCGGCCAGTTCCGTAGGAACCCCATATCTCGACAATTGCGATTGCAACAAAATTGGCACTTGGGAAGTGGGTACGGAAGGACCCCTGTTCGAGCTTTCGAGTGGCGAAGCGCGGTTGGCAGCGGGCGTCGGCTATAGAAAGAACGAGTACGTCAGCCGCGACTACATGGCTGGCACAGTCACTATCAGAGCAGACGAAGGCGACCATTACGGATACGCGCAACTCAAAGTACCGTTGATCGGCGATGGATCTAGGAGTGAAGGACTGCCACGCCTTGCAATGACGAC
>CAZOOO010000393.1:0-1729 GCA_964581435.1 uncultured Hyphomicrobiales bacterium | reverse complement strand
GCCGCGAGGCATTCGAGTTCTACGCCAAGGTCCTCGGCGGGACGATCAAGGCGGCTATTCCGTATGGCGATGCGCCGCCCGGCATGCCCATCACGGACGAGAAATACAAGAGCTGGCTGATGCATTGCTGGCTCGATGTCGGCGATCAGGCGCTGATGGGCGCCGACATGGATATCGGATGGTCGCCCAACATCGACAAGCCCAAGAACGGTTTCGACGTCACCCTGCACACCCAGGACATGTCCGAGGCGCGCCGTTGGTACGATCAACTCTCCGAGGGAGGGAAAGCCGGCATGCCGTTCGCAGAAACCTTCTGGTCGCCCGGCTTCGGCACGTTGATCGACAAGTTCGGCATCCCCTGGATGATCAACGTCATTCCATCCGCTGATTGGAAGCCGTCACAGGGCTGATCGCGTGTCTATAGCGTTTTCACGCAAACCGGCATCCGTCCCCGGGCCAAGCCCGGGGACCTTACGCTCGAAAACGCCATAGGCAAGGAATGCGATTGGATGCGGGCTCCGATGGTGCCGGCGTATCCTCCGCGGCCGCATTCAATCCCACGCAAGTGCGCCGCCGTTCCGGCATTCGAGACGCTGGTCTTGAAGACGGGGTTGTCCAGATGCTGCATGTGTCTGGGTTCCCAGGCCGCCTTGCCGGTGACGGAGGGAACCTCGCGATACATCCGGAAAAATGCACCAACCCCGACAATCGCCGCTCAACGACAGTGATGATGCGCCACTGCATGAGACCGGCCGTTCCGGGAGCGATACCAGCATCGCCCGTTGCGCCAATAGTAGTTATGCCAGTTCCGGTGCCGATGATTAGCGCCTACCACCGCCCCGGTCGTAGCGCCTATTGCAGCGCCTCGGCCACCGCCAATCACTCCGCCGATGATCGCGCCCGATGCGGCGCCGCGGCCGACCTGGGCGGAGCTTTCAGTGACCGCCATCGTCGTGCCAACGCCGATGAACAGCAAGAATGTCAACAAGTACTTCATTTGCGGATTTTCCTGTTCAGAGTGCTCATGAAAATGAGCCCCGATGGGGAGTCAACCCAAGATTCAACACAAGAGCAGCAATGCCCGATGACAGGAGCACGCCCCCCAGAACTGTTGGTCCAGTATACGCAAGCACATGGCCGCTCGCAATGAGAACCGCGCCCGACACCGACAGCCCGGCGCCGACAATCTTTTTCAAAAAAGATCGCCGTCAATCCCACGCCAGCGCGCCGCCGTTCTGATATTCGATGACGCGGGTCTCGAAGAAGTTCTTCTCCTTCTTGAGATCCATCGCCTCGCTCATCCACGGGAAAGGATTATCCGCCTCGGGAAACACTGCCGCGAGCCCAAGCTGGGCGCAGCGCCGGTTGGCGATCACGTGCATATAGGTCTCGCACAGCGCCGCGTTCAGGCCGAGGAAACCGCGCGGTATGGTGTCGCGGCCGTAGGCGGCTTCGAGCTCGGCGGCATTCTTCAGCATGGCGCGCACCTCGTCCTGGAACGATTTGGTCCAGAGGTGGGGATTCTCGATCTTGATCTGGTTGATGACGTCGATGCCGAAGTTCAGGTGAATCGACTCGTCGCGCAGGATGTATTGATACTGTTCGGCGATGCCGACCATCTTGTTGCGCCGGCCGAGCGACAGGATCTGCACGAAGCCGGTATAGAACCACATGCCTTCGAACACGACGTAGAACGCGACGAGGTCGCGCAGAAACGCCTGATCCGCTT
>CAZOOO010000392.1:0-1753 GCA_964581435.1 uncultured Hyphomicrobiales bacterium | reverse complement strand
GATTCTAACATTTGCAGGAAACCCCTGCCGCAACGGGATGCAAATGTTAGAATCGAACCACTAGATCACGATGATCCTGGATCGAATCGATCCAGGACCATGAACGTGATCGATTCCAATATTTTGAGACGCGGGATGCGGGCGGAAAACCGCTGCACACTTTTCCTCATCCCGCTCTAGCGTATCCGGCGGTGGAAAGTTTACGCGGATGTTTTGCCTGTATCCGGCCTCGGCTGCTTTCCACCCGGATGATGCTGTGAGGGTGGTCTCGGGGGATCAAAAGAAACAAGCCATTCCCTTTCAAGAATGGCTTGAGGTGAGCCATGGAGGTCGTCCAGCCCTGTGTGCTGCCGTTACCTTGTTTGCAGCCATACGCGGTAAGGATGAACCGTGTGCGGTGATTCGGCTGTGACATCATTAACACAGGTATTTCCGGTCTGTCTCTCAGGAGTGCGGTGCTGCGCTGATCCGGCTGTCATGGCCGTGCGGGTCTGTTCGCTGGCGCCTGACGGCACCATTCGGGATCGCGCGCCGGCGGACACTCGGGATTGAGGGAAGGCGTACTCCCTTCATCGGCGAGGGAACGACCGGTCTTTCCGACAGTTGGCAAACTGAACTGTCAGGAGGGCCGCCATGTGTTATGCACTGTTTGATCACGACACCCGCATCGGCGAGTCAGCATTGACGGAATTGGGCGCCTGGGAGAACGCGCTGCGGGCGGGCCTTATCTCGGATATTCCCGTTGCCGACGAGCACGGCGGTCAAGTGCTGACGCCGGGCTTCCGCGTCAAGCGGGTGGATGAAAATTGCGCGCAGCGGCAAGGGTGACATCCTGACTTCGCGACGGCAGCCGGAACTACGGCCGGTTATCTTCCAAGCGGTGCCGACGCCGGTTTCTGTGTTCCACCTCCTCCTGTCGTCAGGCCGGATCGCAACGGCCGTTTGGCGAAATAATGGTCGCAAGAAGATTCGCAGTCGCTCGCAGCCGAAGCGGCCGGCTGATGCTGGAACCGGCATGGAAGGCGCTCGGGGCAGTCAGGACTGCTACAGAAATATGTCTTGCGTTACAGCATAATATGAGTTTCTTTCGAACAAAGATATCTTCACGGAGAACAGGAATGGCGGCTCCATCATCAAAGGGTGTGGCCGAAGGCGATCTGCGGCTCGTTGCGCTCTCACTCATTTCCGAGGCGCCCCGTCACGGCTACGATATCATCCAAACGGTCGAGAGAATGACGGCTGACTGGTTTTTACCCAGTCCCAACGTCGTCCATCCGATGCTGGCCAGTCTTGTGGAAGAGCGCTTTCTGACCGCATCTGTTGATCCTCCGAGACTCTTCACCATCACCGACGAAGGCCGCGCCTATCTTGAGCAGCATCGCGATCGCGCCGATGCCGTTCTCAACCGGCTGAAGGCTCTCGGCGAACGTGTCACCCGGTGGCGGAACGCGCTTGGAGTTGCGGAAAGACAGAAAGAGGCCGACGCGGATGCGACGGAGGGACTGCTGGACGTCCTTGCACGTGCGGCCATGCCCAGGAAGTAGCCTTGCGTGAAACGAACGCAAGCTGACTTACCTCAGCCGCTCCGCTTTCGAGTGAGCGGGTGACGGGACCTTGACCGCGATTATCGGAACCGAGTGACGTCAGCCTGCCGCTTCAACGTCGAAGAGAGCCCGCTCGTCAGAACGTTCTAGAGCGTGATGAGGAAAAGTGTGCAGCGGTTTTCCGCCCGCATCCCGCGTCTCAAAATATT
>CAZOOO010000391.1:0-1755 GCA_964581435.1 uncultured Hyphomicrobiales bacterium | reverse complement strand
TAGCGCTCGCAGGCATGGATCGCGCCGGCGAGCATCTCCGCGCATTGTGCGTTCGACGCCGTCAGTCCCTCGGGCAGGACAAGCGCGTAACGATACATGATCGTTCCGGTTTGGGTCCAGATGTCGAAATGACCGATCCACAGTTGCTCGTTGATGGCGGCGATGGCGCGCTGGGCCTCGTTGCGGCGGGCGGCCGGAATCTTCATGTCGAAGGCGCAGGCGAGATGCAGCGACTCGATCTCGCCCATCCAGGTGAAGGTGAGTTGATAGTCGGTCCAATTGCCTTTCGAGACGATGGTGATCTCGTCTTCGCCGGAACGCTCGAACGCCCAGTGGTTGGTGGCGGCGATGTCCTCGACCACCGCCAGCGGGTTGTTCCTGGAGTCGATAACGCCTTCGAGCAGCGACATGCCGTCCCGATCCTTAGCTGTTTGCTTGTGTTGATACGCACGCATAGGACGGCCGCGGTGCTGGCACGCCGCGGGACGTCGATCTCCCAGTCGATCCGTCAAGCGCGTGGATCGGACGAGGACGATGTCCTGCGCGGATCAAGTGATGTGATTTGCGGAATCGGCGCAACGTCGCCCGGAGTCCGTCCACAGGCAAAGCGCGTGTCGTCCACAACTGATCAAGCGGCGATATGCTCGCGTCGCGAACAAAACGGAATCGGATTCGCGTTGTGCGAGTCTTGCTGTCGCGACTCGCCCGCCGCGAGTCCGGCATCATTCGATGATCGGCGAAAGATTCCGACGCCGGATGATTCTGAATCCCTTGTCGACAATCGAGGTCGGTGCGCCGCAAGGCTACGCCCTCATCTCGACAGACCAATCGCATCAGCCTCGAAAATTCTTCGGATGTTTGATCCTTGCGGCGGCAGTCGTTCCTTCGCGATGCATGGTTCGAATGCGGCGTATCCTCCGCGACCCCGAATGGTTCTGCTTCATCTCGTTCAACCGGACGCGGCGCGGAAGGATCAACTTGTCCGTGACGGCTAAAAGCGATGTTGCGCGACAGTCGGATTGTCCGAAAAATCCGGCCCAATTCCTTGTTATTTCGCGCGTTTGCAGCTAGAACGCCGCCACGTCTCATGGCCCCCGCACCCCTGGAGGCTTGCCGGTGACGCGCAACGGGCCGCGATTGCGGCCTTTAACTTTTTGAAAAGCAAGGACTAATCGATGGCGACCGTCAGGGAATTGAAGGCGACCGCGCGTCCGAAGAGCGGCAAGGGGGCCGCCCGGGCCGAGCGTCGCGCCGGCCGGGTACCGGCCGTGATCTACGGAAACAAGCAGCCCCCGCAGCCGATCTCGGTCGAAGAACCCGAACTGCGCCAGCGCATTCTGGCGGGCCGTTTTCTGACGACGATCTTCGACATCAACCTGGACGGCAAGAAGCACCGCGTGATTCCGCGCGACTTCCATCTCGATCCGGTCAAGGATTTTCCGATTCATGTGGACTTCATGCGGCTCGGCGAAGGCGCCACCATCCGCGTCAGCGTTCCGCTTCGCCTGCTGAAGGCGGATGTTGCGCCCGGTGTGAAGCGCGGCGGCACAGTCAATCTCGTGACCCACGCCATTGATGTCGAGTGCGCCGCTGAAAGCATTCCACAGTTCATCGAGGCCGACGTCGGCGCGCTGGAAATCAACCACTCGCTCCATTTGTCCGACGTTGAGCTGCCGCCCGGCGTGAAGCCGCTGGCCCGTGAGGACGTCACGCTGGTGACCATCGTGCCGCCGTCAGGCTATGCGGAAGAACTCA
>CAZOOO010000390.1:0-1759 GCA_964581435.1 uncultured Hyphomicrobiales bacterium | reverse complement strand
GCCGGCGCGGTGCAGTTCAGCGGCGAGGGTCCGGTTCGCCACATGAGGCTGCCGGGCAATACGCTACAGGTGCGCGGCCAGGCGGTTTGCGCGTCGATCAAGGGGCTTCCGTTCGAACCGTGCTTCAACCTCGACAAGAAAAGCGATCGCAGCTTCCGCGGCTCGGTATCCGGCATGGGTTTCGCGTATTGCGACTTCAACCATCAGGGCGGCAGGCAGATGCTGCTGGCGCGCGCTGCCGCACGCCCTTATGCCCGCCGCAACGTTTCGCGCACGGCCGATGCGTTGAACACGGAAGTGACCGCGGGTGTCGAAACCCCGCGGGTCGAGAGCGCCGGGCTTGAACCCGTCAAGCCCGAAGCGAGACCGGCCAAGATCGAAGGCGCTTTGGAACTGCGCCGTTCCACCGATTAGACTAAGTCGAGGGACGGTTTCGGCCGAGGCCATGATCGTCGACAGAGCTTGTCGGAGCGAGTTGTCGCGAGCCGCTCTTCCGTGAAAGCCGTCCGTATCCGGATTATTCCAGGTCGATGCGGAACGGTCGGCCTTCGATCGTCATGTCGCCGGGACCCATCTCGTCGAGCGCGCGCAGCATCCGTCCCTCGCGTTCAAGGGCTCGGTCCGCCAGCGCCACGATCAGGCGATTCGGCTGCGCGATCGGCGAGGCCGCGCGGATCTGACGTGCGATGGAGATTTCGTCGCGATGCGGGTTGAGCGCGCAGGCGGCGGTGAAAGCGCTCGCGGTCGACCGGCTGATCCCGGCGTAGCAATGCACTACCAGCGGCGCCTTGCGATCCCAGCCGCGGATGAACGTCAGGACCTGTATGATATGATTGTCGTTCGGCGCGACGAAACCGTCCGCGGGCGCGTCGATGTCATCCATCGACACTTTCAGGTGATTGGCTTCGAGAACGGACGTCGGACGGCGCACCTGATCGACGTTGGCCATCACGGTCAGAATATGGCTGGCGCCCGTGGTTTTTACGGTTTCGGCAAGCGCGGCAAGCGAGCAGACGTGGATCATGGCGTTCCCGAGTTTTCGGGAGATTATAGAGCGGGATGAGGAAAAGTGTGCAGCGGTTTTCCGCCCGCATCCCGGTTCTCAAAAATATTGGAATCGATCACACGTTCATGATCCTGGATCGATTCGATCCAGGATCATCGTGATCCAGGCTGGAGCGTCTTGGGGCGGTCCGCGAAACGAAACGCCGCTCGCGATCAATCGTGCAGGCTCTTGAACCGCGCCAGGAATCGCTTCTCGGCCTTGCTTGCCGGCCACGGCGTCAGATAGTCGTCGATCATCACCGCCGGCAGGTCGGGATCGCTGCCGAACAGCCGCTTCGCCTCGGGCTCGGAGAAACCCGCGAGATGAGTCGCTTCCAGATAGGCCGCGCCCCTGTCGGCATCCTTGATCTGCCGTTCGACGTCGGCGGGCAGCGCCGGTTGCAGCCCGAAGCGGACGTGGATCGCGCACAACAGCCGTTTTTCAATAGCTTTGTAAGAGCCGCCGATCACCGCCTTGAACGGCGAGATCATGTCGCCGATGACATATTCCGGCGCGTCATGCAGCAGTGCCGCCAGCCGCACCTGAATATCGATGCGGGGCGTGTGCTCGCGCATCACGGCCTCGACCAGCAGCGTGTGCTGTGCGACGGAGAAAATATGCGCGCCGTGGGTCTGGCCGTTCCACCGTGCGACGCGGGCGAGGCCATGCGCGATATCCGCGATCTCGATGTCGAGCGGCGAGGGATCGAGCAGG
>CAZOOO010000389.1:0-1760 GCA_964581435.1 uncultured Hyphomicrobiales bacterium | reverse complement strand
AAACGACGATGGCGAAAACGAGCGAGAGATCCCGACCGATTAAGAGGGCAGGATAGATGCCCGCGCCCGAGCGCACGCGCGTCAGCGACCGCAATTCCGAGCCGATCAGGAACGCATCGACGGAGCCGGTGGATGCGACGAGGTTCGCGTAATGCAGGATCATCCTGCGGTAGTTCCAGCTTCCACCGGTGAAGAAGCTGGCGACCTGCGCCGCCGCCGTCGCTGTGCCTTGCGGCGAGCCCGGCTGCCCCGGCGCGGGATCGCAGGTGATGCGTCCGCGCCAGGGATAGGCCGGCTGCGACGAGGCTCCGCTCCAGGGGTCGGTCAGGCCATTGCCGGCCGGAAGATCCATCATGACGAAAGGATAGAACGTGACCTTGAGGCCGCGCGCCTTCAGTTCCGCGATCAGATGCCTCACGCTGGCGTCCGACGGCGTGCCGCCGAATGCCGGACGGCCCTCGACCTGCGACACTACATAAGCGCTTCCCCGCGTCACCCCGGCCACCGACCAGTCGCCGCCGCGCGTGATCTTGCCCGCGCTGTCGACGCCGGGACGCACGACGCAGCTTCCGGCACGAAGGTCCGATCCGAACCACGCCACCACCACGGCCACGCTTTCGAGATTCGGACATGCACCCTGCAGATCGTCGAGCGCGGCGATCACGTCGGATTCGGCATTCGCCACATGCCGGTTTTCCGGCACCGACTGACCCGGACCGGTCGATCGCGTCATGGCGGACGGCTCATAGCCGAACTCGGTGGTGCCGGGGATCAGCGTCACCGCGCGCACCATCCGTTCGAGCTGGCCGATGGGACGGATGATCTCGAACGAAAGCTGCGGAATGCGGCTGCCGAATTTCGCCAGCGGCAAACGCTCGAACACGACATAGGCGAGCCCGCGATAGGCCGGCGCGTGCCCCGCCCCTTCCCTAGCGACGATCAGGTCGTCCGGAGCCTGATCCTCGGTGCCGCGATGGACCCGGAAGGTCAGGCCGGATACATCCAGCGGACTGCCGTCGGCCCAGATCCGCCCGACACGGCCGATCACGCCTTCGCAAAGCCCGACCGCGAAGTTGGCGAAATAGCTGTAAGTGGTGGTCGTCGTGCTCGGTCCGCTGAACAGGCCGCCGCCCTTGCCGCCGGACGACGAGGTTTCGCTGTTGACGACCTCTTCCAGCCGCGTCGCCCAGATCACCTGGCCCGACAGTCGCGCGCGACCATAAACGCGCGGAATCGGCGCGCCCTCGGTCGAGGCCATCACATCGAGATCGGCGAGACGCGGACCGACGATCGTCCGGTTGCCGGGCCCGAACAGCTTGCGATCGACAGCGTTGCCGATCAGCGCGCCGGCGAGACGCCCGGCGATCGCGCCGGCCGGTCCGAACAACGCGCCCGCGGCGCCGCCTGCGACGGAAAGAACCAGCGCTGCCATCAGTTTGAAACTCCGGGAAAACGAAATGCATAAGCCAGCCGCCGCCGCCACCACGGCGCGATCGCAATTTCGCAGACGGCCGCGCCGTCATGCGCATGGACCATGGTGCGATCGCTCGATGCGATCGCGACATGCTTGGCGACGAACCCGTCGCGCCACCGGAACAGCAGCACGTCGCCGGCCCCGAAGCTGTCGCGCGCGCAAGGCACGAGATGGCGCAGCGCTGCCGCGGCCAGTGTCTCGTCGCCTTTCGCTTCGGCCCAATCCGGCGCGTAGGGCGGCGGCGTTTCCGGTTCATCGCCGATGCAGTTACGCCAGACGCCGCGCA
>CAZOOO010000388.1:0-1761 GCA_964581435.1 uncultured Hyphomicrobiales bacterium | reverse complement strand
GACCGAAGAACCAGAACAGATGCTGGAACAGCACCGGATCGCCGCCGCCATCGGCGGAGAAGAACGTGGTGCCAAAGTTACGGTCGGTCAAAAGCATCGTGATCGCGCCCGCCAGAACCGGCAGCGACAGCAGCAGCAGGAACACGGTGACCAGGATCGACCACACGAACAGCGGCATCTTGTGCATGGTCATGCCAGGCGCCCGCATGTTGAAGATCGTGGTGATGAAGTTGATGGCGCCGAGAATCGAGGAGGCGCCGGCCAGATGGATCGAGAGAATCGCGAAATCCACCGACGGACCCGGATGGCCGCTCGTCGACAGCGGTGCATACAGCGTCCAGCCCGTGCCCGCGCCGCTGGCGCCAGGCTCGCCCTCCACCATCGTGGAGGTCAGCAGCAGCGCAAACGCCGCCGGCAGCAGCCAGAACGAGATGTTGTTCATGCGCGGAAACGCCATGTCGGGCGCCCCGATCATCAGCGGCACGAACCAGTTGCCGAAGCCGCCGATCATCGCCGGCATCACCATGAAGAAGATCATGATCAGGCCGTGCGAGGTCACAAAGACGTTGTAGGTATGCGCAGGATCAAAAACCTGCACGCCGGGGTACATCAGTTCCGCCCGGATGCCCATCGACATCAGGCCGCCGATGATCCCCGCAACGATGGCGAACACCAGGTACATGGTCCCGATGTCCTTGTGATTGGTCGAATACGCAAAGCGCCGCCACCCTGTCGGGTGGTGCGCATGGTCGTCATGGTCGTGAGCATGTGCTGCGGTTGTTGCCATTGTCTGATCCTGTCTTTAGTCCCTTGAAGTCCTTCGAACCTCGGCGGCGTCCCCTTGCGGGTTGTCGCCCTCGGCGAAATCGCCCGACGCGACGCCTAGCGCATCACGTCGGCAGCCGACGCCACCGCGTTCGCCGGGTTCGAGGCAAACTTCTTCTTCGCGACCTCAACCCACGCCGCAAAATCCTGATCGCTCACCACCCGGACCGCAATCGGCATGAAGGCATGATCCCGGCCGCACAACTCAGAACACTGGCCGTAGAAAATGCCCGTCTTGGTGGCCTTGAACCAGGTCTCGTTGAGACGGCCCGGTATCGCGTCCACCTTGATGCCAAACGCCGGAACTCCAAAAGAATGGATCACATCCGCGCCAATCACCTGAACCCGGACCACCTTGTTCACCGGAACAACCAGCTCGTTGTCCACCGCAAGCAACCGCGGCTGCTTGTCGTGCGCCAACAGCGAGTCAAACTCGAACTTGCCGTTGTCCGGATAGGTGTAGCTCCAGTACCACTGCTTGCCGGTCGCCTTCACCGTCAGATCGGCCTTCGGAAGGTCAAGCTGCTCAAACAAAAGACGGAACGACGGAACCGCGATGCCGACCAGAATCAAAACCGGAATGATCGTCCACGCAACCTCGATCAGCGTGTTGTGCGTCGTCTTCGACGGAACCGGATTGGAACGCGCGTTGAACCGCACCATCGCCACAATCAGCAGCGCCGTCACAAGAAGCGTGATCAGCGTGATCACAACCAAAAGCCCGCTATGCATGCGAGCTATGCTCTCCATCACAGGCGTCACGCCCGCCTGAAGATCAATGGCCCATGCCTGCGGCTGCCCAATCTCCTGCGCAGACGCCGCGCCTCCAGCGGCAAAAGCCGCGCTTCCAAACGCCAATCCCAGAAACCGGCGGCCAAACCGGCGGCCAAACTGGCCCATCGACATCTTCATGCCGCTCGCGCTCCTTGTCATAAA
>CAZOOO010000387.1:0-1814 GCA_964581435.1 uncultured Hyphomicrobiales bacterium | reverse complement strand
CAAACGATGGCCTGATTCCCAACCTCATCGCCTTCAATATCGGCGTCGAAATCGGCCAGCTTCTCGCGCTTGCCGCCATCCTGATCCTCATGGGCTTCTGGCGCCGGACGAGCAGTTTCCATCGCCACGCTTTCGTCGCCAACGTCGCTCTCATGACCGCCGGCTTCATCCTCGTCGGCTACCAGCTGACCGGCCTCGCGGTCGCGTAACAAGGAGTAATGCAAATGTTCAATTCCCAGATGCCCCGCCTGGAAGACCTGCCAACGACCCGACAATTGGTCCGGGCGACGTTCATCGCTGCCACAGCCGCAAGTGGCCTTCTTGTCACCGTCATCCTTCCTTCGGAATATGGGGTTGATCCGATCGGCATCGGAAAAGCACTTGGTTTGACCGAGATGGGCGAGATCAAGGTGCAACTCGCCGAGGAAGCGGCTGCCGACGCGGCTACCGATGCGGTGGCATTCGAAAAAGCTGCCCAGGCGGCAGTGGTGCCGGCAGCTAGCGGCGGCGCCCTGTCGGCACCGGCTTCGACTCAGCCAGCCGCGCCGACCGCGACAGCAGGCCGCAGCGATACGACCCGCCTGACGCTGGCGCCGGGAGAAGCTGCCGAGATTAAGCTGACCGCAGCAAAAGGCACACGGATCGTGTTCGACTGGTCGGTGGAAGGCGGGCACGTCAATTACGACACTCATGCCGACGCACCGGGCATCTCGTATCATGGTTATGGCAAGGGACGGGAATCGACAGGCGAGCAAGGTGAAGTCCTCGCCGCGTTCGACGGCAAGCACGGCTGGTTCTGGCGCAACCGTTCCGACGCGCCCGTCACGATCACTCTGCGTACCCAAGGCGAATATGGTGAGGTCAAGCGGGTTGTCTGACACCCCCGCCTCGCCATTGAGCCTACTCCGCTTGAGCGCAATGCGCGCACGCCTTGGCGGGGCGGCAGGTGTCTTGCGGTTTACTCGGGAGTGTTCTGCTGGCGAACGTCGATATTATCGCGCTGGGCTATCCCGGCCTCTTTCTCGCCGCGCTGATCGCTGCCACGTTGTTACCGGCTCAATCGGAGTTGCTGTTGCTGGCTATGCTGGCAACGGGCCGGTTGGAGCCGGGTTGGCTTCTCCTGGCCGCAACGTCGGGCAATGTGTTTGGTTCGACAATCAATTGGGCATTCGGACGCTTTTTAGCACGTCATCGAGGCTCCCGTTGGTTCCCGGTATCGGAAGCCGCAATGGCGAAAGCGGAGCGGCGCTATCGGCGGTTCGGCGAGCTTTCGCTGCTTATGTCGTGGCTGCCGCTCATTGGCGATCCATTGACCCTGATTGCCGGCGTTCTGCGCACGCCACTTTCCCGTTTTCTCGTGCTCGTCACGATCGCCAAGGCCGGACGCTACGCCGTCCTGATGGCAGCGCATGGTTATCTGACCGCATGAGGCTCCCGACCAGTCTCACGGACCCAACGAGGTAGCCATGCTCAACATATTGGCCAATCGAACCTACCGGCACCTGTTACTCGCGCAGATCATAGCGCTGATCGGCACCGGCCTCGCTACCGTCGCGTTGGGCCTGCTCGCCTATGACATCGCTGGTGCTGACGCGGGTGCGGTGCTGGGCACCGCGATGGCGATCAAGATGATCGCCTATATCGGTGTGGCCCCGATTGTCGGCGCCTATGCAAACCGATTGCCGCGCCGTCGTTTCCTGATCGCGATGGACCTGATCCGTTGCCTGGTCGCGCTCGCGCTGCCCTTCGTCGGTCAGGTTTGGCAAATCTACGTGCTGATCTTCGTGCTGCAATCGGCCGCGGTAGGGTTCATG
>CAZOOO010000386.1:0-1816 GCA_964581435.1 uncultured Hyphomicrobiales bacterium | reverse complement strand
ACGACGGGCCGATGGGCCCTGCCGCATCAATATCGCCTGACAGGTGAAATTGCTGGGACCGTCCGTTCAGCTCCCGGCCGGGATCTGCGGATGACGCGGGTTATACGGATTTTCGGGCCGCTTGCAAGAGACACGCCGGCGGCTCGCCGAACCACGAGATCGGGACGGCGCCGCAGCAATCGAAGAGGCTGGTGAAGCGCTTGCGCCCACCTGTCTTGACATCATCCGGCTCGCAGTGTCTCTCCGGCCGGGATTTCAAGGGGCGAGCGCATGACAGCGGCATTCACCTTTCCGGGGCAGGGTTCCCAGACCGTCGGCATGGGCAAGGCGCTGGCCGACGCCTTTCCCGTCGCCAAAGCCGTCTTTGACGAGGTGGATGCCGCCCTCGGCGAAAAGCTGACAGCCGTCATCTGGGACGGGCCGGCGGAAACCCTGCAATTGACCGAGAATACCCAGCCGGCCCTGATGGCCGTCTCGATCGCCGCTCTCCGCGTCCTCGAAGCCGAGGCGGGATTGTCCGTGGCGCGGGATGCCGCCTTCGTGGCCGGACATTCGCTCGGGGAATATTCCGCACTGGCGGCCGCGGGAAGCCTCAGCATCGCCGATACGGCGCGGCTGCTGCGGACGCGCGGCCTCGCCATGCAGAAGGCGGTTCCGGTCGGCGCCGGCGCCATGGCGGCACTGCTGGGTCTTGATTACGAGACCGCCGTGGCCGTTGCCGACGAAGCCGCGCAGGGCCAGGTCTGCCAGGCCGCGAATGACAATGGTGGCGGACAGGTTGTCGTGTCCGGCGACAAGGCGGCGGTCGACCGGGCCGTCGAGATCGCGAAGACCAAGGGCGCCAGGCGCGCGATGCTGCTGCCGGTATCGGCGCCGTTTCATTGCAGGCTGATGCAGCCGGCGGCCGACATCATGGCGGAGGCGCTTGCCGAGGTCACGGTCAACAGGCCGGTGGTGCCGGTGGTTGCCAATGTCATCGCCGGTCCGGCCACGGACCCCGTCGAGATCCGGAAACTTCTGGTGGAGCAGGTCACCGGCACGGTGCGCTGGCGCGAAAGCGTGGCCTATATGGCCGCCCACGGTGTCACGCATTTTCTGGAAATCGGTGCGGGCAAGGTACTCACCGGACTCGTGAAGCGCATCGCGGGCGGCGCCGTCGGCGTTGCGGTCGGCGGTCCCGGCGACATCGCCGCCGCCAGGGATGCGATCGTCGCCGCGCGCTGAGATCGTGGAGAGGTCCAGCCGTGGGAATTCATTC
This sequence comes from uncultured Hyphomicrobiales bacterium, assembly GCA_964581435.1. Lineage (GTDB taxonomy): Bacteria > Pseudomonadota > Alphaproteobacteria > Rhizobiales > Xanthobacteraceae > Nitrobacter. The sequence continues at coordinate 558 of CAZOOO010000386.1, read as the reverse complement.
GGGCGGCCTCAGCGTGCTGTTGATCCAGCCGCTCGCCGACGTTTGGAGCGAGTCGGCTTCTGCCTCGCAATGCGGGCATCGGCGGATCGGTCTTGCGACAGTCGCGGATGTGTCCAGGTTCGATTTGTCCAGAGTCGTGGTCAAACCGCACCGCGGACAGACGCTCTCTCGTTCCTCATTCATGAGCAACAACCACGCGCGAACGCTATACAGGGCGAGCGCACAGACAGCCAGGATGCAGACGATCAGGGCAGAGCCTTCAAGGGCACACATCGCAACCACCTTCCATGCACGCGATGGAAGCAGAACGGATGTGGTTAAGGGTGGTAAGAGCTTGCGACCTGAATTGACGATGAATCTGCATCATGCCCGCGCCGGGTGAAACTTGTTCGTTTCCCGCGGAACCGCCGGAAGATGGGACAGGGTTATTGACGAGCGGTATTTCCTTGCGGCAAACGAGGCACGATCTGCGATTTTCGTATTAACTCGAGAGGATTCCAACGGGGGCGATATGTTCGATTTGAGCGGCAGGACCGCGCTCGTGACCGGCGCGACCGG
>CAZOOO010000385.1:0-1826 GCA_964581435.1 uncultured Hyphomicrobiales bacterium | reverse complement strand
CGCCCGCGACGACAGACGCCATCAACGCGAACCTGCGCGCGGTGACCCCAGAACGAGCGGGCTTTAACTGGGAAGGCGGCAAGTCGGTCATGCGAAGATCTCCAAAAGACAGATTTGATATAGTGCCGAAAACCAGCACTTCATGTCCCTGAAGATGGATAATCACACCTTACGGCGCGCTGGCCGCGGAATTAATGTTTCGTAACAACGGCAAACGCCTCATGCGGCGGTTTGGCGCACATGATGATCCCGAAAATCGGAAAATCCGTTGGGGATACAAACCCGAAGACGAGATCAAAATCGACTCAAGCCTTGGACTTCTCGCCCGCGGGGCGCTCCGTCGCCACCAGCTTTGCGAGCCGGGCTTCTTCTTCCTCGCTCAATCGCGGCGGAGCATCCTGGGCCGCCTTGACCGCTTTTGACCGCCGCCGGCTGTACCCCCAAAGCGCCAGTCCGCCGCCGGCCAAAAGCAGCGGAGTCAAAAGCCAGAGCGGCAGCGTCCTCGTCTCGAAAGGCGGCTTCAGCAAAACGAAGTCGCCATAGCGGGCCACCAGAAAATCCAGCACCTGCTGATCGCTGTCGCCGGAGGCAATGCGCTCACGCACCAGCAGACGAAGATCCCGCGCCAGCGGCGCCGAGGAATCGTCGATCGACTGGTTCTGGCACACCATGCAGCGCAACCCGCGCGACAGGTCGCGCGCGCGCGCTTCCTGGGCGGGGTCGGACATGATCTCGTCAGGCTGCACCGCATGAGCGGAAGACGCCATCACGAGCACGACACAAAGGACGGCGCCGAGAACAGGCAGGAACCTGCGCGGCGCAATGAGCCGTCCGCGCAACGACGACAAGGCTTGCACGAACTCACGCATGGCGGCCTTACTCCGCAGGCTGAAGCGCGCGGCCGACCTTCGCCGGTTTCGGCGCACCGACCCGCAAACGGCGGTCTGACAGCGACAGCACGCCGCCGAAGGCCATCAGGACCGGTCCGAACCAGATCAGCAGCACCATCGGCTTGTGATAGATACGCACCGCGATCGATCCATCGGCCGAGGCCTCTCCGAGCGAGATGTAGAGCTGGCTTACGCCTCGCGTCAGCAGCGCCGCTTCGGTGGTCGAAGCCGCGCGGGTCGTGAAGTTGCGCTTGGAGGGCGTCATCACCGCGATCGGCTGCCCGTCCCGGCTGACGGTGAAGCGCGCGATATCTTCGCGATAGTTGGATCGCTGCTGCTGCGTGGTGCCCTCGAATGTCAGACTGTAGCCACCGACCTGCGCCACATCGTTCGTTTTCATCGAGGAAATGTATTCGGTGTTCCAGGTGGTTTCGCAGACGATGCCGATCAAGGCCACGCCGAGGCCGGCATGGGCGAAGACCGTGCCCCAGGCTGAGCGAGGCAATCCTTTCGCGCGGCGCAAGGACACCGGCAGCGAAGCACGAAACAGGTTGATACGCTCGGCGAGATCGCAAAGAGCGCCGATAATCACGAACATCGCCAGTCCGATCGCGAGCGGCGCGAAGGTGCTGCCGCCCCGCGTCCATGCCCACAGCACGGCCACCGCGATCACGCTGCCGACGCCGGCGGCGATCAGCCGTTGCGCGGCGCCGAGCAGATCGCCGCGCTTCCACGCCAGCAGCGGCCCGAACGGCACCGCGATCAGCAGCGGGACGAACAAGGGCGCGAACGTCAGGTTGAAGAACGGCGCGCCGACCGAAATCCTGTTGCCGGTGATGACCTCGAGCGCCAGCGGATACAGCGTGCCGACGAATACGGTGGCGCAGGCCGTGGTCAGGAACAGGTTGTTGAGCACGAGCGCGCCCTCGCGCGAGA
>CAZOOO010000384.1:0-1828 GCA_964581435.1 uncultured Hyphomicrobiales bacterium | reverse complement strand
TCAAGGCCGCAGCTGCCTATCTCCCACTCGATCCCAGCCTCCCGCAAAAACGCCTCGCAACGGCCTTGGCCCAGGCCGACGCCGCCATGCTCGTCACGACCTCGGCAATCGCGCAGCGCCTGTCCCTGCCCGAGACGCTGACCGTCCTTGTGCTCGATGCGCCTGAGCAATCGCCGAGCGGGCTTGCGGCTGACGACCCCGGCATCGCCGCCGCTCCTCCCGAGAGTCTCGTCTATGTCATCCATACCTCCGGCAGCACCGGCGAACCGAAAGCCGCCGGCGTCACGCATCGCGGCTTCTGCAACCTGTTGCGCTGGTACATTTCCGCCTTCGATCTGACCGCCGCCGACCGGACGCTGCTCTTGTCGTCGATCGCCTTCGATCTCACCCAGAAGAATATCTTCGCCGCCCTTCTCACCGGCGGAACGCTGCACATTCCGACATGGCCGCTGTTCGACGCGGTGACAACATCGCAGCAGATCGCGCGGCAGGCCGTCACCGTCCTCAATTGCGCGCCGAGCGCCTTCTATCCGCTCCTCAGCGCGGACGGCGACAGATCGTTCGCCAACCTCGCAAAGCTCAAGCTATTGATCCTCGGCGGCGAGGCGATCGTCGCGTCGCGCATCGCACCCTGGATCGCCAGCCCGGATTTCGCGACGACCGTCGTCAACAGCTACGGTCCGACCGAATGCACCGACGTGGTGTCGAGCCATGTCCTGTCGAGCCATGTCCTGTCGCCGCCGGAGACAGCCGCATCCCGGCCGATACCGCTCGGCGCGCCGGTCTCCAACACGACGATGCATGTGCTCGACCGCGCGCTCGAACCCGCGCCGCCCAACGTCATAGGCGAGCTCTACATCGGCGGCCGCAGCGTCGGCCGCGGCTATCTCGGCGCGCCGGGACTGACGGCGGAGCAATTCCTGCCCGATCCGCATAGCGCTGAGCCGGGCGCCAGACTCTATCGCACCGGCGATACGGCGGTGCGCCGGCCCGACGGGCGGGTGGAATTCGTCGGCCGGCGTGACCGGCAGATCAAGATCCGCGGCCGCAGGATCGAGATAGCGGAGATCGAAGCCTTGCTCGAACGCCATCCCGCGGTGGCGCGTGCGGCCGTCGCGGCCCATGCGGTCGCGGCCGCCGATACGCGGCTTGTCGCCTATGTCGTGAGCGGCGCGACGCCGGCGCCTGCTTCCGGCGAATTGCATACCTATCTCGCCCGGCAATTGCCCGGCTATATGGTGCCGGCGCGCATCGTGCCGCTGCCCGCGCTGCCGCTGACGGCGAGCGGCAAGATCGACTACCGGGCGCTGCGCATGCCGGACGAGGCAGCGCAGCCGGCGCATGAGACCTTGCGCCTGCCGGGCACAGCGACCGAGCGGCGCATCGCCGAGGTCTGGCGCGCGCTCTTCCCGCAAGAGCGCTTCGGCATCGACGACGACTTCTTCCGGATCGGCGGGCATTCGCTGATGGCGATCCAGCTCACGTCGCGTCTCGGCGCAGCATTCGGACTCGATGTCCCGCTGCTCAGCATATTCGAGCGGCCCACGATCGCCGGCCTCGCCGCCGAGATCGACGCACGGTGCGCCGCCGACGCGGCGCGTGAGGAGATACGGATATGACGGCGGCCGAACTTGTCGCTGAATTGCGGCTGTTGGGAGCGACGCTCCGGGTCGACGGCGGGCAGCTCGTCTGCAACGCGCCGGCCGGACTCCTGACCGATGCACGCCGGGCCGCGCTCGCCACGCATAAAGCCGAGATCATCGCGCTGATCGACGCATGTGACGATCCGTTGTTGGGCGGCGGGACTGGGGTTTTGTCGTATGGACAG
>CAZOOO010000383.1:0-1838 GCA_964581435.1 uncultured Hyphomicrobiales bacterium | reverse complement strand
CCGGCGCGCTCGAGCAGATCCAGATCGGCGCCAGCCAGGATCAGGTGCTGATCGTAATGGGCACCCCATCCACGGTCGCGACGCTGAACGGCGAGGTGTTTTATTACATCTCGCAGCGCGCCGAGCGGAAGGTCGCCTTCATGCCGCAGAAGGTCATCGATCAGCGCGTGATCGCGGTCTATTTCGACAACAATCGTCAGGTGACCCGGCTCGCCAACTACGGACTGAAGGACGGCAGGATCTTTGACTTCATCAGCCGCACCACGCCGACATCGGGCCAGGAGATCAGCTATCTCCAGCCGTTGTTTAAGCTGCTGAGCCCGAAGTGAAGCGTTTAGCCATAGCGTTTTCGGGCGAAGCAACGTCCTCGGGCTCGACCCGAGGACGGATGACCGGTTTGCGTGAAGAAAACGCGTCAAAACAACGATTCCGCGACCCGCGCATCCAACTTCTCCAAAGATCGATGGATTGCCGGGTCACAGGCGAGCGAGGCGACGCCGTTTTTCGAACGGCGTGATCGCCAGCGACAACGGAATGACGAAGGAATTTCGAGCGGTCTTTCAGTCCAGCCCCTCATCCCTCAGCCCGAGCATCAGGCGCATGTTCTGTACCGCCGCGCCGGATGCGCCCTTGCCGAGATTATCGAGCCGCGCGACCAGGACAGCCTGTCGGTGCCGGTCGCTGGCGAAGACAAACAATTCGAGCCTGTTGCTCCCGTTCAGCGCCTCCGGTTCGATCCGCCCGCTTTTGGCCGCGGCATTGTCCAGCGGCATCACCGAAACATAGGTGCTGCCCGCATAGCGGTTCTCCAGCGCCGCATGAAGCGCCGCGCCAATGGGCTTGCCCGGCAGCGTATCGAGATGCAGCGGAATCGACACCAGCATTCCCTGCCGGTAGTCGCCGACCGACGGCGCGAAAATCGGCCGCCGCGTCAGGTTCGCGTACATCTGCGTTTCCGGCAGATGCTTGTGCTCGAAGCCGAGTCCGTAAAGCTCGAATGCCGGCGCGGTCCCGTTTTCGAAACCCTCGATCATGGACTTGCCGCCGCCGGAATAGCCGCTCACCGCGTTGATGGTGACGGGATAATCCGGCGGTATCAGGCCGGCGTCGGTCAGCGGCCGCAGCAGGGCGATCGATCCGGTCGGATAGCAGCCGGGGTTCGCGACCTTGCGCGCCGCCTTGATCCTGTCGGCCTGATCCGGCGTCAGTTCCGGAAAGCCGTAAGTCCAGTCCGGCGCGACGCGGAACGCCGTCGAGGCATCCAGCACTTTGGGCGCGTCCGCGCCCATGCCGTCGATCAATGCGACGGTGTCCTTCGCCGCATCGTCGGGCAAACAGAGGATCACCAGATCGACTTCCGCCATGAGCGCACGCTTGGCGGCCGGATCCTTGCGCTTGTCGTCAGTGAGACTCTTGACGTTGACGTCGCCCTGCCGATCAAGCCGCTGGCGGATTTCAAGGCCGGTCGTTCCCGACGCGCCATCGACGAACACTGTCGGCCGGGCAGCGGTCTTGCCGCTCGGGGCGGAGTTTTTCGTCGTGGCGTCTGCGAGAGTCATGGCGTCATCCTTAGCGCCCCGCTTGTAATCCAAATGCGGCGGCTGTGCGAGCCGTTCACGTTCAAACCGCGCGCCACAGCCATTCGACGAGTTGCGCGATCAGGTCGCCGAACAGCAGCAACACCGCCGACCACATCAGAGCCGATGTCCAGTTGGCGATCTGGAAACGCCAATACGGCATTTCAAAAATTCCCGCCGCGAGCGGCACCGAGGCGCGCAGCGGGCCGAAAAACCGCCCGATGTAGATAGATGGGATGCCCCATCGCCGCACGAAAGCCT
>CAZOOO010000382.1:0-1838 GCA_964581435.1 uncultured Hyphomicrobiales bacterium | reverse complement strand
TCTTCGCAAGGCTGTTCCAGTTGGAAATCAGGTAAGCGAAGACGCCGACGAAAAGTGTTTTCTTCACCAGCCGCGCGATGATGTCGTCATCGGCGCCCCAGCTCCAGAACAGAGCGGCGATCGTCACGTCGATGACGATCAGGGTGGTGGCGATGAAGGCGACTTCGCCGCCGAGCAGGCCGAACCCTGAGTCAATGTAGCGGGTGAAGGTGCCGAGAAACGTATCGATGACGCCGCTGCCGCCCATGCGTCACCGTCCTTCGCCGGAATTGGAAGCGGGCGCAGCCGGCGCGCGTGTCCGGCCGAGAAAGCGGGCGCGGGTCTCTGACCAGACGCGCAGGCAGTACGCATCACTCGCCGCCCGCTGCCCAAGCTCCTGACAGCGAAGCTGTCCCTCGCGGAGCGGATCGTCTACGGGCTGGACAGCGCGCACCGGCGGCGGTGCTGGCGCCTCAACCTTGCGGGTCATCTCGATCGCCGTCGCCGTGATGGCGATGGCGACGAACACGATTGCACTGAGGCGCGCCAGCATCTTGCCGTCCATGGCCATGCTCCCCTTTCCTGATTGTCAGTTGCCGCTGTTGAACATCTGCGCGTTGCCCGGCGTATAGCCGCTGCCGGGTGTCAGGAAGCGGCGGCGCTGCTCACGGCCCTGTTCGGCCGCCGCCGCGCGTTCGGCCCCGGTCAGCGCGCTGGCCCGGCCATTGGCCGCAATCACCGCGATCAGGTCGGAGAGCTGCTGCGACTGGAGAGCGAGAATCTGGTTGCCGGCTTGCGTCGCTTGCAATGCGCCGGCGGCGTTCTGGCTCTGGCCGACCAGCGATGACATCTCCGTGCGGTTGGAATCGATATTCCCGACGACACCGGCCTGCACGCGCATCGCGTCCTGCAATCCGCCGACGGTGTTCTGCCAGCGCGAGCGGGCCTCAGTGATGAGCTGCTGGTCCGTCGCCGACATCGACACGCTGCCGTATTGGCCTTGAAACGCCTGGTCGATCTGCTGGACGTTGAAGGCGATGTTCTGCGCGTGATTCAAAAGCTGCTGGGTGCGCTGGACGTTCTGCTGAATCTGCTGGAGCGCGGAATACGGCAGGCTCGCCAGATTGCGGGCTTGGTTGATGAGCATCTGCGCCTCGTTCTGGAGAGAGGCGATCTGGTGGGTAATCTGCTCCAGCGACCGCGCGGCGGTCAGCATGTTCTGCGCATGGTTCGACGGATCGAACACGATGATGGCATGGGCTGGCCTTGTCAGAACGGGTGATAGCGTGATGGGTGAGGCCAGCATGGTTGCCGCCATGAGGACGATGCACGCGCGGGAATGACGAGTCGTCATACCGACGTCTCCTTATTGGTGAGGCTGGGAATGAGATCGACCGCCCAGCCGACATCGCGGGCGTTGAGCCACGCTTCCAGAAAGCCGTCGCGGCCGTGCTCGGCGACGATGTTGGCGATCAGCGCCTGGTCGGATTTTGAGGATGCGGCGCACAGCGCGAGGCCGACTTCGGACAGGCCAAGTTCGAACAGGCGGTTGCCGCGGCGCGACTGGCAGTAATAATCCCGCTTGGGCGTCGCCCGCGCCAGAATCTCGATCTGGCGGTCGTTGAGGCCGAAGCGGCGATAGATCGCCGTAATCTGCGGCTCGATCGCCCGCTCGTTCGGCAGCAACAGCCGTGTCGGGCAGCTTTCGATGATCGCCGCCGCGATGGCCGAACTGGCGATGTCGGAGAGCGACTGCGTGGCGAAGATGACGGAGGTGTTCTTCTTGCGCAGCGTCTTGAGCCATTCTCGCAATTGACCCGCGAAGCCTTCGTCATCGAGCGCAAGCCAGCCCTCGTCGA
>CAZOOO010000381.1:0-1850 GCA_964581435.1 uncultured Hyphomicrobiales bacterium | reverse complement strand
CCGTGGAAAAGCCGAGCACAAACATCAAGGCGGCGAGCATCACGGCCCGCTTCGAGGCCTTCGCTGTCTCGTCGTGAGAAACGTGTTCGATGGTGGCGCCGGTGAGATAGATCAGGTAGGGCGGCACCAGCGGAAGGACGCAGGGCGACAGGAAACTGACAAGGCCCGCGACCATGGCGGCGGGAACGGAAACGTCGTGAATCATGCGGCTACTTGCCCTGCCATCGCCCCACGATGCAAGGGCCTCGGTTCCTTCCGCGACATTTGTGATCGGACGTGATCGGTTGACCCAGGCTCGCTGGTGCCGTCATCTGGGCGGTCAGCCCTTTCCCATCGTCCCACGAACGAAACTGAACCATGAAGAACCTCCTCACCGACATTGCCGGGGTCCGTGTCGGCCACGCCGACGACGCGCGGCTGGCGTCAGGCGTCACCGCGGTGCTTTTCGACACCCCGGTGGTGGCAGCGATGGACGTGCGTGGCGGAGGACCGGGCACGCGCGACGCCACCCTGCTCGATCCGGTCAATACAGTGGAGCGGATCGATGCTCTCACGCTGTCAGGCGGCTCCGCTTTCGGGGTCGAATCCGGCGGCGGCGTTCAGGCCTGGCTCGCCGAACAGGGGCGCGGCTTTGCGATCGGCGACGCGGTCATCCCCATTGTGCCCGGCGCGGTCGTGTTCGATCTCTTGAACGGCGGCGACAAGAAGTGGGGCCGTTTCGCGCCCTATCGCGATCTCGGCTACGCCGCGGCAGCGGCGGCGGGAGACGATTTCGCGCTCGGCAGCGTCGGCGCCGGACTAGGCGCGACGACAGCCAACTTGCAAGCCGGTATCGGCTCCGCTTCGGCGGCCACGCCCGGCGGCGTTCAGGTGGCGGCGCTCGCGGTGGTGAACGCGGTCGGCAGCGTTACAGTCGGAGACGGTCCCTGGTTCTGGGCGGCGCCGTTTGAAACCGGCGACGAATATGGCGGACGCGGATTGCCGCCGTCGTTCACGCCGCAGATGCTGGCGATGCGATTGAAGGGCGGCGCGACGGCGAGCGCCGGAGAAAACACCACGCTCGCCATTGTCGTCACCGATGCCGCGCTCACCAAGCCGCAGGCCAAGCGGCTCGCGATGATGGCGCAAACCGGTTTCGCGCGGGCGATTTATCCCGTTCACGCTCCGCTGGACGGCGATATCGTGTTCGCTGCCGCGACAGGCGCCAAACCCATCGATCCGCTCGTCGGATTGACCGAACTCGGAATGATCGCGGCAAATACGGTGGCGCGCGCAATCGCTCGCGGCGTCTATGAAGCGAAAGCACTTCCATTTCCGGATGCACTGCCTGCATGGAAGGACCGGTTTGTACGCTGAGCCTATAGGGCCACATACGTTTCCTCCCAGGTACGGTGGTATATAGTTAAAGTATAATTGGTATATATACTTGGATTATCCTGGGCATTTAAGGTTAGTTTATAGTACAACTTGAAGTAACGGCCTGACCGGCGGATGCTCTCATGGTGCGCAAGTCGCGCACCTAACAAGGAGAACCGTCATGAAGAAAATTCTCGTTCTCGCCGCCGTCGTCAGCGCTTTCATGAGCGCGCCGGCTTTCGCCAACAAGGGTCAGGGCATCGGCATCGGAGCGAACGTGCTGACCGGCCGCGGCGGCGTGGTCGGGCTGCTCAATGGACGTGGCGCGCTGGTTGTCAACACCGCGGTCACCACGGGCAAAAGCGGCGTGCTCGGCGCGGTGCTCGGCCGCAGCCTTGGTTCGGGCGGACTGCTCGGCGGCGGATGCGGCTGCCACTAGCTGGAGCGGGATGAGGAAAAGTGTGCAGCGGTTTTCCGCCCGCATCCCGCGTCTC
>CAZOOO010000380.1:0-1885 GCA_964581435.1 uncultured Hyphomicrobiales bacterium | reverse complement strand
CACTAGAAACCCATATTTGCTAGTGGTCCTTTGATTCTAACATTTGCAGGAAACCTCTGCCGCAACGGGATGCAAATGCTAGAATCGGACCACTAGCGCCTTTCCGCTTCTGATCGAATCAGAAGCGGGACTCTGGATGATTATCTTGACGCGTTTTCTTCACGCGAACAGGTCACCCGCTTCGCTCGAAAGCGCTATAACGCGACGATGACCACGCCGCTTGCCAAGCTCACGCAGATTCCGCCGACGGTCGCCGCGGTCGCCGACTACGAGGTGCTGGCGCGTGAGCGCGTGGCGCCTGGAATCTGGGCCTATCTCGACGGCGGCGCGGCGGACGAGATGACCGCGCGCGAGAACCGCGCCGCGTTCGCCCGCCTGCATTTGCGCACTCGGGTGCTGCGCGACCTCGCCTGCGGAAACACGACCTGCGAGTTGTTCGGCACGCGGCTGCGCTCGCCGATCCTGCTCGCACCCGTCGCCTACCAGAAACTTGCGCACCCCGACGGCGAACTCGCCACCGTGCTCGGCGCCTCGGCGATGCGGATGGCGATGGTGGTCAGCACGCAGGCGAGCGTCGCTCTGGAGGAGATCGCGCGGGAGGCGCAGACGCCGCTGTGGTTTCAGCTCTATATCCAGCACGACCGCGATTTCACGCTTCGTCTCGTGCGCCGCGCGGAAGCCGCAGGCATTCGCGCGCTGGTGGTGAGCGTCGATGCGCCGATCAGCGGCCTGCGTAATCGCGAACAGCGCATGGGCTTCGCTTTCCCGGGTGGCGTAGAGCCGGTCAATCTGCGCGGCCTGACGCCGTTGCCGCGAGCCACCGGCGAGGCGCTGTTCGACAGTCCGCTGATAACCAGGGCCGCGACCTGGCGCGACATCGAGGATCTGCGCGGAGCAACCAGGTTGCCGCTGGTGCTCAAGGGCATCATGACGGCCGAGGATGCCGAGCGGGCTCTCGCCGCCGGCGCCGACGGGCTCATTGTCTCCAACCACGGCGGGCGGGTGCTGGACGGCCAGCCCGCCACTATCGAGGTGTTGCCCGAGATCGCGGCCGCAGTGGCCGGCCGCGCGCCGCTCTTGCTCGACGGTGGCATCCGGCGCGGCAGCGATGTCTTCAAGGCGCTGGCGCTCGGCGCCAGCGCGGTACTGATCGGCCGCGCCTTCGTTCACGGGCTGGCCGCGGCGGGCGCGGTCGGCGTTGCCCATGTGCTGCGCATCCTGCATGCCGAACTGGAGGCGACCATGGTGCTCACCGGCTGCCGGGACATCAGCGCGATTTCGTCGGCGTCGGTCCGGCAGGCGGGACTGCGAACGTAGATGCCGGAGGGGTTCGGCGTTGCATGTCCTGTAAGTTTACCGCAACGATCCTAATCGCTCAGCGTCAATCGGCGCGCCATCATCGTATTCGTGGATCACGGCATAGTCTAGAAAGATTCTTAACTGGTTCACGTGGCCAAATGCTGCCGTATTGGATATTGCAGAATGACTGAGAACAGCGCAGGGGTTCTTAATTGGTTCTGTCTCCGAGCGACGATCGATAGATTCGTCGTGACTTTGAGCCTCTTGTTTGCTTTCGTCCCTCGCTTCTCAATCGAGGGCATTCCGTTTTGGCGGCTCAGTAAATTGTACAACGTAGCCAGGATCGGATAATTTCCGCTATAAATGTCCGGAAACAACGGGATCTGGCCTGCCAACGCGCAAGCCAATAGATATCGATTCGGAATAGAGGTATGATTGTGAGACTTGCGAAGGCGACGATTCATCTGACGTTTGCAGCGTTATTTGCTGCTCTCGTTCTATCGGGCCAGGCTTTTGCCCAGCATCAAGCGACGCCTCCGTCGACGACATCGCCGGGGTCGGCGGCAACCGCTGCTCCGTCTGCCTC
>CAZOOO010000379.1:0-1911 GCA_964581435.1 uncultured Hyphomicrobiales bacterium | reverse complement strand
TCTTCCTCGGTGGTTTCGAGGTTCATCGCCACCACATAGCCCTGGATCAGTTCGGTGACTTCCGCGCCGACCATGTGCGCGCCGAGCAACTGCCCGGTTTTCCTGTCGAAGATAACTTTCACCAGCCCCTGATCCTCGCCCAGCGCGATGGCCTTGCCGTTGCCGGCGAACGGGAAGCGGCCGACGCGGATGTCCCTGCCCGCCTCCTTCGCCTTCGCCTCGGTCAACCCGACGGAGGCGATCTGCGGGTGGCAATAGGTGCAGCCGGGGATCAGCAGCTTGTCCATCGGGTGCGGCTTCAACCCCTTGATCGCCTCGATGCAGATGACCCCCTCGTGCTCGGCCTTATGCGCCAACATGGGCGGCCCCGCGACGTCCCCGATCGCGTAGATGCCGGGCACGCTGGTCCTGCCGTAACCGTCGATCACGATGCAGCCGCGGTCGGTCTTCACGCCGAGCTTCTCAAGCCCAAGGTTCTCGATATTGCCGACCACGCCGACCGCCGAAATCACCCGCTCGAACTCGGCGGTGACCGGCTTGCCCTTGCCATCGTCGATGGTGGCGACGACGCTGTCGGCCTTCTTGTCGAGCTTGATGACCTTGGTGGAGGTCATGATCTTGATGCCCTGCTTCTCGAACTGCTTGCGGGCAAGGCCGGCGATCTCGGCATCTTCCACCGGCAGGATCTGCGGCAGCACCTCGACGACCGTGACCTCCGCTCCCATGGTGCGGAAGAACGAGGCGAACTCGATGCCGATCGCGCCGGAGCCGACGACAAGCAGCGACTTTGGAATCTCCGGTGCGACCATCGCCTCGAAATAGGTCCACACCAGCTTCTTGTCGCCCTCCAGCCCCGGCAGCGCGCGCGGCCGCGCGCCGGTGGCGACGATGATGTGCTTGGCCTGATAGCTGCCCGCGCCCAGCACGCCTTTCGGCGAATCGGCGCTGCCCGCCTTCACCGTGATCTTGCCGGGCGCGTCGATCGACGCCTCGCCCCAGATCACGGCGACCTTGTTCTTCTTCATCAGGAAGCCGACGCCGTCGTTGAGGCGTTTCGACACGCCGCGCGAGCGCTGCACCACGGCCTTCGGGTCGTAGCTCACCTTCTCCGCCGACAGGCCGTAATCCCCGGCGTGCTGCATGTAATGATAGATTTCCGCCGAGCGCAGCAGCGCCTTGGTCGGAATGCAGCCCCAGTTCAGGCAAATGCCGCCGAGATGCTGTTTCTCGACGATCGCGGTCTTGAAGCCGAGTTGAGCCGCGCGGATCGCGGTGACGTAGCCGCCGGGGCCTGAGCCGATGATGATGACGTCGAAGGAGGTGTCGGCCACGTTACACCATCATCATCACGGGGTTCTCGATCAGCGTCTTGAATGCGCCGATCAGCTCCGCGCCGAGCGCGCCGTCGACCGCGCGGTGATCGCAACTCAGCGTCACGCTCATGATGTGCGCGGCCTCGATCTTCCCGCCCCGCACGACCGCGCGTTCCTCGCTGGCGCCGACCGCGAGGATCGTGGCGTGCGGCGGGTTGATCACCGCGGTGAAATCCTTGATGCCGTACATGCCGAGGTTCGACACGGCCGTGGTGCCGCCCTGATATTCCTCGGGCTTGAGCTTCCGCGCCCGCGCCCGCGCGGCGAAGTCCTTCATCTCTGACGAGATGACAGAGAGCGGTTTCGTCTCCGCCTTGCGGATGATCGGCGTGATCAGCCCGCCCGGCATCGCAACCGCGACGCCGACATCGGAATGCTTGTGCTTGAGCATTCCGCCTTCGGTCCAGCTCACATTGGCGTTCGGCACGCGTTGCAGCGCCACCGCCATCGCCTTGATGATGAAGTCGTTGACCGAGAGCTTGTAGAGCGGCTTCTTCTCCTTGTCCTTCGGCGCCGACGCGTTGATGTCCTCGCGCGC
>CAZOOO010000378.1:0-1912 GCA_964581435.1 uncultured Hyphomicrobiales bacterium | reverse complement strand
CAATATGCTTCTGCAAAAAAATGCTGAGATAAATGTAGGGAATTTTTGGGTGTGGGGGAAGAGAATAAATTAAAAAAAGTTGTGTTTCTAAGCAGTCAAATATCCCATTGCTTACAAATATAGCATGACATGTAGATATGGGCATGGAAATGGTAATGAGAAAGGGAAATCATATGGAAAGCGAACAAACAAGATGTCACATAAAATTTGCTTTTGATTCAGTCTCATTGTAAATTAATCTTCACAAGGAATATAGTTGGCTTTAATCTTTGACTTTAAAAACTCTTTTCTTAATGACTGTTCTATAAAAATATATTTCCTTGCACTGGCACCTGTTCCAAACCATTCTTTACTCTTAAAAATTTTCATATCTCCCACATCTTCTATAAACGAAGGAAAAAAACCCTTGTTGATTAAATCATACCGCTTACGATTACAGTCCACGCAAATTTCAAAAGGATAACCTTCTAAATTTAGAGGTACTTCTGTTTCGGGAATAATAAGCTGCACAGTATCTTCAATCACTGTTTCTTTTTTGTAGAGCAATACCTTTTTACTTTTTATACCAATGGGCTTGAACAGACTTTCATAAAAATCTTTTCTTACAAACAACTCGTCAAACACCCAATTCAAAGAAAACATTCTTTTATGACCACTCCAGTTAGGAGCTTTCTTTAACCGGAACGGTTCCTTTTGTTTTAAGCCCATCCCACAGGTATTGCAGTTTTCAGTATTATCATAGGTTGTATGTTGATAGCCATTATCTCCATCCGGCATCGGATAGCCATTTGCCCATGGACTTAGAAGTATTAAACGTTTTGCATTGTTTTCTTCTTCTTCTGAAAACTTCGATACAACATAGTCATTCACTTTCCATTCATCAAAATAAGGCATTAGCTGTTGATATGTTGAGTTTTCTTCAATTATGAGCTTGTTAAAGCCAGATTCAACAATGACTCCAAATTTTTCTAAGACTTTTGCCTTTCGTTTGTCCCAATTATGATATATAATATGTAAATTCTTCATCTTATAACCCAAGCGCTTTTAAAATTTCAGGATAATCTTTGTAGATATCCTTGGCAACATCTAAAACATATTGTTGATTTGGTACTGTTGAAGTTGTAAATTCTCTTGTTTTCCAACCGTCCCTCCCAATTCTATCACTCCAAGCTTTAGTAAATATCTTATGTTCCTCCTGAGTTACAACAATTGAAGCCATATCATCGGTATTTTGACCTAATAGCTTTGCGAATCTTTGTTCAATTAAATGATGAACTTCCGACCCTAGAGGACTTACCTTTTTAAGCTCTCTGGCTGTTTTTATGCCAAATTGTGCTGCGTACTTTAAAACTTTAAACCCTGTAAGTCCTCGCTTTACCTGAAATAATCTTAATACATATTTAGAATACTTAATTTTTGTCAGCCAACTAATTGGAATAAAGAATGATGCAGCTTCAAGAAATACTTTATCACTCGCACGGGCCTTTTCTGCATTCCTACTTCTCAGATTTGTGATGTCATCAAATCTGTACATCATTTCACGCAAACCAGGCTGAGCTATATTATCAATAGTAGCACCATTTTGGTTCAATAAGTGCATTATATCATAATATAAATTTTGCTTAGGATAGAGCCCTTTCGGGATTGCAATTATTGTAACATTCTCTAATTCTTTAACCATACCGCCATTCTCAGCAGGTTCTGGGTCAAGTCCCAACGGATCATTAAATGAAATAGGATTATTAATTGCAAAGGCAAAAGGAGATACCTCCCAATTTGCTTCAGCTAATTCATCTATCTGCCAGAATCTTCCAATCTGTGGATCGTATATCCTGTTAACTGCATCAAAAATTTCTAATCCCGTGCCATCATTAAACTCCTTACTTTGTAATTCATTGCCCCCATTAAACTT
>CAZOOO010000377.1:0-1921 GCA_964581435.1 uncultured Hyphomicrobiales bacterium | reverse complement strand
CCTCCAGGCGTCCTCCGCTTCCTTCCGCGTCTTGAACGGTCCTTGCACCTGAGCCGAGCCTTCCACCAGCTTGTGGAAGTTCATTGAACCAAATTCGCCGCCGATCACCCAGAAATTGCTGCCGGTCATGAGAACCTCCTTCTGTTCCGCCGTTTTCACTCAGCCGCCTGGACGTTGATCGGCGAGCCCTGAGATTTGAACTGTGCGGCTTCCGTGGAGTCGTGAAGCGCCGTGGTCGACGATTGGCCTCCCGTGATCGTGGTCGAAACCAGATCGAAGTAGCCGGTGCCGACCTCGCGCTGATGGCGCGTCGCCGAGTATCCGAACTTCTCCGCGGCGAACTCGGCCTGCTGGAGGCGGGAATAGGCCGCCATGCCCTCGGCTTTGTAACCGCGCGCCAGTTCGAACATGCCGTGGTTGAGCGAGTGGAAACCCGCCAGCGTGACGAACTGAAACTTGTAGCCCATCGCGGCAATTTCCTTCTGGAATTGCGCGATGGCGGCCTTGTCGAGGTTGGCCTCCCAGTTGAACGAGGGCGAGCAGTTGTAAGCCAGCATCTTGTCCGGATGGACTTTCCTGACGGCTTCCGCGAACTTGCGCGCGCCCTCCAGGTCGGGCTTCGAGGTCTCCCACCACAGAAGGTCTGCGTATTTCGCGAACGACAGCCCGCGCTTGATGCAGTGGTCGAGGCCGGTGCCCGGCTTCAGGCGATAGAATCCTTCCGCCGTGCGTTCGCCGGTGATGAACTCGTGATCGCGCTCGTCGATATCTGAGGTGATCAGCTTCGCGCTCTCCGCATCGGTGCGCGCCAGCACGAAGGTCGGCACCCCGCAGATATCGGCCGCCAGCCGCGCCGCGATCAGGTTGCGCTCATGCGCCGCGGTCGGGATCAGCACCTTGCCGCCCATGTGGCCGCATTTCTTTTCCGATGCGAGTTGGTCCTCGAAGTGGACACCGGCCGCGCCTGCCTCGATGTAGGCTTTCATGATCTCGAACGCGTTGAGCGGGCCGCCGAAGCCCGCTTCCGCGTCGGCGACGACAGGCACGAACCAGTCGATCCTCGCCCCGCCCTCGGCGTGCTCGATCTGGTCGGCGCGCTGGAAAGTACGGTTGATGCGGCGGCAGAGTTCAGGACCGGCGTTGGCCGGGTAGAGACTCTGGTCCGGATACATCGCGCCCGCGGTGTTGGCGTCGGCGGCGACCTGCCAGCCGGAGAGATAGATGGCGGGCAAACCGGCGCGCGCCTGCTGCATCGCCTGGTTGCCGGTGACGGCGCCGAGCGAATTCACATAAGGCATTTCGTTGAGTTGTTTCCAAAACCGGTTCGCACCCCTTTCGGCCAGCGTGTACTTGATCTCGACCGAGCCGCGCAGTCGCTCGACCTCCGCCGGGCCGTAGGGTCGGCTGATCCCCTCGAACCGGCCCTTTGGGGCGGGAACGAGCTGCTCAAAGGTCTTGGCCATTATTCTCTCCGTACCACATTTATGACATTGCACTGCAACCGCGCCGCAAATCGTGGTTCGTAGATAACCTCGGACAAGCCATTTAGTATAGGCAGCTTGATCTCAAATGGTGATGTCATGTAACATATATACATGTCATAGATGTTATTTTATAAAAATTGTCATATGTGAGCGCGAGAATGGCTCCCGATCCAGGCAAAAAACTCTTCGTCGGCCCCCGATTCCGGCGCATCCGCCAACAGCTCGGGTTGTCGCAGACCCAGCTCGCGGAGGGACTCGGCATTTCCCCGAGTTACGTCAACCTGATCGAGCGCAACCAGCGCCCCGTCACCGCGCAAATCCTTCTTCGCCTCGCGGAGGCCTACGATCTCGACCTGCGCGACCTCGCCACCGCCGACGAAGACCGCTTCTTCGCCGAGTTGAACGAGGTGTTTTCCGATCCGCTGTTTCGCCAGATC
>CAZOOO010000376.1:0-1933 GCA_964581435.1 uncultured Hyphomicrobiales bacterium | reverse complement strand
TGTGACCCCTACCATGTCAAGGTAGTGCTCTCCCGCTGAGCTACGCGCCCGAAAACTTCCACAGGGGTCGCCGGGTCCTATATCGGCTCCCACGCAAACAGGCAAGGATCAGCCGACATCTGAAATCAAGCCGCCAGCATCTTGTTCACTTCGCTGACCAACTCACGCAGATGCACAGGTTTGGACAGCACCTTGGCATTCTTGGGCGCCTCGGAATCGGAATTCAGCGCGACGGCCGCAAAGCCGGTAATGAACATGATCTTGATGTCGGGGTCGAGTTCGGAAGCGCGGCGCGCCAGCTCGATGCCGTCCATTTCCGGCATGACGATATCGGTGAGAAGCATTTCAAAGGGCTCCTCGCGCAGCCTCTGATAGGCTGACAGGCCGTTGTCATAGGACGATACCTTGAAACCGGCGTTCTCCAGCGCCTTGACCAGGAATCGGCGCATGTCGTTGTCGTCTTCGGCAAGGAGGATTTTGTGCATGATGGAGGTCGTTGGAACCCTGCTGGAGGAGCAGCCACTATAAGCCAAATCTGGTAAATTTGGAGTGAAAGCTAACTTTGACTTGGCAGAAGGGTTGCGATTATCGACAATGCAGGTTCAAAAACGTCTGTCCAGACGAGTTCGACAGGCGGCTGCGCAAGGACGACGCCGGCGATGAGCCAGTTTGACGGTGACCAATCGCCTCCTTTCGAGATCGCTGAGCCGGCGATATGGCGATCCCCCATCATCTTTAACTCTCCGCATTCCGGTTCGGTCTATCCGGAGCAATTCCTGTCCGCATCGCGGATCGATCTCGCCGGCCTGCGCCGGTCGGAGGATTCGTTCATGGATGAATTGATCGATGGCCTGACCGATGCCGGCTTTCCGGTTGTCCGGGTCAACTTTCCCCGCTCCTACGTTGACGTCAACCGCGAGCCTTACGAACTCGATCCTCGCATGTTCACCGGGCGGCTGCCGAGCTTCGCCAATACGCGATCGATGCGGGTCGCGGGCGGTCTCGGCACGATCCCGCGCGTGGTCGGCGACGGCGAGGAAATATATCGCGAGCGTCTCGGCGTGGATGATGCGCTCGCGCGGATCGAACTGCTCTACAAACCCTATCATCGCGCGCTGCGACGGCTGATTTACAAAGCACATCAGGCGTTCGGAACGGCCATCCTTGTGGATTGCCACTCGATGCCCTCGACCGGAGTTTCGCCCGACGAACCCAGGCGACCGGACATCGTGATCGGTGATCGCTATGAGACCAGTTGCGCGCCGCAACTTCCAAACGTCATCGATGACGTGATGAGAAGCCTCGGCTACTCGGTCGTCCGCAACAAACCCTACGCGGGCGGATTTATCACCGAACATTACGGCAATCCGGCCAGCGGGCTGCACGCGGTTCAACTCGAACTCAACCGGGCGCTTTACATGAATGAACGGCGGCGCGAGCGCGGACCCCGCTTCCGTCAGGTTGCGGCGGATTTCCTGACGCTCGCCGATGCCCTGGCCGCCATCCCGCTCGGCGAGCTCGGCTCCTTCCGGTCCGCTGCGGAGTAGATTCCCGGCGCCCGATCAGAGCTCCGGACGGGGCGCAAGGAAAGATGGCCTTCGCTACCCGAACCAAGTCGACCCGGATCGACGGCAGTCATTGAATTGCAAGTGTCCTCTGACGTTCAAATCGACGAGGACGGCGAAAGCCCGAATCGTCTTTGCGACGCAACCACAAAGAAAAAGGGCCGCCCGTCGAACAAGCGACCCAAGTCTAGGGAGGAAACGCCCAAGGAGGGCACGCGATAGCGCGACGGCTACCGCACTGCACAATATGTAGCCGCGCCGCACAAAATGCAAGGGATTTCGGGGGATTTCCCTTTAATATAGGTCTAGATCAGGATGATCCTGGATCGAATCGATCCAGGATCATGAACGTGATCGATTCCAATATT
>CAZOOO010000375.1:0-1937 GCA_964581435.1 uncultured Hyphomicrobiales bacterium | reverse complement strand
GGCCCTCGTTTTCCAGTTGAATCGCGCATCTCAGGTGCTTGGCCATCTCTCGATCTATGACCGCTGCTATGGCCGGCGGCATGAACGGCGGTCGTCCGAGTGGCGAGGCTGTGCAGCATCGGCAGTCCCGTCATGAACCGCGATCGAGTGCGGCCAGTCGGATCGGCAATCCCCAGCGCGTCGAGCATTGCGCTCACGAAGAACTGCAGCGGTGGGTCGGTCGGCCCATCGACGCTGCTATCGAACAGAAACGCGCAGGCTGGATGGCGTTCGGTACCGGACATCGACAAAATGTCGCAAGCTTGGCCGCGAAGTGCAACCGCGGGTGCAAAGCTGCCGACGGATCGATCAGGCAGCAAGGGTAGTAGGTAGCATGGAGAACACCAATTCTACGCTTCGGCCACCCTCAGCACGCTATACCACGCTACACTCTGATGGCGGAACGCGAGGGATTTGAACTAGTTTGTTGACGGGGTGCCATTGGATTGATGGCACTCAAATCGTCACTTCCAGCGAATGTCGGTATCGGTAGCGGCGGCTCCCCGCAACCACCGATACCGACACTCCCGTGAGCCCGGCTCCGGGAGTGTTGTTTTTTCTACCCTTTCCAATGGCTTGGCGCTCGGTCCATTCGAGAATGGTCCGCAGTTCGCCATGCAGGGTGGCATGGATCTCGCCCCGTTCCGGCCCCGGCGTCAGCACGATCCTCTCGATCAGCATCCGCAAAGCCTCCGCCGCCTGCTGCCGTTCGTTGGGACGGTGCAGGGCTTTGGTCAAGATCGCAACCTTCCTCGCATAGATCGCCGAAGCCGAGGGCAGCAGGTCCGGCGCGTCCTGTGGCACGTCGGTCAAAAGCTCGCTCAGTTCCTCCTTGCGAGCTTCCAGCGCGTCCATCGCAGCGTTCATGGAGGGCTGGTACATGCCCTCCTTGATGGCTTCGATGATGCCCCGGATCTGCTTCTCGACCTTCACCAGTTCCGCCTTCCACGAGTCGCTGTTGGAGCGGCGTTCGCGGTTCAGCCGGTTGGTCTCCTCGGCACAGGCGCGCATCGCCTCGGCGGCGATCTCCGGGGCCATCATCCGGTCCTTGAGGCCGGCCAGCACGCGGCGCTCCAGTTCCTCGCGCGGTATGGTGCGTGTGTTGGAGCAGGTGCCGTTGCTGATACGATTCGAGCAGGCGAAGCGATCCGCGCCGCGTAGCGAATAGGGACCGCCACAGCAGCCGCAGAAGATCAGACCTGACAATAGCGACCCTCGGACGGCGCGCGACGTTCAACCGGTTCGTCCTGTGATGCTCGCGCACGGCTTCCCTGACGTTGACGAACTTTTCGGCGATCTTGCCCTGACGCTTGCGAACCGCCTGCCAGAGTTTGTCATCGACGATGCGCAGTTCAGGCACCTCGGTCGTAATCCAGGCGCTCTCCAGGTTGAGCCGCGACACGCGCCTTCCGGTGGAAGGGTCCTTGAGATAGCGCAGCCGGTTCCAGATCAGCCTTCCGATATAAAGCTCGTTGTTCACGAGGCCGGTCCCGCGCTTGACGTGCCCCCGGATCGTCGTGTCTTTCCAGAGCTTGCCGTTCGGGCCGGGCACGTCTTCCTCGTTCAGGGTGCGCGCGATGGTGCGCGGTCCGACGCCGGCGGCGAACTCGCGAAAAATGCGGCGCACCACATTGGCTTCGGCCTTGTCGATCTCTCGATCGCAACAAGAGCGAGAACGAGCGGTCGGGCGTGCTCTCCACGGCCATGTCATTCCTGGGTCTGTATCGCGATCCGGTGGTGGCGCGCGTCACGGCGCGCTGCGACTGGCGCATTGCCGATCTTGTCGGAAGCCACGATCCCGTCAGCCTTTACCTCGTTGTCTCACCCTCCGACATCAACCGCACCAAGCCGCTCATACGGTTGATCCTCAACCAGATCGGCCGACGGCTGACCGAGGA
>CAZOOO010000374.1:0-1947 GCA_964581435.1 uncultured Hyphomicrobiales bacterium | reverse complement strand
TGAGGGCGCTGCCGCCGCCGCCGATGAACATGGCGATGCTGTGCACGGCGGGATCGGCCAGAACGATGCGGCCGAGTTCCTCCTGCTTCTTTTTCATTTCAGCGAAGGAGATGTCCTGCGCGGCCTCGGAGGTGCCGAGAATCATGCCGGTGTCCTGCTGCGGGAAAAAGCCCTTCGGGATGACGACGAACAGGTAGATCGACAGGCCAAGTGTCGCGAAGAACACCAGAAGCGTGGTCCGCCGCCAGTGCAGTACGAGATCGAGGCCGCGACGATAGGCGTCGAGCAGGGCGTCGAAACCGCGCTCGCTGAACCGGTAGAGGCGGCCGTGCTGAACGCTGTCATGGCTGCGCAGGAAGCGCGACGCCATCATCGGCGTCAACGTCAGCGATACGACGAGCGACACGAGAATCGCCATCGCCAGCGTCACCGCGAACTCCCGGAACAAGCGCCCGATGATGCCGCCCATCAGCAGCAGCGGAATCAGCACGGCGATCAGCGAAATGCTGATCGACAGGATCGTGAATCCGATTTCGCCCGCGCCTTTCAGCGCCGCCGCCATCGGCTTTTCTCCCCGTTCGATGTGACGGCTGATGTTCTCAAGCATCACGATGGCGTCGTCGACGACAAAGCCGACCGAGATCGTGAGCGCCATCAGCGACAGGTTGTCGAGCGAATAGCCGAACGGCCACATCAGCGCGCAGGCGCCGAGCAGCGCGAGCGGCACCGTGATGCTTGGGATGATCGTCGCCCAGAAATCGCGCAAGAACAGGAAGATCACCAGGACGACCAGTGCGACGGTGATAAGCAGCGTGATCTGCACGTCCTCGACCGCCGCGCGGATGGTGATGGTGCGGTCGCTGATGAGGTCGATCTTGATCGCCGGCGGGATCGCCGCGATCAGGCGGGGCAACTCCGCTTTGATCCGGTCGACGGTGTCGATGACATTGGCGCCGGGTTGCTTGAAAATGATCAGGAATACGCCGCGCTTGCCGTTGGCCCACGCGGCCTGCTTGTTGTCTTCCGGGCCCGTCACCGCCTGTCCGATATCGCGGATTCGAAGCGGGGCGCCGTTACGGTAGGCGATGATGACGTCGCCCCAGTCCTTCGACAGGGTCAGCTGATCGTTGGCGTAGATGGTGTAGCTGCGCGTGCCGCCGTCGATGCTGCCTTTCGGACCGTTGACCGTGGTCACGGATATCTGATTGCGGATATCCTCGAGCGACAATCCCTTGGCCACCAGCTTCGCCGGGTCGATCTGGATCCGGATGGCGGGTTTCTGCTGACCGCCGACAAAAACCTGCCCGACGCCTGAAATCTGGCTGATCTGTTGTGCGAGTTGGGCGTCGGTGTTGTCGCTCACCGTCGTCAGGGGCAGGGTGTCCGAGGTCGCCGAGAGCAGCATGATGGGCGAATCGGCGGGATTGACCTTGCGGTAAGTCGGCGGACTCGGAAGGTTTTTCGGAAGCTGGCCGCCGGCGGCGTTGATGGCGCGCTGGATGTCATTGGCGGCCCCGTCGACATTTCGGTTGAGATCGAACTGCACCGTGATCGACGTCGATCCGATCGAACTGGTCGACGTCATCTGCGCGATGCCGGGAATCTGCGCCATTTGCCGTTCGAGCGGCTGCGCCACCGATGACGCCATGGTTTCGGGGCTCGCGCCCGGCAGGTTCGCCTGGACCTGGATGGTGGGGAAATCGACCTGCGGCAGCGGCGCCACCGGAAGCAGCGGGAACGTCACCAGGCCGACGAACAGAATGCCCGCCATCAGCAACGACGTTCCGATGGGATAGCGAATAAACGGCGCGGAAATGCTGTCGTTCATCCTAGTGTCCCGAATCCGAAGTTCGTCTCATTTGCGGCACCCTTCTTAGCGAACTTCGGAAATGGGGGCACTAGATCACGATGATCCTGGATCGAATCGATCCAGGATCATGAACGTGA
>CAZOOO010000373.1:0-1957 GCA_964581435.1 uncultured Hyphomicrobiales bacterium | reverse complement strand
GTGCTTGACTTGCGCCGTAGCCATTTGCGGTCTCTCTCCCTTAGCGGTGCCGGCGATATGGGCACCTATTGGTCTCACAACAAAACGCGTCGGTAACAAAACGCGTCAGCCCTCGAGGTCAGATGCTTCCCCCTGGCCTGTCCGGCTGGTTTGCCGCCACCGGCCTGGGCGCGGCATTCTTCACCGGAAAGAAGGTATAGGACAGGGTGATGGTGTTGACGCCGTCGTTCTCGCTGTCGGCGGCGAAGGCCGGATCGACATAGAAGACGACGGCCATCTCCCGCTTCTCACCGGGCGCCAGGGTTTGCTCGGTGAAACAGAAGCAGTTGATCTTGGTGAAATACGATCCGACCGTCAGCGGCGTGACGTTATAGGCCGCCTGTCCCATCGTGGTCGCCGCCGACTCGTTGGTGATGGCGTAATGCACGGTGACGACCTCGCCGATCCGGACCTCTATCTCGGTCTGTTCCGGCTCGAACTTCCAGGGCAGCCCGACGGAGACGTTGGAGTCGAAGCGCACCGCCACCGTGCGCGCCAGCGGCTTGGCCCGCGGCGCCTCCCCTGCCACCTGCGTCGTTCCGTTGAAGCCGGTGACGCGGCAGAACCAGTCGTAGAACGGCACCGACGCATAGGCGGCCCCGACCATCAGGGCGACCAGCAGGCCGCAGGCGGCGCCGATCTTCACGTCGCGGCCGACGCGCGGCGGCGCGGCCGACGTCGAGGCCGGTGTAGCGGGTTGCTGCGGGTGCTGCGGCGCGTCCGTCATCTCAATCACATCGGACGGACGAGAACGCCCGGCCCCTTGATGAAGGTGACCGCGAAGAACAGCAGCACCAGGACACCGAGCGCAAGAGCGATCGCGACCGACCGCTCGCGCCGCCGCTTCTTCTGAGCCTCGGTGAGAACGATCCGGTCTCCGTCCGGCTGGTTTTTGCTGTCCATCGGTTCATGCGCCCTCTACCAGATCAACGGCGCGACGGCCTTCGCAACCACATCGAGCAGCAGAACGGCGAACAGCGCGAACAGATAGAGGATCGAAAATGCGAACAGCCGCCGCGTGGCGCGCAGCGCCTGGCTTCCGGTGCGATGGCGATAGACCTCGATCGCGAGCACCAGCATGCCGGCGCCGAGGATCAGCGAGGTCACGCCATAGATCCAGTCGAAGTAGCCGAGCGGCCAGGGCGCGGCGGCGATCGCCACCAGCACGATGGTATAAAGCAGGATCTGCAGCCGCGTCGCGTCGGGACCGGCGACCACCGGCAGCATCGGCACCCCGGCGCGCGCGTAATCGTCGGAACGGAACAGCGCCAGCGCCCAGAAATGCGGCGGCGTCCAGAAGAAGATGATCAAAAACAGCAGCAGCGGCTCAACCGACAACGACCCCGTCGCAGCCGCCCATGCCACCACCGGCGGCAGCGCGCCGGCGGCGCCGCCGATCACGATGTTCTGCGCGGTCCGCCGCTTCAGCCCCATCGTGTAGATCACAACGTAAAAGAAGATCGTGAAGGCGAGCAGTCCCCCGGCATACCAGTTGACCAGGGCGCCGAGCGTCATCACCGAGAAGAACGACAGCGTGAGGCCGAACCCCATCGCCTCGCCGCGGGTGATGCGGCCGCGCGGGATCGGCCGGTTGGCCGTGCGCGACATCAGCACGTCGATATCGCCTTCCAGCGCCATGTTGAGCGCGCCGGAGGCGCCGGCTCCCACCGCGATGCACAGGATCGCGATGAAACCCAGCACCGGGTGAACATGACCCGGCGCGATCATCAGCCCGACCAGCGCGGTAAAGATCACGAGCGACATCACCCGCGGCTTCAGCAGCGCGAAATAATCGGCGACACTTGCCTCCGAGATCCGGGGCGACAGCTCAACGGCTTTTTGATCGACAACCGGCACGACACAACCCGCTTGTTGGTGCGCGGCGCGTCGAGCGCGCCGCGCACAGTCACATTACTGC
>CAZOOO010000372.1:0-1970 GCA_964581435.1 uncultured Hyphomicrobiales bacterium | reverse complement strand
AGAACTTGACGACGACATTCGCAACGACGGCGGCAGCGCGACGCTGGTGCCGCTCGATCTCACCGACTTCGACGGGATCGCGCGACTCGGCGCCGCATTGAACGAGCGCCACGGCAAACTCGATATTCTCGTCGGCAATGCCGGCATCGCTGGTCCGTCCTCGCCGCTCGGCCACATCGGGCTGAAGCCATGGCAGGACGTCATGGCGGTCAATGTCACCGCGAATTTTCAATTGATCCGCTGCATGGAGCCGTTGCTGCAAGAATCCGATGCCGGGCGCGCGGTGTTCGTCACCTCCGGCGTCGCCGGCAAGGCCAACGCCTATCGCGGTCCGTATGCGGCCTCGAAGGCCGCGTTGGATACGCTGGCGCGCTGCTGGGCGAACGAGACGGCCACGACGCCGATCCGGGTCAACCTGTTCGATCCCGGGCCGGTGCGGACCCGGCTGCGCGCCATCGTGTTTCCGGGCGAGGACCCCATGACGCTGGACACGCCTGAACAGATCGCCGAATTCATCGTGCCGATGTGCCTGCCGTCCTGGAACGAGACCGGCAAGCTCTACGACTACAAAAGCCGCAAGGTGACGAGCCTCGTCCCCCCGGTCTGATCGCCGCAGGAACGTTGCGCTCCATCGATCGGAGGACCTGCTCCGGTCGCGCTCAGGACCTGCGTTTGCGCTTATGCGCGAACGGATTGGCCTTTTCGCGAAGCGTGATGCGGATCGGCGTGCCGGGCAAATCAAAGATCTCGCGCAAGCTGTTGACCAGATAGCGCAGATAGGATTCCGGAACCGCGTCCGCCCGCGAACAGAACACCACAAAGCTCGGCGGCCGCGCCTTGGTCTGCGTTACGTAGTTGAGCTTCAGCCGCCGCCCCGAGACCGCAGGCGGCGGGACGGCTGCGACCGCCTGCTGAAACCAGCGATTGAGCGACGCCGTCGGCACGCGGTGATTCCAGACGGCATAGGCGGTCTGGATCGCGGTCATCAGCCCATCGATCCCCTCGCCCGTCAAACCCGAGATCGCGACCACCGGAGCGCCCCTGATCTGAGGCAGCCAGTGATCGGCATCGTTGCGCAGCGACGCGATCCGCGCCGACCCGCCCTGCATCAGGTCCCATTTATTGACGGCGATGACGAGGGCGCGGCCCTCGCGCTCGATCAGGTCGGCAATGCGGAGGTCCTGCTCCTCGAACCTGTTCTGCGCATCCATCATCAGGACGACGACTTCGGCGAACCTGACGGCGCGCAGCGTGTCCGCCACCGACAGCTTTTCGAGCTTTGCCTCGATCCGCGACCTGCGCCGCAATCCGGCGGTGTCGAAGATGCGGAAATCGCGTCCCTTCCAGTTCAACTCGACCGAGATCGAGTCCCGCGTCGTGCCGGCTTCCGGACTCGTCAACAGCCGTTCTTCGCTGAGCAGATAATTGATCACGGTCGATTTGCCCGCATTGGGCCGCCCGACAATGGCCACGCGGATCGGCCGCTGCGAGACATCCTCGGACTCGATGATCTCGTCATCGTCGAATTCCTCGGCTTCCTCGGCTGGCTCGGGCATCACGGCGCGCAACGCATCGTAGAGATCGCCCATGCCCTCGCCGTGCTCCGCGGATACGCCGACCGGATCACCGAGCCCGAGGGCGTAGGATTCCAGCGCGCCGGCGTCCCCGTGCCTGCCCTCGCTCTTGTTGGCGACGAGCACGACCGGCTTGCCGGCACGACGCGCGAAATCGGCAAACGAGCGATCCGTCGGCGTGAGGCCCGCGCGCGCATCGAATACGAACATCAGGGCATCGGCGACGGCAATCGCGGCCTCGGTCTGCTCCTGCATACGCGCCGTCAGCGAGCCGCGTGGGCCTTCATCGAGGCCGGCGGTATCGATCACCGTGAAATCGAGATCGCCGAGGCGCGCCTGCCCTTCGCGGCGATCGCGCGTCACGCCCGGCTCGTCATCGACCAGCGCCAGCTTCTG
>CAZOOO010000371.1:0-1979 GCA_964581435.1 uncultured Hyphomicrobiales bacterium | reverse complement strand
GGTTTTCCGCCCGCATCCCGCGTCTCAAAATATTGGAATCGATCACGTTCATGACCCTGGATCGATTCGATCCAGGATCATCGTGATCTAGGGCGGCGTCTCAATATCAGTGTTTCGGCAGCGCCGATACCGCTGTCAGCGCGAGAAGCCGCCGCTGGGCAGCGGAGCCGGGAATGGCGACGCTGCCGCCGGTTCGGACTGCTGCGAGGGTTGCTGCTGTTGCGTCGGCTGCTCCTGCTGCGCGGGCTGCTCCTTGGGCAGCGAGGTCGCACGGCGATGAACAAGCCGCTTCGACTTGGGAGCCGCCGGCGCGACGCTGCCGCCATCCGCGGGAGCGCCCTCGACACCGGCGGCCGCTGGGCCCGCATTGGCGGATTCGGCCTTTGCCCGCGATCGCCTTGCCTGTTTGGGCTCCTCCGGCGGCGGCGCGGCGGCAACCGGTGCTGCGGCCCGGTCCTGCTGCTGTTGCTGGTCGACCTCGCTCTTGTAAAGATCCTTCGGAACGCCCTGCTCGATGCCCGGAACACCATCCGGAAAAACCGGCCGTCGGTTGCCCGGCATCTTCTTCTTCGTATCGAGGAAGCCGAGCATGTCCGACGGATCCCAGCTGCTCATGCCACCACCGCAACCAGCCAGCACGCCGCACAGCGAGATCAGAACGACGGAAGTCATCAGGCGTTGCAAGCGGCGCATCGACGGTTCTCATTCAAACTTGAGTTCGGCACACCTGCTCAACTCTTGGCAACCGGCGGCAGCAAAGCTTGCAGGGCTTCGGCGCGGCTGCGCAGGCTGGACGGCGTCTGGCCGTCCTCGCTGATCATGTCGAGCCACTTGCGCGCAGCCGCGGCGTCGTCGGCACGCCAGGCGGATAACGCCAGAAGCTCCCGCGCGGTATGGCGGAAGGCCGCCTCGGGCGCAGCCGCCGGCTCGAGCCGCCGCAGCATGTTGTTGTAGGTCTCGGTATCCACCAGCAATCCGGCGGCCCGCACCCGCGCAAGATCACGCTCGGCGCCGCTGAACCGGCCGTCGGCGGCGATCGCGTCATAAAGTTTCACCGCGGCATTGGAGTCATGCTTGGCGGCTTCAGCGGCGGCGCGAAACCGCGACAGGTTATGATATCCGGGCGGCGCGGTCTCCGCCAGTTTGGTGAAGGCCGCTTCGGCTTCGACATGCTTGTTTTGATCAGCCAGCGCGGCCGCCGCTTCAAAGGCTGAACTGGCCTCGGCGGACTTTTTGGCCTGGAAATATTCGTAGCCGCGCCAGCCGCCAACCGCGACAACGATCAGGACGGCGGCGCCGACAATCAGCCCCGAATAGCGGGCCCAAATCCTCCCAAGCTGCTCCCGGCGCAGCTCTTCATCAACTTCGCTAAATAATTCAGACACTTGAGGCTATCCTGTCCCCGATTTTCCGCGATCCCGCGGCGCAGCCTTGTGCGCACATCCCCGTCGATAGCGGCGGCGATACCTTAGCGATATGGCGCCGACAAGGCAAAGCGCACGGACCGTCGCGGCGTCAGGGAACGACAGCAAGGCTTTTTCAACAGCCTTTCGGCTTCATCGCATAAACGTGCTCCGGGCCAGGAAAGGCGCGGCTGCGCACGTCGCGCGCATAGCCTTCGATCGCGGCCTCGATCATCGGGCCGAGTTCACCATAGCGCCGGACGAATTTCGGCGCGCGCGGCGACAGGCCGAGCATGTCCTCCAGCACCAGCACCTGACCGTCGCAGGCGGGACTGGCGCCGATGCCGATCGTCGGGATCGCCACGGTTTCCGTGATCCTGCGCGCCAAAGGCTCCGCAACCGCTTCGATCACCATCGAGAACGCGCCGGCGTCCGCCACCGCGCGCGCATCGTCCTCAATCGGCTGCCATGTCCCTTCCTCGCGTCCCTGCGCGCGAAACGAGCCCAGCGTGTTGATCGACTGCGGCGTCAGGCCGACATGCCCCATCACGGGAATCCCGCGCGCGGAAAGAAACG
>CAZOOO010000370.1:0-1985 GCA_964581435.1 uncultured Hyphomicrobiales bacterium | reverse complement strand
TTCTTCACCGCGTCGATCGCAAGCCACATCGACGAGGTCTTGCGGCCGCGGCGCAGCGCCTGGCTCGGCTTGTCGTCCATGCTGACGGCGACGTCGGTGTGGATGATCCGGGAAACCGCCTTCATCGCCGGATGGGCGGCAAGCTGCGCTTCGATCAAAGCGCCGTTGCCGTAAAGCAGAAACTCGGCGTCAGGATGACGGTTCAGCGAAATCGCGGCTCCGGGAATAACCACTGATGCGCCGATGTCGCCGCCCATGGCGTCAAGCGCGATTCGAACCTTCTGCGGCATAGAAGTCCCGGAAACCTTGATCTTTTGAAGCCTGAAGCGCGGTCACAAAACACCGACGGCAGAACGCCGTGCCTTATTGGCGCGGTCGCGACAATAACGTGTCCCCGCCTCGATACAATATCCGAAACCCCGATTCCCGCAGCCCTGCAAGTTGAACCAGGATATCAGAAATCAAACAAAATTATTTATTTTCAAGGTATTTGCTTCGAATCTCCATAAATCACATCCGGCATTTCATCCTCAAGCGCGCCCCGGTTTCTTCTTGCCCGGCGGGTTCGGATCGATTTTCAAGTTCTTCAGGGCGGCGAAGGGACGATCCTCGGGATCCACCGCGCTCGCGGGCGCGACGAAAACGGCATCAGGTTTCCGCGGATACGGATCGATTCCCAGAAACAGGACGTCGGTCGCGAGGCGTCCGAGGTCGATGACACCGTTGACGATGGGTTCGGGGGAATCGGGAGTTTCGCCGTCATCGTCATTGACGGATGCGGCGAACTCCCGAACCCGGCCTTCCGGCACAAAGATCAGGTCGATAGCCTCGACGATATCGTTCTCGATCGGATCGAGGGACACCACGCAGGTCTGTCCGACGCGCGCCGATACGCTGCCCTGGACATGCACGCTGTCGTCGCGCCCCGGCGTCAGATCGAACGACGCCCGGGCAAACTCGATGTCGCGCACGCCGGCGATCTTCGCCAACGCCATGCGCACCGTCTCATCGGCCTCGATATCGCGATGAAGGCCGGTTTCCGGAATCTGCGCGACCGTGGCCCGCGAGATCCACGGATTTGGGACCGTGTCCGAGCTGTCCTTGGCGGTCATGCCTGCCCTTTCATTCCCCGCTGCGCGAGATCCGGAAAACGCAAGTCTTGCGGATGCAAGCCCTCCGCCGGCGTCGCGGAATCACTACAAGCGAGCGCGGCGATCGCATCCGCCGTATAGGCGGCGAGACGTCGCGCGCTTTCGATGTTCCCGCCACTATAGATATTCTTGTCGAGCGCCCGCGCCAGCGGTTCGTGACCCTCGGCCAGGGCCCGATCGTAGGCGGCCGAACGACCGTAAAAGGCTTCTCCGAACGCCTTCATGCGCTTCGGAACGCTCAGGTCGCCGACACCCATCTCGCGCAGGTTGGCGTCCATGTCGCCGCAGAAATGATCGAACAGGGCCTGCGGAAGAGCCTCGTCGGGCCCCGACCTCAGTTGCCGAAGGACCATCCACAAATGCAGCAGAACCATATCGAAGCGGCCGTTCACCGAGTCAGGCACACCGTAGGCCTGATAAAAAGAGGGCTCTCGCGCTTGCGCCACGATCGTGCCATAGATCGCTTCAATGGTGCGGCGCGACGGAGCGGGGGATTGTTTTTTGAAGCGATTGAGCGGCCAGCGCATGTGGGTACCGGAAAGACAGCCCGCAGGGCGTCCGTTGTCGCAATCGGGGATCGTTGCCGGGTACGTCAACCGCGCGCGCGATGCAAGAGGATAAGGTCGGCTCGCGAATGACGGTTTCGGTCCCCAAGAAGACGCCCGGAGGCGCCGCGCCACGACGGCATCTTCTGCGCGCGATACTCGTCGCCACGCTGGGGTGCGCGGCCATGGCCGGCTGCGCCGGCGAGACCTTCCAGAAGGGCTATATCCTGCCTCCCGGCGCGCTCGAGCAGATCCAGATCGGCGCCAGCCAGGATCAGGTGCTGATCGT
>CAZOOO010000369.1:0-2008 GCA_964581435.1 uncultured Hyphomicrobiales bacterium | reverse complement strand
CGCCTCCGTCGACGACATCGCCGGGGTCGGCGGCAACCGCTGCTCCGTCTGCCTCTGCTCCTTCGGCCTCTGATGCGCCGGACGCGGCGGCGTCCTCGCAGCCGTCTGCATCGGCCGCGTCTTCTGATGCGGCCTCCGGGGAAGCTTCTCCTTCGTCGCCGCCCTCATCTGATGCGGCTGCCGGTGCATCGTCCGATGCGGCCGCGCCGTCGGATCAGTCCGCGCCGTCTGCTGCGCCTGCGCCGTCTGCTTCGGCCTCGACGCTGCCGCAGGACCTGTCGCCGTGGGGGATGTTCATGCAGGCCGACATCATCGTGAAGGCGGTGATGATCGGTCTGGCGTTCGCGTCGCTGGTGACGTGGACGGTCTGGCTGGCGAAGGGGATCGAGCTTGTGGCCTCACGTCGGCGGGCGCAGAGCTGCCTGCGCAAGCTTTCGCGCGCCGACAGCCTGGAAGCGGCGCGCGCCGGGATCGCCGAGGGCTGGACCCGGGAGGGCACGGTGGCGGAGCTGATGGCGGCGGCGGAGCGCGAGCTGCAGCGCTCGGGCGATCTGTCCTCGGACGGCATCAAGGAGCGGCTGGCGATCGCGCTGTCGCGGATCGAGGCCAAGGCGGGGCGCGACATCGCCCGCGGCACCGGCCTGCTGGCGACCATCGGCGCCACCGCGCCGTTCGTCGGCCTGTTCGGCACGGTGTGGGGCATCATGAACGCCTTCATCGGCATCTCGCAGACCAAGACCACCAACCTCGCGGTGGTGGCGCCGGGCATCGCCGAGGCGCTGCTCGCGACCGCGCTCGGGCTTGTCGCCGCGATCCCGGCGGTGATCATCTACAACGTGTTCGCGCGCGCGCTTGCCAGCTACCGGGCGCTGCTGTCGGACGCCTCGGGCGAGATCGTCCAGCACATCTCGCGCGACCTGGAGCGGCAGGAGCGGGGGCTTGGCCCGTCGGTGGTGGCGCTGTCGCGCGGCCGCGCCGCCGCGGAGTGATGCGCCATGGCGGTATCGCTGAAGAACCCGCAGGACGGCGGCATCGACGAGCTGAGCGAGATCAACGTCACGCCGTTCATCGACGTGATGCTGGTTCTGCTGATCATCTTCATGGTGGCGGCGCCGCTGTCGACGGTGGATGTCGCGGTCGACCTTCCGGTGTCGAACGCGCAGCCGCAGCCGCGTCCGGACAAGCCGGTGTTTTTGACGGTGAAGCAGGACCTGACGCTGGCGCTCGGCAATGAGGACGTGCCGCGCAACACCTTGCAGGCGACGCTGGACCAGCAGACCGAGAATGACCGCGAGCAGCGGGTGTTCCTGCGCGCCGACGGCACGGTGGCCTACACCGAGTTGATGAAGGTGATGAACCTGCTGCGCGAGGCCGGCTATCTCAAGATCGCGCTGGTGGGGCTGGAGGATACCGGGCAGGCGGTGGCGGCGGGCGGAGCCGCGCCGGCGGCGGCGCCTGCGCCATGATGAAAATCGACTGGCGCGACCCGGACGGCCGGGTCGGCGATGATGTGAGCCGGGCGGCGGCGCTGCGCTGGACCGCGGCCGGGCTTGCGGTGGTGGCGCTGCATGCCGGCGGCATCTGGATGGCGCTGCACTGGCCGGCGGCGGCGGAGGCGCCGGGCGATCCTCCGGCGGCGATCATGATGGAGCTGGCGCCGATGGCTGTCGCGCCCGAGGCGCCGCAGCAGGACGTCGCGCCGGGGCCGGAGATGGTGGAGGCCGAGGAGCAGGTCGATCCGGAGAAGCCGATCGAGGAGAAGCCCGATCCCGAGCCGACGCCTCCGGAGGTGAAGGAGGCCGAGGTCAAGCTGCCGGAAACGCCGAAGGTGGAGAAGGCGGAGGTTGTGCTGCCGTCCAAGGTCGAGCCGCCGAAGCCGAAGCCGAAGAAGAAAAAGCAGAAGAAGGCGCCGCGCACCACCGCGCCGCAGAGTTCACAGGCGCAGCGCGCCGACCGCGCGGCCGCGCCGGCCGAGGGCATGGCGTCGTCGATGTCGCCGGCGACCTGG
>CAZOOO010000368.1:0-2013 GCA_964581435.1 uncultured Hyphomicrobiales bacterium | reverse complement strand
GGGTGCGGCCGTAGCGCGCCATCACCGCATCCAGCAGCGCGAAATCCGACGCATAGGCCAGCGCGCACATGTGCAGCGCCGGGTCGTCGGGCAGCTTCGACGCGGTGCGGATCCAGACGTGGACGCGGCCGTCCTCGATCCTCTCGCCGAAGTAGCGATTGAGTTCGACCGGACGCAGTTCGATCGGCCGGTCCGATTCATAGTAGCGCCGGATGAACTCCGGCACCTCCTTGAACATCGGCTGCCTGACGAATTCTTCCAGCGAGAGCCGCCCCGGCGGCGGCACATCGGGCATGCGGTCCTGATGATCGAAGGCGCCCTCCTCCTGCCTATGGAACGAGACCATGGTCGAGAAGATGACGCGGCCGTGCTGGATCGCGGTGACGCGCCGCGTCGCGTAGCTCTTGCCGTCGCGCAACCGCTCCACCTGATAGACGATCGGGATTTCGGGGTCGCCCGGCAGGATGAAATAGCAATGCAGCGAATGCGGCAAGCGGCCTTCGACGGTGCGGCAAGCCGCCACCATCGCCTGTCCGATCACCTGCCCGCCGAACACCCGCCGCCAGCCCGTCCTCAGGCTGTTGCCGCGGAACAGGTTTTCCTCGATCGGCTCCAGATCGAGGATGGAAATCAGATCGGTCAGGCTTTCGGACATCGAGGCGTCTTCCACATGAACTCATGCGTTGTCATATCGTTAGTCCGGTTTCACGTCCTCCGGACGGGGCACGGGCCGGGCGGCGGCCTCAAGGCACAACGTTTGGAAACCCGTTTCGCCCGGCTATACTGTGGCTGCACAGAAGCAAGGCGTACGTACCATGACGACACAACAGAGCATTGTCATCTGCGGCGGCGCATTTGCCGGTCTGGCGCTGGCGCTGGCGCTGCGCCAGGGGCTGGGCGCCGAAGTTCCGATCATGGTCGCCGATCCGATGCTGGCGAACCGGCCGAGCCGCGACCCGCGCGCCACCGCCATCGTGGCCGCGTGCCGCCGGCTGTTCGAGGCGCTCGGGGTCTGGGACGAGGTGGCCGGGACCGCGCAGCCGATCCTCGACATGGTGGTGACCGATTCGAAGCTCGAGGACGCCGTCCGTCCGACATTTCTGACATTTGCCGGCAATGTCGAGCCCGGCGAGCCGTTCGCGCACATGGTCGAGAACCGCTACCTGATCGAGGCGCTGGCGTCGCGCGCGGAAGCCGAGGGCGTCGATCTGCGCGCCACGGCGGTAACAGGAAACGATGTGGACCCCGGCGGCGTCACGGTCTCGCTAGCGGACGGCTCGACGATCGCGGCGAGCCTGCTGGTGGCGGCGGACGGCGCGCGCTCAAAACTGCGCGAGCGCGCCGGGATCGCCACCCACGGCTGGGAGTATGATCAGTCCGGCATCGTCGTCACTGTCGGCCACGAGCGCGATCATCAGGGCCGCGCCGAAGAGCATTTTCTTCCCGCCGGGCCGTTCGCGATCCTGCCGCTGACGGGCAGACGCTCGTCGCTGGTGTGGACCGAGAAGCGGGCGGACGCCGCGCGCATCGTCGCGCTCGCGGAAGACGAATTTCACGCCGAGCTGGAACGGCGCTTCGGCCTCCACCTCGGCGAGATCAAGGCGCTCGACAAGCCGCGCGCGTTTCCGCTCCAGTACTTCGTTGCGCGCTCGTTCATCGCGGAGCGGCTGGCGCTGGTGGGCGACGCGGCGCATGTGATCCACCCGATCGCGGGCCAGGGTCTCAACCTCGGACTGAAGGATGTCGCGGCGCTGGCCGAGGTCGTGGTCGATGCCGTCAGGCTCGGCATCGATCCGGGGCAGGCCGACGTGCTGGAGCGCTATCAGCGCTGGCGGCGCTTCGACACCATGGCGATGGGCGTCGCCACCAACACGCTCAATGTGCTGTTCTCGAACGAATCGACGCTGTTGCGCAGCGTACGCGACATCGGGCTCGGGCTGGTCGACCGCATGCCGCCGTTGAAGAACGCATTCATCCGCCAGGCGGCCGGACTGACCGGCGAGGTGCCGCGGC
>CAZOOO010000367.1:0-2043 GCA_964581435.1 uncultured Hyphomicrobiales bacterium | reverse complement strand
GCGATCCGTTCGATCGCAAGGTGACGGTGGGCTACATCTACATGCTCAAGCTGCATCACCTCGTGGACGACAAGATCCACGCCCGCTCGATCGGACCTTACTCGCTCGTCACCCAGCAGCCGCTGGGCGGCAAGGCGCAGTTCGGCGGCCAGCGTTTCGGCGAAATGGAGGTGTGGGCGCTCGAGGCTTACGGCGCGGCGTACACGCTCCAGGAAATGCTGACGGTGAAGTCCGACGACGTCGCGGGCCGCACCAAGGTCTATGAGGCGATCGTGCGTGGCGACGACACCTTCGAGGCCGGCATTCCGGAATCGTTCAACGTGCTGGTCAAGGAAATGCGCTCGCTGGGCCTGAATGTCGATCTGCACAACTCCAAGATCGGCGGCATGATGCCGACGTCCGAAGCGGCCGAGTAGCAGTTTGAGAACGCCTTTTCCTGGCGCGGCGCATCACCCAGCGAGGCGTCGCAGGCCGGGGACCGTAATGAATTCCGCGGACCGTTGAGGTTCCAGATCGGCAGCGCACCGGGTCACGGCTCGCGCAGCATCCGGAACGCGGCCGTCGAGGAGAAGACCATGAACCAAGAAGTAATGAACTTATTCAATCCGACGACTCCGGCCCAGGTCTTCGACCAGATCCGGATTTCGATCGCGTCGCCGGAGAAAATTTTGTCGTGGTCCTACGGCGAGATCAAGAAGCCGGAAACGATCAACTACCGCACGTTCAAGCCGGAGCGTGACGGCCTGTTCTGCGCGCGCATCTTCGGGCCGATCAAGGATTACGAGTGCCTGTGCGGCAAGTACAAGCGGATGAAGTACAAGGGCATCATCTGCGAGAAGTGCTCTGTCGAGGTGACGCTGTCGCGCGTGCGCCGCGAGCGCATGGGCCATATCGAACTGGCCGCGCCCGTCGCCCACATCTGGTTCCTGAAGTCGCTACCTTCGCGCATCGGCCTTCTGCTCGACATGACGCTGAAGGATCTCGAGCGCATTCTCTATTTCGAATACTACGTCGTTCTGGAGCCGGGCCTCACCGCGCTCAAGGACCGTCAGCTGCTGTCGGAAGAGGAATACCTTCGCGCGCAGGACGAATACGGCCAGGACAGCTTCACCGCCATGATCGGCGCCGAAGCGATCCGGGAGTTGCTGAAGGGGCTTGAGCTTGAGAGGCTCGAGGCCGAACTCCGCGCGGAGATGCAGGCGACCGAGTCCGACATCAAGCACAAGAAGCTCGCCAAGCGCCTG
The DNA here is from genome assembly GCA_964581435.1 of uncultured Hyphomicrobiales bacterium. Classification (GTDB taxonomy): domain Bacteria; phylum Pseudomonadota; class Alphaproteobacteria; order Rhizobiales; family Xanthobacteraceae; genus Nitrobacter. Next base: position 799 of record CAZOOO010000367.1, on the reverse strand, counting down.
AAGATCGTCGAGGCCTTCCGCTTTTCCGGCAACAAGCCGGAGTGGATGATCCTCACCGTGGTGCCGGTGATTCCGCCGGATCTGCGTCCGCTGGTGCCGCTCGACGGCGGCCGCTTCGCCACGTCCGACCTCAATGACCTGTATCGCCGCGTCATCAACCGCAACAACCGCCTGAAGCGGCTGATGGAGCTGCGCGCGCCCGACATCATCATCCGCAACGAGAAGCGAATGCTTCAGGAAGCGGTCGATGCGCTGTTCGACAACGGCCGTCGCGGCCGCGTCATCACCGGCGCGAACAAGCGCCCGCTGAAGTCGCTCGCCGACATGCTGAAGGGCAAGCAGGGACGCTTCCGCCAGAACCTGCTCGGCAAGCGCGTCGATTATTCCGGCCGCTCCGTCATTGTCGTCGGTCCCGAACTGAAGCTGCACCAGTGCGGCTTGCCGAAAAAGATGGCGCTGGAGCTGTTCAAGCCGTTCATCTATTCGCGACTCGATGCCAAGGGTCTGTCCACGACCGTGAAGCAGGCCAAGAAACTCGTCGAAAAGGAACGTCCCGAGGTCTGGGATATTCTCGATGAGGTCATTCGCGAGCACCCGGTGCTGCTGAACCGCGCGCCGACGCTGCACCGGCTCGGCATCCAGGCGTTCGAGCCGACCCTGATCGAGGGCAAGGCGATTCAGCTTCATCCATTGGTTTGCGCCGCCTTCAACGCCGACTTCGACGGCGACCAGATGGCCGTCCATGTTCCGCTTTCGCTCGAGGCGCAGTTGGAAGCGCGCGTGCTGATGATGTCGACCA
>CAZOOO010000366.1:0-2052 GCA_964581435.1 uncultured Hyphomicrobiales bacterium | reverse complement strand
CAACATCGGTGCGCTGATCCGCTGCGTTTGCCGTGAGGAAGTGGAGCGCGGTCAGGTTCTGGCCAAGCCGGGTTCGATCACGCCGCACACCGAGTTCAGCTCGGAAGTGTACATTCTGTCGAAGGATGAAGGCGGTCGTCACACCCCGTTCTTCGCCAACTACCGTCCGCAGTGCTACTTCCGCACGACCGACGTGACGGGCGAAGTGATCCTGCCGGAAGGCACCGAGATGGTGATGCCCGGCGACAACGTGTCGCTGAGCGTCAAGCTGATCGCCCCGATCGCCATGGACCAGGGCCTGCGCTTCGCGATCCGCGAAGGCGGCCGGACCGTGGGCGCGGGGGTTGTCGCGACCATTTCTAAGTAATATAGGCGTACCCGCCGCGCGATTCCCCGAGTGGGAATCGGGCGGCCGTTATTTGTAAGCCCCGGTTTTTCGGGGTCTGGCTCTTTCGCATCGGTAGTGGACATGGAAACGCAGAATATCCGGATTCGCCTCAAGGCGTTCGATCATCGTGTGCTCGATCAGGCGACCGGCGACATCGCCGACACGGCTCGCCGCACCGGCGCACTCATTCGCGGTCCCATTCCCCTGCCGACGCGCATCGAGAAGTTCACCGTGAACCGCGGCCCGCACATCGACAAGAAGTCGCGCGAGCAGTTCGAGGTGCGCACCTACAAGCGGATGCTGGACATCGTTCAGCCCACGCCCCAGACGGTCGACGCGCTGATGAAGCTCGATCTCGCCGCGGGTGTGGACGTGGAGATCAAGCTGGCCTAAGAGGCCGGCACGCAATCTGGCCGACTCGTTCGGCCATCGCCCCGGCATTGCCGGGGTCTTTCTGGTTCGGGGCCTTCCGCCCACCGGAAAGGGATGCCGAAACCGGCATGACGAAACAAACAGGGATACCGCGCGATGCCTTTCGGGATCGCGGTCTGCGTCCCCCGTCTTCCCGCTTGCGGGACGCTGGCCCGGACGGGGCGACGATCGATATCTGGGCCGGCAGCACGCCCGCGAAATGGTTCGCGGGCCTCTGTATGAAGGAGCCTGGTCATGCGCACTGGCGTGATCGCGAAGAAAATGGGGATGACCCGCCTGTTCCAGGACGACGGCCGCCACGTGCCCGTCACCGTCCTGGCACTCGACAATCTGCAGGTGGTTGCCCGCCGCGAAATGGACCGTGACGGTTACGTCGCAGTCCAGCTCGGCGCCGGCGCCGCCAAGTCCAAGAACGTCGCCAAGCCGCAGCGCGGCCATTTCGGCAAGGCCGAGGTGGAACCGAAAGCGCGGCTCGTCGAATTCCGCGTTGCCGAAGATGCGCTGCTTGATGTGGGCGCGGAGATTTCCGCCGACCATTTCGTCGTCGGCCAGCTGGTCGATATCGCCGGACAGACGCAGGGCAAGGGCTTTGCCGGTGCGATGAAGCGCTGGAACTTCGGCGGGCTTCGCGCCACGCACGGTGTTTCGGTGTCGCACCGCTCGCACGGTTCGACCGGTCAGCGGCAGGATCCGGGCAAGGTTTTCAAGAACAAGAAGATGGCGGGCCACATGGGCGACCGCCAGCGCACCCAGCAGAACCTGGAAATCGTCCGCACGGACGTTGAGCGCGGTCTTCTGTTCGTCAAGGGTTCGGTGCCCGGCCACAAGGGCGCCTGGCTGATCGTCAAGGACGCGGTGAAGGTCGCGCGCCATGCCGACGCGCCTTACCCCGCCGGCCTGAAGCAGGCCGCCAATTCCAACAGCAGCGCTCCCGCTGACGTGCCGGCCGAGGCCGCACCCGTGGAAGCCACCGAAGGCCAGGAGGGCTGAACATGAAGGTCAAGGTTCAGACCCTCGACGCCAAGGGCAAGGGCGACATCGATCTCAACGATGAGATCTTTGGCGTCGAGCCCCGTGCCGACATTCTCCACCGCGTCGTCACCTGGCAGCTTGAAAAGCGTCGGGCCACCGCTCGTGGCGCGCGTGAGCGGTCCGACGTCGCCCGCACCGGCAAGAAGTTCGGCAAGCAGAAAGGCGGCGGCACCGCCCGGCACGGCAACCGCCGCGCCCCG
>CAZOOO010000365.1:0-2052 GCA_964581435.1 uncultured Hyphomicrobiales bacterium | reverse complement strand
TCGGTGAAGAATGCGTCGTAATAGGCCGAGCGATGGCGGATCTGCACCGGCTCCCACATCGGTTCGGCGATGCCGCGCCACGGCGGGTTGATTACCTCGCGAGCCGGCGACCGCGCGATGAAAACCCGCGCCAGATTAAAGAGCAGCGTCGAGTTCTTGTAGCCGCGCGCGTCGAGGCCGGTGAGGGCGGCGAGAAGATCCCGACCACGCAGATCGGGATCGCCGATCAGGTTGAACGCCGCGAAGGTGGGGATGAACCCGTTGTTCCGGAACGATTGAAGCAGATGCGCGCCGCAGGTCCGGATCACGCGCTCGATATCGGCAAGGCTCGGCTCCGGCCCCGAGCCGGAGGTCGCGCCGGGCCGGGGATGGTGCAACGTCACCGTATCCAGCAATGCGGCCACCGGCCGGCCGATCGCCGCCCAATCCGGCGTCTCGTCGTCCCGCGCCCGCCGCAGCACGTCCTGCAATTCCTGAAAGCGGGTTTGATCGCGCAGTTCCGGCAGGCCGGCGCGCCGCAACAGAGGGCGCAGCGCCGGGTTCGCCAGCGCGGTCCTGTAGAATTTGGCCAGATGGCCGTCGCCGCCCTGATGGCGCAACAGCACGGGATCGCACACGTCATAGAGCGTGGGGCCGTCCTTACGGTTCGTCAGCGCGCGGTAGACAGCGCCGGCCACATGGCGAGCAGTCATGATTTTCTTTCCGCGCCCCCATGCGCGATTCCTGCATCAAGGCCTGTTCCAGCCAAGCTATTGAAAAATTATACGAATGAGACAAAAATAACAAATGTGGGCGACCAAGCCGCTGCGTCCGGGCAACGGTAACGGCAGATTGACCGTCGCGGCGTCCGGCCCCTGACTTTCGCGGGCCGCGGGTGTGCTTAACCAATTGTGTTTCCAATAAATAAAGGTTTCATGTAGCTCATTGGGGATCCGCAATGCATGACCTCTTCATGCTGCGGTGCCGCAAAACGAGCGTAATTGACCGCAATAAGTTATACGCTCCCTGAAACCAATCTGGCGTTGGCGCGGCTTACGAGCGCAATTGAGCGCGACCGGGAATTGATCGTTATGAAGTTCGGGCAGTTTCGCGTTTCCCCACGGTCTGTCACATTGGCCGCCGTCCTCATCGGGATGGTGTCGCTGGCGATCGGAGCTCATGCGGCTTTCAACAAGCGCAGCCTGGAGGTTGCGAAGGCCCTCGACGCCGAGGACACGACCGGCAGCATCGCCGTCAAGTCGCCGCGGGTCGCGCTGGTGATCGGCAACGGGCATTACCCGGATGCGAACCAGCCCCTGAAGCAATCCATCAATGATGCCCGGGCGCTGACAACGGTTTTGCGGCGCGACGGCTTCGACGTCATCATGGTCGAGGACGCCGACAAGGACGACATGCGCCGCGCGGTCCGCCGTCTGGAATCCAAGATCGGTTCCGATACGACCGCGCTGCTGTTCTTCAGCGGGTTCGGCATTCAGTCCGGTCGCGAGAGCTACATGATCCCGGTTGACGCGCAGATCTGGAGGGAAGCCGACGTTCGGCGCGACGGACTCTCTATCGAAGCCGTTCTCCGGGCGATGAAGGAGCGCGCCGCCAAGGTCAAGCTCGCAGTGATCGACGCATCGCGGCGCAATCCGTATGAACGGCGCTTCCGCTCATATTCACACGGTCTTGCGCCTATCGACGTGCCGGACAACGGGCTGATCCTGTCCTCGGCCACGCCGGGACGGGTCATCGACGAACCGGGCGGACAGTACGGCTTGTTGATGGCTGAATTGCTCAAGAGTCTCCATGAGCCGGATTCGGGCGCCGAAGCCGTTTTCAGCAGGACTCGCGTAGCGGTTTCGCGAGCGAGCGAGGGGGAGCAGGTTCCAACCGTGTCGTCCTCGCTTGTTCAGAATGTGCCTTTCAGGCCTGACGCGACGGCGGCTTCGCACAAGGATACCGCAGCCATCGATTAAAGCCTTTCCGCTCTGATTGAATCGGAAGCGAAAATGCTCAAGAGCGGGATGAGGAAAAGTGTGCAGCGGTTTTCCGCCCGCATCCCGCGTCTCA
>CAZOOO010000364.1:0-2052 GCA_964581435.1 uncultured Hyphomicrobiales bacterium | reverse complement strand
CATGACGCGATCCAGCGAGGTCGTGCGTCGGTCGACGGCAGCGTTGAGGAACGCAAGCTGCTTGTCCTGCGCGGTCTGCTGGGCAGGCTGGCCGTTCAGGTTGAAACCGGCAAGGTTCGGCATTGTCATGCTGCCGGACGTTGCAGCCGTTGCCGTATTGCCCGGCGCGGTCTGGAAAAAGACGCGCGACGTGCGCGCGGCTTCTTCCTCGGCCAGCCGGCGTTGCTCGGCCTCATCGACCCTCGGTGTCGCAATCGTCGGCGGCACGACCGGCTGGCCGCGGTTCTGCGCATCCATGATCGGGCGTCCGAGATCGCCCGGAAGCGGCGGGCCGAGGATCGGTCCGGTGTAGTCGCGCGGCAGGCCGGCGAGACCGTCAGCGGGCTGCCGGTTGGTGGTGGAGTAAAGTTCCTGACCGCTCTTGCCCTGGTCGCGCGTCTGGAGCGCGTAGATCAGCGCACCGCCAACGCCAAGCGATGCGACGATACCAACGCCGGCGAGCACCTTGCGCGAAAGACGGGTGACGCGCGGCGGTGGCGCGCCAAGCCGCATCGGGGCTGCGCTGTTGGTTTGGTTCTGACTCATGACGGCCTCCCGTCGGGGCGGACGATCCTGACGGTTTGTTGTTTGTCACCGCCGCCCAGCCTCAGCTCGGCCGCGCCGAACAGGCGATCGACGATCAGGATGTTGCGAAAGATGCGGCTGTTGGCGATCTGCGCCTCGCCATCCGGGCCGATGACGAAGATCGGCGGCATCTCGCCCTGCACGATGCCGCGCGGAAACTCGACGTAGACGCGGCGTCCGTCGTCATAGACGGCAACCGGCTTCCATGGCGGATTGTCGCCGGAGAGGCCGTAGCGATAGTTGCGCGCGGCCGCTGCTGGAATAACCGGCGTTGCCGGAATGCTCGCGCGCTGTCCGGCGGGCGGTTGCGGATAGGCCCAGGCGACGGACGGCATGTAGGGTTTTTGCCCGGAGCGCAGCTCGAGCAGGTAGGTGCGCCGGTCGGTGGTGACGACGAGGTTGGTGGTGATGTCGGCGCGCGACGGCTTCACCAGCACATGGACGCGGCGGGTTTCGCCGGAGCCGGATTCGGTGTCGCCGATAATCCATCGCGCGGTGTCGCCGGCCGCAATCGGTCCCGTGCCGGTCAGACTCTCGCCGGGCTCCAGGGCGATGTCGGTGATCTGGCCGGGCGCTGCATAAACCTGATAGAGCGCGCCCTCCGACCACGGATAAATCTGGATGGCGTTGTAGTAACCCTCACGGCGCGGCTGGACGCGGGCGGCGGCGTTGGCGCTCTCGATCCGGGCGACGGGCGTTCCCGCAGCCGTACCGCCTTTTGCCGGCTTCCAGACCGGCGGGATATGCAGCGGGCGTGGCCGATTATCCGCAACAGATGCGGGTATGGCCGGCAACGGCGGGACATCGGCGTCGTAGCTGATCTGCGGCGGCTTCTGCGGTATGGCGCAGCCGGCGAGCATCGAGCCGGACAGCAGCAGGGCCACGATGGAGGATTTGCGGAGGGAGGCAGTCCCGCAGGCAGACTTCCGCGCGGAGAGAAAAATCCTCATTGACTCATCTCCCGCGACCAGTTGATGGCGTTGACATAAATTCCCAACGGATTGGCCTTGAGCCGCTCAGCGTCGCGCGGTGGCTGGATCACGATGGTCAGGATCGCGGTCCAGCGTTCGGTCGTGGCGAGCTGACCGCTCTCGTAGTGGCGCTCGGACCATGCGATGCGGAAGCTGTCGGACGACGCGCGAATGACGCTCGATACCTCGACGGCAACCTGCTGTTTGCCGACCTTTGTGAACGGGTCATTCGATCTCGCATAATCGTTGAGAGCGGCCGCACCGCGATCCGTCGTCCATTCATAGGCGCGAAGCCATTGTTGCCGGACGATGACCGGATCGGCGGGAATACTCCTGACCTGCTCGATGAAGCGCGCCAGATGCCAGGCCACTTGCGGATCGGTCGGCCGATAGTCGGCCACAGCCGGCGCGACCGCCTGCGTCTGGCCGAGATTGTCCACCTGAACGATCCATGGCA
>CAZOOO010000363.1:0-2060 GCA_964581435.1 uncultured Hyphomicrobiales bacterium | reverse complement strand
GGCTCCGGGCGATTTTCACCATCGGCGCAACGAGGCTCGCGCCCACGATCATGTGCGGTTTACGATGTCGTCGGGCGTCGAGATCGTGTTCAACGATCCGCGCCGCTTCGGCTGCATGAAAGTCGTCGCCCGCGAGGCGCTCGACGACGAACCGCTGCTGAAAGGGCTCGGCCCCGAGCCGCTCGGCAACGCATTCGACGCGGCGCTGCTGGCGCGTTCCTGCCGCGACAAGAAGACCAGCCTGAAGGCCGCGCTGCTCGACCAGCGCGTGGTCGCGGGGCTCGGCAACATCTATGTCTGCGAGGCGCTGTTTCGCGCGCGATTGTCGCCGCGCCGTCTCGCCGCGACGCTGGCCTTAAAAAAAGGCGCGCCGTCCGAGCGTGCCGTCCGGCTGGTCGAGGCCATCCACGACGTACTCAACCAGGCGATCCAGGCGGGAGGCTCCTCGTTGCGCGATCATCGACAGACCACCGGCGAACTCGGCTACTTCCAGCATTCATTCCAGGTCTACGACCGCGAGGGCGACATTTGCCGGACACCCGGATGCAAGGGCACGGTGAGGCGCTTCACGCAGAACGGACGCTCGACCTTCTGGTGTCCCGGTTGTCAGACGTAATCCGGCTCAGCGCGCCGGTTTATCTCCGCACGCAGATGACCCGAACCACGGCGGCTTCCGCATCAGACGGTCGGTCGAACGGATCCACGTGGTTGGCTTTCAGAAAAGCGCGCAGGGCTTCCGCCGGCGCGAGCATGGCCTGTGCAGGAGCCGCCGCGCCCGAAAGTCCGGCGATGTCCGCAGGCTTCAGGAGCGCAAGCCCCGCGAGCTTTCCGTTGGCATCGAGCGCCGCGGCGCCGGAAAAGCCTGATGCGGGCGCTGGCGTCAGCATCAATTCATCGCCGCCGCCCTGCGCCACCGAGGCCTTGACGCGACTGACGGCGGAGCCGCCGCCCTGGTTTTGCGGATCGGTGATGCCGACCAGATCGACGCCGCCCTTGGCCGCATCGCGGCCGAGCGCGATCGGCTGCAACCCGTGCGCACCGTAGAGGCGCAGCAGAGCGAGGCCGTGATCCTTCTCGCTGGCGATCCTGTCGGCGTAGCCGTGACCCGTGACGACGATCGACCGGCATCCGTCGGTGGCATCGTGGCCGGTCAGGATCACGCCGTCGTTGCTGACGGTCACGCCGCTTGCATATTCCACGAGCCGGCGCGGCGGCGGACCGTTGGCCGGAAACGGGTCGAACGCGCTCGACATTGCGATCACCACCGGCTCCATGACGCCTTCGGTGGCCTGATCGTAGAGAATGGTCAGGATGCGCGCCTCGCCATCACGGAGCTGGCCGCGCACGTAGAATTTCTTCAGGCTCTGTGTGCCCGACAGCACGAAGACATCCGGTTTCACGGCGCTGTAGGTGATCTTGCGGCCGGCCGGCTGCTTGCGTTCGTGATCGGCAAGCCTGGCGGTTGTGAGGTCAGTTTCCTTGCGGCGCGTCAGCAGGATCCGGATGGTGCCAGTGGACGAACTCCATGTCATGCCGTCGCCCTCGCTCGATTGCTGCGGCGTAAGCCTCATCGGCAGGCCCAGCCGGACGCCGGTCGCGGCATCGGTGACGATCTTCCAGCCGGCGTTGCCCCGCGTCTTGCGCGCGGCGGCAGCGAGCGCGCCGCGTTCATGCGGATTGAGCACGCCGGTCTGCTGGCCGCCATGGTCTTTTTGGAAGGTCTTGATCGCAGCGATCAGGCGCTCGCTGACCTCGCCGTTGATGAGGCCGTTGTAGTGGCCGGTCCATGCCAGATCGGACTGAAGCGCCCGCAGCGCCGCGGGCGCCATCGCCTTCACGGTATCGGCCGGAGTTTGCGCCGCGGGACGAGCCGACGGCTGCGGCTTTGTCACGGCGCGTCCGCTCGTGGCGGCGGGCTGCGCCTGGGCATACATCGTGGCGGCCACGATCATCAGTGCCGCGGCGACCGTCGTTCGCATGACAGCTTTCGTCTCCGTTGAAGCGGCGCTAGTGGTCCGATTCTAACATTTGCATCCCGTTGCGGCAGGGGTTTCCTGCAA
>CAZOOO010000362.1:0-2062 GCA_964581435.1 uncultured Hyphomicrobiales bacterium | reverse complement strand
GCACAAGGTCGCCCGGCTTCGTGAAAGCCTCGATGAGCGGAGTCAGGGCTTCGATCGGCTTCTGGGTTGGATGCAGCCGGTTTCCGGTATAGGGAAAGTCCAGAACATCGGGGATAGGCCGTTCGGGCCGGGCAGGATTGCCTTTCGCCAACAAATAAGCCTGCTCATGGTTGTAGCGAAGGAAGCGCGCCGCCGACGCATAACGCTTGCGGAAAATAAGGTGCCCGACAACGCGGAAGCCTGCGGCCTTCCATGCGTCCATGAACAAATCCACCTTGTTCCAGCCATAGAATGAAACGGCAAAGCCGCCGTCTTTCAAAACGCGGTGGATCTGGTTGAATGCGGGGCGAAGCCAGCGGCCGTTATCATCATTGGCGACGGTACGACCTGCGCGATCGCGGAAACGGGTCACATAGGGCGGATCAGTCAGAACGAAATCCACCGATCCCCTGTCGAATGAGCGCAACACGTCGATGCAATCGGCATTGAAGATCACATTGCGGGGGGCGTTTACGTTGCTGGTCATGTCTCTATTTCCTTCGGGTTTGGGGTTCAGAGAAGCGAAGCGCCGCTCCTGAACCCTTGCCCGTCGGCGAGACCGGGGTAGCAAGGTGCCAGACAAGTCTTCGGCACCGTGGAATAAATGGAGGGGACCCGTTTACGGGGAGGCGGCCGCTTATGCCGCGAAAGGCCGGAGAGTTTTCTTGTGCCGCGCGAGGGCAGCGCCCATAGCCTTTTTCTTTCAAAAACAGCGCGATTTTGCCGTGCGCAGTGGATGACCAAGACTGGCTATCGGGGAAATCTGGAATAGGCAGTCGAAGAAACACGCGCTGTCGGAATTGATGGACCAAGGGCCATAAGCAGGCTGCATTACTTGCGGACAGTGAACATCTCGCGAAAGAGCTTTTCGGAGCGGGCAATCCCCTCGTCCGTGAGCCAGACGGATTTCGCCTTGCTGACCGGATCGCCGATGAGGCCCTTCTCGTGCAGTCGGTTCATCGCGCTCCAGTCAAAGCCTTTCCACGCGCGGCCGTCGCGGTCGAGCGTAAGGTAAAGAAGCGCGAGGATTGCATCGTCTATCTTGTCCTTATCGATCTCCATTGCGCGATGCTCTTCCCGTTACAGACCGTCCTTTTTATACGCCATGGTATCCCGTTTGCCGCACGGCTGCGATCTGCGTCTTTTCTTCTGTGACCATTCAAGTCTTCGATGGCCTCCACCTTTCCGGCACCGGATTTTTGGAGACGATGACACTCAAACACGACAGAATCAGGATCGAGGTCTTCGGACCTCGGGCCTCGCCGAGAACCGCGCAGCGCGACGCAAGCCGTGCCGACGAGGCGATCCTGATCCTCGCGCGCCTCATCGGCCGCCAGATCGCGCGTGAACATTTCGAGCGAAGCATCGCGCGAGAACGCAAAGGTCGAAGATCAGGAAAAGACAGCAGGCTTCCGTAGCCGTCGAATTCCAACCGTCATCACTCTTCCGGGGCGCCTCGCGCCGGAGGCTTGGGCATATCGCTCTTGCGACCATTATGGTCTCATGGTATAGATCACGAATGAGGATCATCGCCCGCCGCACCTTGCGGCAGTTCGTCAGCAGCCTTGCGGGAAAAAAAGATCATATTGCCGTCAAGGCTGCGCTCGATGCCTGGTTCGACGAGGTGAGCAAGGCGGAGTGGACGAGTTCCGTCGATGTGAATCGGCTCTACGCGACTGCAAGCATCGTCAGTGCCGAGGGGATCGTCTTCAACATCAAGGGCAATGATTATCGCCTTGTCATGTCCGTCGATTTCGAAAAGGGTATCATCTGGATCAAGTGGATCGGCACGGACAAGGCTTATGACAGGATCGATGTGAAGGAAGTCAAGCATGGCAAATGACCTGAAGCCGGTCCGCACCAAAGCGGATTACGAAGCAGCGCTTGCCGAGGTCGAGCGGCTGTGGGGCGCGAAGCGGGGCACGCCGAAAGGCGACCGGCTCGACGTACTGACGACGTTGATCGACGTTTACGAGGCCAAGCACTATCCGATGGATCCGCCCGACCCGGTGGAAGCGATCCG
>CAZOOO010000361.1:0-2064 GCA_964581435.1 uncultured Hyphomicrobiales bacterium | reverse complement strand
CCATCAGGGTCGGCACCGTCGGCTTGCCCTCGGCGCGCAGCCGCGTGACCTCCTCCGCGCGGGCCTTGAGCGCCGGGTTGTCGGGTTCGATGGTCAGCGCGAATTTCACGTTCGATGCGGTGTATTCGTGGCCGCAGTAGAGCCGGAAACTGTCCGGCAGCGCGCGCAGCTTCAAAAGCGAGTCCCACATCATCGGATAGGTGCCCTCGAACACCCGGCCGCAGCCGATCGAGAACAGGGTATCGGCGGCGAACACCACCTTCTCGTCGTCGAACACGTAGCTGACGTGGTCCAGCGTGTGACCGGGCGTTTCCAGCACGCGCCCCAGCAGCGTTCCGATCTTGATGATGTCGCCCTGGCCCACCCGCAGGTCGACGTTGGCGATTCCGGCGCCCTTGTCATGCGGTGCGATCACCCGGCAGTTGTATTTCCGTTTCAGTTCCGCGACGCCGCCGACATGATCGCCGTGGTGATGGGTGACCAGAATATCGGTCAGCACCCAGCCTTCGCGGTCCAGCGCCTGGATGATCGGTTCGGCCTCCGGCGCGTCGATCGCGGCGGTCGCGTGGGTTGCGGGATCGTGGATCAGCGCGCCGAAATTATCGGTGAGACAGGTGAACAGGCGGATGTCGGCGGTCATGTCGTCTCCGTAAGTCCGAAAGGTCGACGCGAATGTCCCGGCTGCAAATTCGCTGCTTGGACTTGCGGGAAAATGACCCGAACTCCTGGAACACCGGACGAATGTTCCGGATCCGAGCTCGTCGCATCCTTCGGCGCCCTCCTTAGCGGACTCTTGAGCCTCCACACCAGAACTCTTCCAGCTTTGACGGATTCAAGCCGGACCGAGCTATTGTTTGACGCGTTATCTTGCGCGAACCATAACATCCTCCGGTCGAGCCCAAGGGACATGCTCGCTCGGAGACGCTATAGCACAGGCAATTGCGTGGTGAAACAAACCGTTAACGGTGGTTCGCGATTGCAGAAATCGGGCAGGGCAGGGGTGCCGACCTGCCGGTAACATGATAGATATAGGACATGGCGATCGACGTCATCGACCTTCGTGACTTCTACTCGCAGCGTCTCGGCGTCGTGGCCCGGCGGCTGATCAGTCGCGCCATTCACGCACACTGGCCGAGCATGGTGGGGCAGTGCGTTGTCGGCCTCGGCTATCCGACTCCTTACCTCGGTCTGTTCCGCGAGGAGTGCGAGCGCTGTATCGCCCTGATGCCGGCTGCGCAGGGCGTCTTGAAATGGCCGACGGCGCGGCCGGCGCTGGCGTCCCTGGTCGACGAATTTTCGTTGCCGCTGCAGGATTCGGTCGCAGACCGCATCCTGCTGGTTCATGCGCTGGAAATGTCGGACGATCCGGAAAGTCTGCTGCGCGAGGTGTGGCGCATTCTTTCGCCGTCCGGCCGAATGATGGTGGTCGTGCCCAATCGCCGCGGTATCTGGACCCGTACCGATGTAACGCCGTTCGGCCACGGCCAGCCTTACTCGCGCTCGCAGATCACTCATCTGCTGCGGCAGACGTGGTTCACGCCGTCCGCCTGGGGCGAGGCGCTGTTCGTCCCGCCGATCAATGGCGGCTGGTTCCTGCGCTCGGCCGCTGCGTGGGAGCGCATCGGCGCGGCACTGTCGCTGCCGTTCGCCGGCGTTCACCTCGTCGAGGCGACCAAGCAGGTTTATCGGCCCGTTGCCGCGAAGCGGGAGCACAGCCGGCTGATCCCGGTTTTGCCGCCGGCGCTGGCGCCGTCCTCGTGTAACGCCGAGGAGTGAATAGCCGATCCGTGATCCCGGTGTTTTCACCCGCGAAAGAAGGGTGAGGTAAGTACCTACTCGTTGCCGGGATTGAAGTCCTCGCTCGGAGCCGGCGGCTGCACCATGCTGTCCGGACGCGGGCCATGCGGACGTCGGCGACGGCGTGGCGGAAAGCGGTCGCCGCGCTCGCCGCCCTGATGGCCGTTGCCTTCGAACCGGCCGCCGTTGACCTGCGGCTGCGATCCCGTGATGAACGACGGCAGGCGATCGACGCCGCCATTGTCGGCGGGCTGCATCGCCGGCTGC
>CAZOOO010000360.1:0-2076 GCA_964581435.1 uncultured Hyphomicrobiales bacterium | reverse complement strand
TCCACTAGAGCGGGATGAGGAAAAGTGTGCAGCGGTTTTCCGCCCGCATCCCGCGTCTCAAAATATTGGAATCGATCACGTTCATGATCCTGGATCGATTCGATCCAGGATCATCGTGATCTAGCGCGCCTGGAGATAAAGGCCCGAGCGCCGCTCGCAGGAACGGGATCAATTCTCCTCAGGTCTCTGCGCGTCTTCGGCGGCGGGCTCGTCATGTTGCGCGTCCGGATCAAAAAATTCGCCGGCGGCGGCGATCGCTTCGGCGGCGGCGTCGCGGTCCTCTTGCCGGGTACTGATGTCCTCGCCGCGCTGGATCCGTTCGGCCTCGTCGACGCTGCGGGCGACGGTTACCGTGATTTCGGCCTCGACTTCCGGGTGGACCGCGACCGTCAGCTTTTGCTGGCCGATCGTCTTGATCGGCGCATCCAGCCAGACCTGGGGGCGGCTTACGATAATGCCGTCGGCGGCCAGCGATGCCACGATGTCGCGGACCGTGACCGAACCGAATAGCTGTCCGGTTTCGGAAGCCTGGCGGAGAACGACGATGTTGCGCCCGTTGATCTTCTCGGCCACCTTGGCGGCTTCGCCCTTGGCCTGGATGTTGTTGGCTTCAAGCTCGGCTTTCATGCCGTCGTATCTCGCCCGGTTCTCGGCGGTCGCGCGCAGGGCCTTGCCGCGCCTGAGAAGGAAGTTGCGGGCGAAACCGTCCTTGACCTTTACGACCTCGCCCATCTGTCCAAGCTTGGCCACGCGCTCCAGCAAAATGACTTCCATGTTCGATCCTCTTGTTCGGTGTTGAGCGATGGTATGAATTCACGATTTCGGCGCGAGCGGCCGCGGGGCGTGCCGTTGCAGGTAACGTTGCCGAATCCCGAAAATTGCGTCTGCGATGCCGATGCCTACGATCGTGACGACCGGCCATACGAACAGCAGCACGATGGCGTAGGCCGAGCCAAGCCACAGTCCACGGTTCCGCATCGTCTGGGTGATCGTGTGCAGCACGGCGAAACCCGCCAGCGCATACGCTATCATCAGGCACGCGGTCACGATCTGGGCAAGCATCGCGGGCAATCCGCCGATGAAGCTCAGCACCAGTGCCGCCAGCGTCGCAACCAGCGCCATTGGCGGGAGCGTCGTTGTCCTCATGTCGGGCCAGGGACGCCGCAGCCGGCCGGAGGCGGCGGTGATCTTGGCCGCGAGCCACATATTGAGCGTCAGTGTCGCCATCGCGATCGTTGCGGCAGCGGCGGGAGCAACGGCCACGAACGCATCGACGACCTCCGAGGCCCGATCGCCTGACGTTCCATCCTGCACATTGGCGATGCGCACCAGACCGTGCCGCAGGGTATCCGTAATCGTCGATGCGTCGGACCCGAGCGTGAGAAGCGCCGCGGTCGTGGTCAGTGCAGCGAAGCAGGCGATCCAGACAAGGACGCGTCCGAGCGGATACCAGTCGACCGCGGCCGGCGCTGCGTCGGTCCCTTGGTCGGTTCCTTGCGGCGGTACATCCGCGGCGGCCGGGCGGCCGAGCAGCACCAGGTGCCCCAGCCACCACGCTGGTAGCGCGACTGTCAGCACGAAAGCTGCGGAATAGGACGGGCCGAACAGGACAAGGCTGGCGCCGGCGAAAGCGCCGCCGATCGCCGCGCAGGCCGGACCCCACCCCATTGCCGCGACCATCAGCGGCAGAGGCGCCAGATAGAACAGCAGCAGCGAGATCAGCGCGCCCGAAATGATCGAGGCGAACATCAGCGCGGACGCGCAGCCGGCTGCAATCGCAATGAGAAGGTTCGCAGTCATCAGCTGTCCCGCTCCTCTCGAGCGGTTAGAGGTCTCGTTCGAGCCCCAACCATCGGCGACCGGATGATCCGAAAGCCTTATGATTTATGAAAGACGACCGGCGGCAGCACGAACGCCGCCGCCGATCATGGAATTACCGGATAACGTAAGGAAGCAGGCCGAGGAAGCGGGCACGCTTGACCGCGCGGGCGAGCTCACGCTGCTTCTTGGCGGATACGGCGGTGATGCGGCTCGGCACGATCTTGCCGCGCTCGGAGACGTAACGCATCAGCAGCT
>CAZOOO010000359.1:0-2079 GCA_964581435.1 uncultured Hyphomicrobiales bacterium | reverse complement strand
CGGATTCGAAAAAATCCAGACGGCCGAGTGCAGGAAACTCGTCGAGCATCAGCAGCAAGCGATGGCGCGTGCCGGATGTTTTCAATTCTTCGGTCAGCCGTCGGCCGATCTGGTTGAGGATCAGGCGAATGAGCGGCTTGGTGCGGTTGATGTCGGAAGGTGGGACAACGAGGTAGAGACTGACGGGTTCCTTGATCCCGACAAGATCGGCAATGCGCCAATCGCAGCGCGCCGTGACGCGCGCCACAACGGGGTCTCGATATAGACCCAGGAACGACATGGCCGTGGAGAGCACACCCGACCGTTCGTTCTCGCTTTTGTTGAGCAACTCGCGCGCCGACGAGGCGATGACGGGATGAACGCCAGATTCTCCAAGATGCGGCGTGTCCATCATCGCGCGCAACGTCGCTTCCGCCGGGCGGCGCGGATCGGACAGGAAATTGGCGACGCCAGCCAGCGTCTTGTCCTTCTCCGCATAGAGGACATGCAGGATCGCGCCGACCAACAGCGAATGGCTGGTCTTTTCCCAATGATTGCGTTTATCGAGACTTCCTTCGGGATCGACGAGGATGTCCGCGATGTTCTGCACGTCGCGCACTTCCCATTCGCCCTGCCGAACCTCCAGCAGGGGATTGTAGGCAGAGGACTTCACGTTGGTTGGATCGAACAATAGGACGCGACCATGCTTCGCCCGGAAGCCGGCCGTCAGCGTCCAGTTTTCTCCTTTTATGTCGTGGACGATGCAGCTTCCCGGCCAGGTCAATAAGGTGGGAACAACCAGACCGACGCCCTTGCCGCTGCGCGTCGGCGCGAAGCAAAGGACGTGCTCGGGACCGTCGTGCCTCAAATAGTCACGCTCGTATCGGCCGAGCACCACGCCATCGGGATCGAGCAGCCCGGCGGCGCGGATTTCCTTGTCCTCCGCCCAGCGTGCCGAACCATAGGTCGCGATGTTGCGCGCTTCGCGTGCGCGCATGACCGACATCAGGATGGCGACAGCCACGGCGATGACGCCGCCCGATGCGGCAATGATACCGCCTTCAACAAAGATCGTCGGCGCATAGGCGTCGAACACGTACCACCACCAGAACAGCGCGGGCGGATAGTAGATCAGCCAACCGGCCAGCTCGAACCATGGACTGCCGAGCTGGGCCTGAAAGCCGAGACGCCACGCGGTCCACTGCGTCGCCGCCCAGGTCGTCACCAGAACGATGGCGACGACGACGGCGATCTGACCCCAAAGGATTCGGCCTCCGCGCATATTGGCTCCGATCGGAAAAGGGATGGAGCGGATCAGAGAATAGGCGTTGGCGTGACAGGCAACAGGAAACATGATGCGGGAGGGCTGCCGGATACTATCGGCGGCAAATAGGACGGGTTGTGCCGACGGAATGTCCCGCTGTGAGGTCTCGGAAAGACCGCGACGAAGCGCGCGGAGACTTAGTCCGCCCTGCTCGTCCGGCTCATCTGGCCGGCGAGATCAAGCAAGTCTCTCAGCGCAGCGGCGTGGTTGAATGGCGACCAGACGGCCGAGAAGGCGACGGGCTCGGCTTCGTCGGAAATGGGCAGAAAAGCGACGCCGGGTATTGGCTGGAGCGCCACGGATGCACCGACGATGCTGACGCCAAATCCCTGCGCGACCATTTCCAGCAATGAGCAGCGTCCCACATCGAAACGCAGGATCGACGGCGCAGGCCGATGCCGGGCGAGGCGTAGAACAATATGGTCATGGGCTTGCGGGCCGATGCCTCCGTGGCGGACAAGGAAGGTCTCATCCGCCAGAGCATCCCAGGTGACGGCGCGATGTTTCGAGAGGGAATGGTTCGCCGGCAGCACGATAAAAAGCGGTTCGGTCCACATCTGCCGGGAATGGCAATCCGGCGGATCCGTCGCGCCGGCCACAAACGCCACGTCGATCCGGTCGGTACGAAGCTGCATCAAGGCATCGCGCGCCGTGCTCTCCGAGATCTCCACGTTGACGCCGGGATGATCATCCCGATATCGCGCGATCAGCCCTGCGAGGAAGCTGTGGGGGATCAACGCATAGGTGCTGACGCGAAGATGTCCCTGTTCGCCGCG
>CAZOOO010000358.1:0-2133 GCA_964581435.1 uncultured Hyphomicrobiales bacterium | reverse complement strand
CCAAGATGCTGACGGAGGCCAACGGCCGCGTCACCTTCGAGGACGTCGCGGGCGTTGACGAGGCCAAGCAGGACCTGCAGGAGATCGTCGAGTTCCTGCGCGATCCCGGTAAATTCCAGCGTCTCGGTGGACGGATTCCGCGCGGCGTGCTGCTGGTCGGCCCTCCCGGCACCGGCAAGACGCTGATCGCTCGCGCCGTGGCCGGAGAAGCCAATGTGCCGTTCTTCACCATTTCCGGCTCCGACTTCGTCGAGATGTTCGTCGGCGTCGGCGCGAGCCGCGTCCGCGATATGTTCGAGCAGGCCAAGAAGAACGCGCCCTGCATCATCTTCATCGACGAGATCGACGCGGTCGGCCGGCATCGCGGCGCCGGTCTCGGCGGCGGCAATGACGAGCGCGAGCAGACGCTGAACCAGTTGCTGGTCGAGATGGACGGCTTCGAGGCCAATGAGGGCGTCATCCTCATCGCGGCGACCAACCGGCCCGACGTGCTCGATCCGGCGCTGCTGCGTCCCGGCCGCTTCGACCGTCAGGTCGTGGTGCCGAACCCTGACGTCGTCGGGCGTGAGCAGATTCTGAAGGTGCATGTCCGCAAGGTGCCGCTGGCGCCGGACGTCAACCTCAAAACCATCGCGCGCGGCACGCCCGGCTTTTCGGGCGCAGACCTGATGAATCTCGTCAACGAGGCCGCGCTCACCGCCGCCCGCCGTAACAAGCGCATGGTGACGCAGGCCGAGTTCGAGGAGGCCAAGGACAAGGTCATGATGGGCGCCGAGCGCAAGTCGCTTGTCATGACCGAGGAAGAGAAGTTGCTGACGGCGTATCACGAGGGCGGCCACGCCATCGTCGGCCTCAACGTCATCGCGACCGATCCGATCCACAAGGCGACCATTATTCCGCGCGGCCGGGCGCTGGGCATGGTGATGCAGCTTCCCGAACGCGACAAGCTGTCGATGTCGCTGGAGCAGATGACCTCGCGACTTGCGATCATGATGGGTGGCCGCGTGGCGGAGGAGATGATTTTCGGCCACGAGAAGGTGACGTCGGGCGCGGCGTCGGACATTGATCAGGCGACGCGTCTTGCACGTATGATGGTGACACGCTGGGGCCTGTCGAAGGAACTCGGCACCGTATCCTACGGGGAGAACAATGATGAGGTGTTCCTCGGGATGCAGGTCAACCGTCAGCAGAACGTGTCGGAGGCGACCGCGCAGAAGATCGATTCCGAGGTCAGGCGTCTGGTCGAGACCGGCTACAAGGACGCGACCCGCATTCTTACCGAGAAGCGGGCTGATCTGGAGGCGCTCGCCAAGGGCCTGCTTGAGTTCGAAACGTTGACCGGCGACGAGATCACCGACCTTCTGAACGGCAAGAAGCCGAACCGGGAATCGGTGCTGGAGCCTGCGACCCCGCGCGCTTCGGCGGTGCCGCCGGCCGGCAAGGCACATCCGCGCCCGGAGCCGGATCCGGGTCTCGAACCGCAGCCGCAGGCCTGACCATCAGCCATCCATCGACGTCCGCAACCAAACAGCCCGGCGCAAGCCGGGCTGTTTGCCGTTTGCATGGTGTTTCCGCACTTCAATCGTATGCCGTTATCCTTCGGGATCAGGCAGCTTGCGCGGAGTCGTCGAAACGTGGTGTAAGGCGCGCACGATTTCCCTTACGTGGAATGGTTTCAAACCATGGCCAAAGCCGCCTCGAAATCGAAAAAGCCTGCAACGACATCAAAGCCATCTGCAAAATCGCGGGCGAGGACGCAAAATTCCGCGGGCACGGGGAAGGCGGCGCGTAGTGCAAAAGGAATGCCGCCGCAGACCAGGAGCAAGTGGGTCTATGCCTTTGGGGACGGCAAGGCGGAGGGCAAAGCGGACCTGAAGGACTTGCTCGGCGGCAAGGGCGCCAATCTCGCGGAGATGGCCAATCTTGGTTTGCCGGTGCCTCCCGGATTCACGATCACGACAGCGGTCTGCGCGTTTTTCTATGCGCATGACAAGTCCTATCCGAAGGAGCTGAAACCGCAGGTCGAAAAAGCGCTGATGCAGGTCGCGAAAATAACCGGCAAGGTGTTCGGCGACGCCACCGATCCGCTGCTCGTCTCGGTGCGATCGGGCGCGCGCGCGTCGATGCCCGGCA
>CAZOOO010000357.1:0-2133 GCA_964581435.1 uncultured Hyphomicrobiales bacterium | reverse complement strand
CGCTTGCGGCCGACAGCGGCCTTCATGCCCTGCTCGGCGGCAAGCGGGTCTATGACGAGCCGCCGCGCGGGGCGCTGTTGCCTTATGTCGCGATCGGCGAAGCGCGCGTGACCGACGTGTCGGTGGACGAGGGGCCGACGCAGGAGCACCAGATCACGCTACATGCGCGCTCGCGTCAGGGCGGCCAAAGCGAGGCCCACGCCATCGCCGGCGCGGTGTTGCAGGCTCTCGACGATGCGCCGCTGACGCTCGCCGCTCACCGGCTGGTCAATTTCCGTTTCGCGGTCGCCGACATCCGGCGCGAGTCCGATGGCCGCACCTATCACGCACAGGTGCGATTTCGCGCCGTGACCGAACCCACAACCTGATCGCAAAGGAGGCGTCATGGGCGCACAGAAGGGCAAGGACCTGCTTCTGAAGATGAGCGACGGCTCGAGCTTCGTCACGGTGGCGGGACTGCGCAGCCGCAGGATCGCGTTCAACGCGGAGATTGTCGATGTCACGGATGCGGAATCGACGGACCGCTGGCGCGAGCTGCTCGCGGGCGCGGGCGTCAGGCGCGCGTCGCTGTCGGGGCGCGGCCTGTTCAAGGACGCCGCTTCCGACGCGCTGGTGCGGCAGGCGTTTTTCGAAGGCACCATTAAGACGTGCCAGGTGGTGGTGCCGGACTTCGGCACCATCGAGGGTCCGTTCCAGATCGCAAGCCTCGAATTCGCGGGCGAGCACAATGGCGAGGTGACGTTCGACGTTGCGCTCGAATCCGCCAGCGCGCTGACGTTTACGGCGATGTGAGGGAGTGTGTCATGCCCAACAGATATCGCGGTGAGATCGGCGCCGAGCTTGGCGGGCGGCAGCGGACGCTGGTGTTGACGCTGGGCGCGCTCGCCGAACTTGAATCCGCATTCGGCGCCGGAGACCTGATGGCGCTCACGGAGCGTTTCGGTTCGGGCCGGGTGTCGTCGCGCGATTTGATCCGCATCATCGGCGCGGGCCTGCGCGGCGCGGGAGAAGCCGTCAGCGACGACGATGTGGCGGTGATGACGGTCGAGGGCGGCGCGGCCGGCTTCGTCAGGATCGCGGCCGACCTGATCAGCGCGACGTTTAATGAAAGCGCGGCTTCATGAAGCCGTTTCCATGGCAGCAGGCGATGGGCTTCGGCTTCGGCGTGTTGCGACTTTCGTCCGACGCCTTCTGGCGGATGACGCCGCGCGAACTGGCGCAGGCGGTCCGGGCGATCCGGGGGCCTGCGGCCACGCCGCTGGCGCGCGATGAACTCGACGATCTGCTGGCGCGGTTTCCCGATGCGCCGCGCAAGGGAGAATCCGATGACTGACGACTCGAGTCTGCATGAGACCTCTCGCACGCTGGACGATCTCACGGTCAGGACACAGGCGCTGACGATCAGCGCAGGCGGCTTCGCGCGAGCCATGACGCAGGCGTTTTCGTCTTCGGTCAGCGGCGGCAAGCAGTTCGACGACGTGCTGAAGACGCTGGCGCTGCGGGTCTCCAGTCTCGCCGTGACGGCGGCGTTCAAGCCGCTGACGGCGAGCCTGACCAGCGGCATCTCCAGCCTGTTTTCCGGACTCGCCGGCAGCATCGGCTCATTCGGCGGCGTGCAGGCCCATGCCCTCGGCGCCGTCAAGCCGTTCGCGGCCGGAGGCGTGATCGGCGCGCCTAGCTATTTTCCGCTGATGGACGGCGGCGTCGGCCTCGCGGGCGAAGCGGGACCGGAAGCGATCATGCCGCTGTCGCGTGGACCTGACGGCCGGCTCGGCGTTTCCGGCAAGGGCGGCGGCAACAGCATCACGGTGCAGATCGCGACGCCCGATCTCGACAGCTTCCGCCGCTCCGAGAGTTACATCGCGGGCCAGATCGCGCGCGCGGTGGCGCGGGGACAGCGGAGCTTGTGAAGACGCCGACTACGACGCCGCACCGTCGCTCCACGTCATGCCCGGCCTTGTGCCGGGCATCCACGTCTTAAGCGCGACCGATAAAGAAGACGTAGATGGCTGGGACAAGCCCGGCCATGACGTAGAAGGTTTGCCATGACCAATTTCCACGAAGTGCTGTTTCCGCTGGATGTCGCGCTGAAGAGCGCGGGCGGGCCGGAACGGCGCACCGACATCGTGAGTT
>CAZOOO010000356.1:0-2139 GCA_964581435.1 uncultured Hyphomicrobiales bacterium | reverse complement strand
GTCACCAAGAGCGGCGTAGAGCAGAACTTCCGCGATCCTGGCAGCGGGATTGATGCGCCAGGCTTTGGGCAAGACTGGACCCAGCCGTTCCAATACGAGCATCGCAGCATGCTCGCCGGCGCGGCGTTCAGCCCGGTCGCCGCCGATCAGGCCCGGTCTAACAATCGTCAGCGAGGGAAAGGCGAGCGCTTCCAGATCGGCTTCCAGCTCGCCCTTCACCCGCGAATAGAAGAAGAGCGAATTGCGGTTCGCGCCCATGGCGGCGATGACGGCAAAGCGCGGCGTTCCGTGCGCTCTGGCGAGCCGGGCGACCGCAAGGGGATAGTCGTGATCGACTTGGCGAAACGCTTCACGTGAACCTGCCTTCTTTATTGTCGTCCCAAGCGTGCAGATGGCGGCGTCGGCCTTCCACCAGTCGGCATCCTCCGGTAGATCGTCGAAACGGACGACCGGTGCGGTGAGCTTTCGATGCGTGACCGCCAGGGGACGACGCGCCGGTGCGATCACGGTCTCGATCCGCGGACTTGCGAGGGCGTGGCTCAGAACCTCATGCCCGACAAGGCCGGTTGCGCCGATCAGCAGAAGCTTCATGTCAACTCTCCGAAGCCCGCCGATCCCAGATGTCGGCCTGTTCCTTCCTGACCATCTCCTCCGCGCTGACGGGGCGCACGGTTCGATAGGGCGGGTTGTCGACCTCGATCACCTCGATCATCGCTTCGATCATCTCGGCCGGATCGTGCTGGCGGTTGAGTTCGCGTACCGGCCAATGCGCGACGACGCGCTCGCCCTGGCCCCACCACTGGTCCATGCTCTCCATGCCGGTGTCGTTGAAGCCGGTGCGGAAGGCGCCGGGGTTCACGGTCACGACCTCGACGCCATAGGGCTTCAGTTCCTCGTGCATGGCCGAGCAGATGCCTTCGACCGCATGCTTCGAAGCCGCATAGGCACCGTCGAACGGCACCTTGACCAGGCCCGCCACCGACGAGGTCCAGACGATGCGGCCTGAGCCGCGCCTCACCATCGCGCGCGCAAAGCCCTGTGCCAGCTCCAGAGCCGCAAACACATTGGTCTCGAAGACCGAGCGGAACACCGCCATCGGGATCTCGACCATCGGCCCGGATTCCATGATGCCGGCATTGTTGAGCAGCACGTCGATTTCGATTTCGAGCGCCTTGGCACGATCGATCTCGTTGTGGACGTCGAGCTTGATGACCTGCATGTCGTGGTTGTCGGCCTTGGCCGCGTTGCGCAATTCCCAGACCTGCGGCCATATCTGGCAACCGGCGATGACTCGATGGCCGCGTCTGGCAAGACCAAAAGCGACGCCGCGCCCGAAGCCGGACGCCGCGCCAGTTACGAGGACCGTCTTTCCCATCGCACTCCTCCTGTCTTCACGGCGTCAACCGGCGATCTCGCCTTTGCGGATCGCCACCCGGATCGCCTGCGCCGTCGTCGCGACGCCGAGACGCTTGCGAATTCGCCGCAGATGATTCTCCACCGTACGCTCGGAAAGGCCCAGCGTTGCCGCGATCTCGACCTGTCGCCGGCCGGCGGCAGTCCAGGACAGCACCTCCCGCTCTCGCTTGGACAGAGATCCGACAGCCTCGGCCGCGGCTTCCAGCAGCCTGCGTGCAGAGAAAAACGCCGTCGTTGCGATCAGCCCCAGGGCTAATCGTGCCCGGCGAGACACGTCGATCCGTTTGCCGCCCAGGCTCATCGCGCCTTCCAGCCCCAGCGGGCCGAATACCGGGATTTGAAGCCCGTGAATGCCATGCCCGCGTGGGTGGCGGACGATTTTGTAAAGTTCGCCTTCCTTCGCGATCGTCTTGGTCCAGAAAAACGGCTCGCGGGCTTCGAGAATGTGGCGGGTCACCGGGCAGCGCCGGACATAGGTCTCGGCATCGACGCCCTCGCCGTCACCAAACCAGTCACCCTCGACCCAATAGATACGCTCGACCACCTCGTCCTGCGTGGCGGATGCCGAGAACAGCACGAAGCGGTCGCACCCCAGCGGCCCGGCGAAAGCACGAACCTCGTCCTCGATCGCGGCAAGGCTCTCCGCGCCCTCGATCACGAGGGCGCTTCGAAATGCGTGTTGTGCCGCGACCTCGTCCATCATCCGGCGGTGACTTCCTTGAG
>CAZOOO010000355.1:0-2143 GCA_964581435.1 uncultured Hyphomicrobiales bacterium | reverse complement strand
TCTGCGCCGCGCCCGTGATCATGTTCTTCACGTAGTCGGCATGGCCCGGACAGTCGACGTGCGCGTAGTGACGGTTCGGAGTCTCGTACTCGACATGCGAGGTCGAAATCGTGATCCCGCGCGCCTTCTCCTCGGGAGCCTTGTCAATCTGGTCGTACGCCGTGAACGTCGCCCCGCCAGCCTCCGCAAGAACCTTCGTGATCGCAGCCGTCAATGACGTCTTGCCATGGTCGACGTGACCGATCGTTCCAATGTTGCAATGCGGCTTATTACGTTCAAACTTTGCTTTGGCCATTTGACTCTCCGTTCAGTCGTCGACTGTCGCCAGCGACAATCAGGCAAACTTTTTCTGGACTTCCGCCGACACATTCGCCGGCGCTTCCGCGTAATGATCGAATTGCATCGTAAAGGTCGCGCGCCCCTGACTCATCGAGCGCAGATTGTTCACGTAGCCGAACATGTTCATGAGCGGCACCATCGCGTTGATGACGTTGGCGTTGCCGCGCATGTCCTGCCCTTGGATCTGGCCGCGCCGCGAGTTGAGATCGCCGATGACCGATCCGGTGTAATCCTCCGGGGTCACCACCTCGACCTTCATGATCGGCTCCAGCAACACAGACTTGCCCTTCTGCAAGGCCTCGCGGAAGCAGGCGCGGGTCGCGATTTCGAACGCCAGCGCCGACGAGTCGACGTCATGGAACTTGCCATCGATCAGTTGCACCTTGACATCGACAACAGGGAAGCCCGCGACCACACCGGAGCCGAGCACGCTCTCGATGCCCTTCTCGACGCCGGGGATGTACTCCTTCGGCACGGCGCCGCCGACGATCTTCGATTCGAACTCGTAACCCTTGCCGGGCTCGCTCGGCTCGACGATCAGCGTCACCGCCGCGAACTGACCGGTGCCGCCGGTCTGTTTCTTGTGAGTATAGCTGTGCTCGACACGCTTGGTGACGCGCTCGCGGAACGCCACCTGCGGCGCGCCAATATTGGCGTCGACCTTGTAGGTGCGCTTGAGAATGTCGACCTTGATGTCGAGGTGAAGCTCGCCCATGCCCTTGAGGATGGTCTGCCCGGACTCCTGGTCGGTGGAGACGCGGAACGACGGATCCTCCGCCGCGAGCTTCGCCAGCGCGACGCCGAGTTTTTCCTGGTCGGCCTTGGACTTCGGCTCGATCGCGATCTCGATCACCGGATCGGGGAATTCCATCTTTTCAAGGATCACCGGATGGGCCGGATCGCACAGCGTATCTCCGGTGCGTGCTTCCTTCAGGCCGGCCAGCGCAACGATGTCGCCGGCATAGGCTTCCTTGATGTCCTCGCGATTGTTCGCGTGCATCAGCAGCATGCGGCCGATACGCTCCTTCTTCTCGCGCGTCGAGTTGACGACGCCGGTGCCGCTCTGAAGAATGCCGGAATAGATGCGGCAGAACGTGATGGTGCCGACGAACGGGTCGTCCATGATCTTGAACGCCAAAAGCGACATCGGCTCCTTGTCGTCGGCCCGACGGACGACCTCGTTGCCCTTGTCGTCCACGCCCTTGATGGCCGGCACGTCGAGCGGCGACGGCAGATAGGCGACCACGGCGTCGAGCAGCGGCTGGACACCCTTGTTCTTGAACGCCGTACCGCACAGCACCGGATAGAACGCGCCGGTGATGACGGCCTTACGAATCAACCCCTTCAGCGTGGCCTCGTCCGGCTCGGTGCCGTCGAGATAGGCTGCCATGGCATCGTCGTCGAGTTCGACGGCAGCCTCTACCAGCTTTTCGCGATATTCTTTCGCTTTGTCGGCGAGATCAGCAGGAATCTCCTCGACATCGTACATCGAACCAAGCGAGTCCTGATTGTAGACCAGCGCCTTCATGCGCACGAGGTCGACCATGCCCTTGAAGTTGTTCTCCGAGCCGATCGGGAGTTGCAGCGCCACCGGGCGCGCGCCGAGCCGATCGACGATGTCGGCCATGCACTTGTAGAAGTCGGCGCCGGTCTTATCCATCTTGTTGCAGAAGACGATGCGCGGCACCTTGTACTTGTCGCCCTGACGCCAGACCGTTTCGGTCTGCGGCTCAACGCCCTGATTGGAATCGAGCACGCACACGGCGCCGTCGAGCACGCGCAAGGAGCGCTCCACCTCGATGGT
>CAZOOO010000354.1:0-2156 GCA_964581435.1 uncultured Hyphomicrobiales bacterium | reverse complement strand
ATTGGCCTTGATATTGAATACCACCCGTCCGCCTTTCAGGATGCTCGCCTTGGGGTGCGAACGCTTCACATCCTGCGGCGTCCGCCAATCCGAAGCTCCTGCAATCGCAAGCCACGCTCTGTACTGAGCGCGCGCCGCATCGATGCTCCGATGACCGGACCGTTCGGCAAAATATTGTTCAACAATGTCCGTGCCGATCACCAGCATGGACGGATACTAGCGCAGATTTCCAGAAAATGGAAGACGGCAGTTCCATTTTTGGGAAAGAGATGTAAGAGTAGAGCGCTGGAAATAACTGCCGGATTGCAATCTTCATGCGCCAGATGTGACTGACGGACAGAACGAGGGGATGCATTGATGAGCCGGAATCTGCAACCAAGAACAAGCCTTGCCGCAGCGGACTGTTCCGTACCGCTGCGGGCTGCCGTCTATCTGCGCGTCTCGACCGGGCGGCAGGCGGAGGGCGAGGTGTCGATCCCCTCGCAGCGCGATCTGACCACACGGCATTGCCTGTCGAACGGCTGGTCTCTCGTCGATGAATATGTCGAGCCGGGAGCGAGCGCGACCGACGATCGGCGGCCGGTGTTTCAGGCGATGCTGGAACGCGCCTGCGATGCCGATCACCCCTATGACGTCATCGTCGTCCATTCGTTCTCTCGGTTTTTCCGCGACGGAGCCACGATGGAACTGACGATCCGCAAGCTTCGCCGCCACGGCGTCGAGGTCGTCTCGATGACGCAGCCGACCGGCACCGATCCGTCTCAGGAGATGATGCGCCAGATTATCGGCATCTTCGATGAGTACACCTCGAAGGAAAACGGCAAGAACGTCACCAGGGCGATGAAGGAGAACGCCAAACAGGGATTCTGGAACGGAGCCTCCCCGCCACTGGGTTACAATCTGGTCGAGGCGGAACGGCGCGGGCAGAAGATCAAGAAGCACCTCGCCATCAATCCTGTCGAGGCCGAGACCGTCCGGCTGATCTTCCGCCTCTATGCGGAAGGTGAGATAAGTTCCGGCACGCCACCGCTCGGCATCAAGCGACTGGTCAAATGGCTCAACAGCCATGGCTATCGGACCAAGGCCGGCGGGACCTTCGGCGTCGGTCCCACGCACCATATCCTGACCAACACCGTCTATGTCGGCCGGTGGCGCTACAATGTCCGCTCCGCCAGGACGGGCGAGCGTAAACCCGCCTCGGAAATCGTTGAGATCGCAACGCCGGCCATTGTCGACCAGGACCTGTTCGATCGCGTCGGCGAGCGCCGGCAGGGTCGACTGCACGCAGATCGCAGTCTTTTCCGGATCAATCCCGGCCGCGAGATAGTCGAGCGCGACCTCGACGACGTTGCGGCGCACCTTTTCGGGGTCGTGCGCGTTGTCGGTGAGCGCCTGCGCATCGGCCAGAAGCAGGAACTGGCGATGCGTATCCTGCATGGCGACACGGTTTTTCAGTGACCCGACGTAATGGCCGAGGTGAAGAGGGCCGGTTGTGCAGTCGCCGGTCAGGACAATCGGTTTTTCAACAATGGCGTTCATGGCGGATTCTCCGGATGGAGCCGCCGTGCTCGAAAAGCCGTCGTTGAAAGAATGACGCCGCATGCCTATGCACGGCGGCTGCGTCTGATGTTGGGGAAAAAAGATGACGACGCGCCGCTCCTAGAAGGAGCGCCACCAGAAGGCTCGGGCGGATTTCACTGCGTCGATCATACGTTCCTGAATGCCATAGCTTCAGAATCCCGGCAAGACCGGAAACAGCAACGGCGTAGCTCGGATCATCCGCGCCGTTGCCTGTTCCTGTCTGAACAAGCGCAGGCTACCCGAAACGGGCGATTCCTGCACGAAAATTCGCCGGCCCGCCAGGCGCTTCCGGCCGGATGAGACGAACGGCGCAGCACCGGATAGGTGCTGCGCCGTTGCGCTTACTCAGTAGAATGCTCCTTACATCGAAATCCGGCGATTTTGCACGAAAAATCCACTAGCCGGCCGTTGCAGAGCGGTTTGCTTTCCAAAAGACTGCCAGTTCTGTAAAGCGTAGCTTGACAGGATACATGCTATCTGATAGCATGAAGTATGAAGATCAGGAATGTGGTCCATAAGAGACTGCGCCGTTTCATCGAGGATGACGATACGACCGGAGTGCAGGCGGCTGTCGT
>CAZOOO010000353.1:0-2187 GCA_964581435.1 uncultured Hyphomicrobiales bacterium | reverse complement strand
GGGATGGAATGCGTTGCCCATCGAGGAGCAGGAAAACATCATCGGCCGTCACAAGCTGTCGGACGTTGAGCAACGCGAGTCCGTGAAGAAGCCCTATGCGCACAATGTCCTCACCTCGATCGAGGAAAACGGCGAGCAGCTTCAGATCGTGCGCGACAACATGCCGTTCGGCGACATCGGCAAGGGTGAATTCGGCACTTATTTCATAGGCTATGCGCGGTCGCCGCGGCGCATCGAAAAGATGCTCGAGAACATGTTCATCGGCGATCCGCCCGGGAATTACGATCATCTGCTCGATTTCAGCCGCGCGGTCACGGGCTCGCTATTCTTCGTGCCGTCAGCAACATTCCTCGACTCCGTCACTCCGGAGACCGCATTTCCCTCGGCGTCCGATGTCCCCAACCCGCCTGAGGCGGAAGGGACTTCTCTCACGCCCCCGCCGTCAGGTCATGGATCGCTCGGCATCGGATCATTGAAAAAAGAGGCAGGACATGAATAACCTTCATCGGGAGCTGGCTCCCATTTCAGATGCGGCATGGGCGCAGATCGACGAAGAGGCGTCCCGCACCCTCAAGCGTCATCTGGCGGCGCGGCGGGTGGTCGACGTTCCGGACCCGAAGGGGCTTGCTCTTTCCGCTGTCGGTACCGGCCATCTTCATCAGATCCAGGCTCCGGGCGACGGGATCCTGGCCGCTCAGCGCGACGCGAAAGCATTGGTCGAATTGCGGGTTCCGTTCGAATTGTCGCGGCAGCAGATCGATGATGTCGAACGCGGTGCGACGGATTCGGACTGGTCGCCGGTGAAACAGGCGGCCCGCAAGATCGCCTTCGCCGAAGACCGCGCCGTTTTCGAGGGATATCCGGCAGCCGGGATTCAGGGCATCCGTCAAGGCGGCGGCAATTCCGGCATCGTGCTGCCCTCGAATGTCGGGGCTTATCCGGGCGCGGTCGCGCAGGCCGTCGGCCAACTGCGTCTCGCCGGCTGCAACGGCCCGTACGCGCTCGTGCTCGGTGCGGATGCGTACACGGCCGCGAGCGGGAGCAGCGACGAGGGCTATCCGATCTTCCGCCACCTCGAGCGTGTCGTCGACGGCGGGATAATCTGGGCGCCGGCCATCGAGGGCGCGTTCGTGCTGACGACGCGCGGTGGTGATTTCGAGCTCGATATCGGGCTTGATTTGTCGATCGGTTACACGAGTCATTCCAGTACAGCCGTCGAGCTGTATTTCCTGGAGACCTTCACCTTCCGGCTGCTGACGACCGAAGCCGTCGTCGTGCTCGCGTCCGGCGACAAGACATAGAAGGCATCTTCTCGGTCAAGGAAGAGAGAGATGGGCTTCCGGGAGAAACAAGGAAAGCCGCGAATGACGAAGAGGTTCGAGATCGGCGACCACGTAGCCTGGAATTCCGAGGCCGGCCGGGTGTCGGGTACGATCATCGCCATTCACACCAGCGATTTTGATTACAAAGGTCACACCCACCGCGCCTCCAAAGAGGAACCCCAATACGAAATAAAAAGCGACAAAACCGATCATATCGCGGCCCACAAGGGTAGCGTCCTCGATTATGCGTGAAGCCACAAGTGAAGCTGCCGTTCTTCACCATCGGCCATTCCAACCGGAATTTCGATAAGTTTGTCGAACTGCTGGCCGGGCCGCAGGTTGAACGGGTCGTTGACATCAGGAAAATGCCGATGTCCCGGGCCAATCCGCAATTCAACAAGGACACGCTACCCCAAGCTTTGGCGGCCTTCCGGATTTCGTACGAACATATCGCGGCGCTGGGTGGTCTCCGTGGAAAAGTGCAGACCGTGCCTCGGGATGTCAACGGCTTCTGGACCAACGAAAGCTTTCACAACTACGCCGATTATGCGCTGTCAGCCGAATTCCATCATGGTTTAGAGAAACTGCTTCGTGAAGGTCATGAGCATCGCTGTGCGATCATGTGTTTCGAGGCCGTGTGGTGGCGCTGCCATCGTCGGATCGTCACCGACTACCTGATCGCCCGTGGCGAAGCTGTTTTCCACATCATGGACCGAGACCGTCTGGAGCCCGCTCGCTTGACGCGGGGCGCGATCGTCCAACCGGGCGACGAGGTTGTCTATCCCGCCGCACCGACTGGAAACGGCTAGACCGGGATGAGGAAAAGTGTGCAGCGGTTTTCCGCCCGCATCCCGCGTCTCAAAAT
>CAZOOO010000352.1:0-2196 GCA_964581435.1 uncultured Hyphomicrobiales bacterium | reverse complement strand
CGATCACGTTCATGATCCTGGATCGATTCGATCCAGGATCATCGTGATCTAGCGCCGGTCGGACGGTTCCCGGGCCGCAATCTGTTCGACCATGTCGACGATGCTGCGGCGGAGCTTCGCGTCGGTAATCCGCGTGAACGCGCGGGTCAGAGCGAGGCCTTCGGATGTTGCAAGAAAATCAGAGACATAGGCAGGTGATGGCGCCTCGCTCAGACCCTCGGCCTTGGCGATGCCCGTGCCGGGGCTGCCCTCGAACAGAAACGAGACGGGAACCTGAAGGATCTCGGAAATCTGCTGGATCCGACTGGCGCCGACGCGATTGGTGCCTTTCTCGTATTTCTGAACCTGCTGGAATGTCAGTCCCAGAGCTTCCCCGAGTTTCTCCTGACTCATGCCGAGCATGATACGGCGCATGCGCACACGGCTGCCGACGTGCTTGTCAACAGGATTGGGCGCCTTGGTCGACATCTCCTGGGTCTCCTCGGAAGGGGCCGCGATGCGTGGATACGCTCCCGGTGCCATTATCGTCAAACTCAGTTCAATCACGTGATAAAATTCGCATCCAATCTTGATCGGCTACATTATACCACTCGTGGAAATTGTTACACGAACTATATCGATCGTGCGAATCCGCCCGAGAATTATGCACGCGCTGCGGCCAGTGCGGTGATTCAGAAGTTCGATTCATTTTCCTTGCGTGCCCTTCAAGCGAGCTTCGGATACGGGATGCTGCTAGTTGCGGCGCCGCCGAATCACCAGAACGAACGCGATGGTCACCATGATTGCGGCCGGAATATCACCGGCGCGGGCGTAGGGCGTCGGCGTTATGGCGACGGGCAGGCGGGAATCCAGAACGCCTTCCACGCCGAGATCGAGCCGTGCGACAATACGCCCCATCGGATCCGCAACTACCGAAATACCGGTGTTCGCCGCCCGCACAAGGGGCAGGCCCTGCTCGATGGCCCGCAGCCGCGCCTGTTGAAGGTGCTGATGGGGTCCCGTGCTGATGCCGAACCAGCCGTCATTGGTGAGATTGACGATCCAGCCCGGCCGGCCGCCCCTGGATTCAATGCCGCCCGGAAAGATCGCCTCGTAGCAGATCAGCGGAAGAATGCTCGGGGCGTTCGGAAGTTCGATGGTCCGCCGGCCGGTTCCAGGAATGAAACCGCCCTGGACCTTGGTGAGCTGAACGAAGCCGAGCTTTTCCATCAGCCCCTGGAACGGCAGAAACTCGCCGAACGGCACCAGGTGGAGCTTATCGTAAATCGACCGGATGCCGCCGTCGTCGCCGATGACGTAGATCGAGTTGTACGCCCGTGTGACCCTGGTGTTCGGCGGCAGGTCGGGCGCGCGGACCGAACCGGTAATCAGGATCGTTCCTTTCGGCAGGAGATCAGCGATCTCCGCCATCGCGTCGGCTTCGCGGGTAAGAAAAAACGGAAAGGCCGACTCCGGCCAGATCAGGACGGTCACGCCGGTGACGCCGGTTGACTGCGGTCCGGAGGCGCGATCCGAGAGTGTCAGATACTTCTGCATCACCGCCTGCTTGGCGGCATAGTTGAATCGCGCGTCCTGCGTCAGATTGGGCTGCATGATGCGCAGCCTGACATTGTCCGTAAATTCCGTGGGATGCCGCGATAGCCTGACCGAACCGTAGACGCTCATGGCGACCAGCAGCATGATCGCGATGACCGGGACGAGCCATGGTCCGGGGCCGCGGCTCCGGCCGTCGATCAGCACGGCGGGGCTCGCGAAGATGGCGACGCCGAGGAACGTCAGACCCCACAGTCCGATCAGCGAGGCGGTTTGCGCCAGCGCCAGCGGCTCCGTCAGCGCGTAACCGAACGCATTCCACGGGAATCCCGTCAGAGCGTGTCCGCGCAGCCATTCGCTGACCGTGAGCGCCGCGGCGAGCGCGAGAATACGCGAGGAATCGCGGGGCCAGATCCAGCGCGCCAGGGCGAAGCCGAGCGAGGTGAAGAGTGCGAGATAGGCCGGCAGGCCGAGGACGGCGAACGGCATCAGCCACGCAAAGGTCTGGGCGTCGACCAGGAAGGCGTTGCCGATCCAGTATAGTCCGGGAACGAAATAGCCGAACCCGAACAGCCAGCCGGCGAGCGCCGCGGCCGGCACGCCGCGGAGCCGGCCGGCGGATCCGTCGATCAGCCAGGTCGCGACCGGAAAGGTTACGAACAG
>CAZOOO010000351.1:0-2221 GCA_964581435.1 uncultured Hyphomicrobiales bacterium | reverse complement strand
AGCCGAGCTGCGAGCAGGTCGAATACGCCACGATGCGCTTGATGTCGTTCTGCACCAGGCCGACCGTCGCCGCGAAGATCGCCGTGGTCGCGCCGATGAACATCACGAAAGCCTGCGCGTCCGGCGCCAGCTCAACCAGCGGCGACAGCCGCGCCACCATGAACACGCCCGCGGTCACCATGGTTGCCGCATGGATCAGCGCCGACACCGGCGTCGGGCCCTCCATCGCGTCGGGCAGCCAGGTGTGCAGCAGGAACTGAGCCGACTTGCCCATCGCGCCCATGAACAGCAGCAGGCAGATCAACGTCAGCGCGTTGACGTCCCAGGCCAGGAAGTGGATCGTCTTCCCGGTCAGTCCCGGCGCCGCGCTGAAGATGGTGTCGAAATCGGTCGAGCCGATCAGCATGAACACCGCGAAAATGCCGAGCGAAAAGCCGAAGTCGCCGACGCGGTTGACCACGAACGCCTTGATCGCCGCCGCGTTCGCCGACGGCTTCTGATACCAGAATCCGATCAGCAGATAGCTGGCGAGGCCGACGCCTTCCCAGCCGAAGAAAAGCTGGACCAGGTTGTCCGACGTCACCAGCATCAGCATCGCGAAGGTGAACAGCGACAGATAGCCGAAGAAGCGCGGACGGTGGGGATCCTCGTCCATGTAGCCGATGGAATAGAAGTGCACCAGCGACGACACCGTGGTGACGACCACCAGCATCACCGCCGTCAGCGTATCGACCCGCAGCGACCAGCCGACCTGAAGATCGCCGGAGGAAATCCACGAGAAAAGCGCGATCCGCGCGTCGTGATGCATGAAGCCGACGTCGATCAGCGTGATCCACGACAGAACCGCCGACGCAATCAGCAGGGTCGTCGTGATCAGCTCGGCGGCGCGCGATCCCGCCGCCGGCGGTTCGCTGACGTGATGGTCATCGTGACCGTGGGCGTCACCATGCCCATGGTCATCATGCGCAGCCGCGGCGTGAGCATGACCGTGGTCGTCGTGATGATCGACCGCATCGCCGCTGGGATTGCGCCCGTGCGCGCCCGCCAATGCAATCAGCGCGGCAAGGATCGCGCCGATCAGCGGCAGGAAGACGATTGCCTCGATCATGCAGTCACCTCGTGGAGCATGACCCCGCAGCCAATGCGTCCATTGGCGGCCGGAGAAAGCCGGTTCTCATTTTTCCGGATCATGCTTCAGCCCTTCATCAGATTGACGTCCTCAACCGCGATCGAACCGCGGTTGCGGAAATACACAACGAGAACAGCAAGGCCGATCGCCGCCTCGGCCGCGGCGACCGTGAGCACCAGCAGCGCAAACACCTGTCCGACGATGTCGCCCAGAAACGTCGAGAACGCCACCAGGTTGATATTGACCGCCAGCAGGATCAACTCCACCGACATCAGGATGATGATGATGTTCTTGCGGTTGAGAAAGATGCCGAGCGTCCCCAGCGTGAACAGGATCGCGCCCACCGCCAGGTAGTGTCCGAGGCCGATCATTTCACCCACTCCGCCTGGTCGGCGTCCTGCAATCCCTGCCCCGAGGCGACCTGGCGCACGCTCATCGCCATCTCGGGAGTCCGGGCGTTCTGAACGTTGATATCCTGACGCTTGACGCCGGCCCTGTGCCGCAGCGTCAGCACGATGGCGCCGATCATGGCCACCAGCAGCACCATGCCGGCGAGCTGGAAATAATGAATGTACCTGGTGTAGAGCACGAGGCCGAGCGCCTCGGTGTTGCTGACGTCGCCCGGAATGGCCGCCGTGATCGATTTCGTGACGGTCGGATTGAGGGTCCAGCCCCCGACGACGAGCAGCAATTCCAGCAGGAAGATCGCCGCGATCACCAGACCGAACGGCAGGTATTCGAGAAAGCCCTCGCGCAGTTCTGCGAAGTCGACGTCCAGCATCATGATCACGAAAAGGAACAACACCGCGACCGCGCCCACATAGACCACGATGAGGATCATCGCGAGAAATTCCGCGCCCATCAGGATGAACAGACCAGCGGCGTTGACGAATGCGAGAATGAGAAACAGCACCGAGTGCACGGGATTGCGCGACGAGATGACCATCGCGGCCGATGCAACGCACACGCCGGCGAACAGATAGAAGAACAGCGCGGGAAGGATCATGCCCCTACCTCACCGATACGGCGCGTCGAGCTCGATCGCTTTCGCGATCTCGCGTTCCCAACGGTCGCCGTTGGCGAGCAGCTTGG
>CAZOOO010000350.1:0-2239 GCA_964581435.1 uncultured Hyphomicrobiales bacterium | reverse complement strand
GCGGGATCTTCAGGTTGACGACGTTGAGACGGAACAGCAGGTCCTCGCGGAAGGTCCCCTCGCGCACGGCGTCCGAAAGATTGCGGTTCGAGGTCGCGATGATGCGGATGTCGACCGGCACCGGCCGGGTGCCGCCGACCCGGTCGATCACGCGCTCCTGGATGGCGCGCAAGAGCTTCGATTGCAGCCGGACGTCCATCTCGGAAATTTCATCGAGCAGCAGCGTGCCGCCGCCGGCCTCCTCGAACTTGCCGATCCGGCGCGCGATCGCCCCGGTGAACGCGCCTTTCTCGTGGCCGAACAGCTCGGATTCCAGCAGGTGCTCCGGGATCGCCGCGCAGTTGATCGAGATGAACGGCCGCTTGGCCCGATTCGAGCGCGAATGCACGTGGCGCGCCAGGACCTCCTTGCCGGTCCCGGATTCGCCGGTGATCATGACCGAGGCGTCGGAGCCCGCGATCTGCTGCGCCAGTTTGATGACCCTGGCCATCGCCTCGTCGCGGTAGACGAGGTCGCGGGAATCGTTCGCCACCGCGGCGAGCACCGCGGCGATCAGTTCCGGGTCCGGAGGCAGCGGGATGTATTCCTTGGCCCCGGCGTGGATCGCCGCGACCGCGGCGCGCGCGTCGCTGACGATGCCGCAGGCCACGATCGGGACGTGAATGTGTTCCGCCTCCAGCCGACTCACGAGGTCGCGGATATCGAGACCGACATCCATCAGCAGGAGATCGGCTCCCTTGCCGCCGCGGAGCACGGCCATGGCCTGTTCGTTGCCGTCCGCGTGGGTGACGGTGGCTCCGTTGTCCATGGCGATCTTGGTGGCGGTCGTGAGCTGGCCTTTCAATGAACCAACAATGAGAAGCCGCATGATCTGCTCCTGTTATGTATCCCGCGCCAGCAGCGCTGGCGGTCAGGCTTTCTCGGCCTTGATGATTTCGGTCATGGTCACGCCGAGCTTGTCCTCCACGAGAACAACCTCGCCGCGCGCCACGAGCCGGTTATTGACGTAGATGTCGATGGCCTCGCCGACGCGCCGGTCGAGCTCCAGAACGCTGCCGGGCCCGAGCTTGAGCAGCGCGCCGACGTCCATCCTGGAGCGGCCGAGCACGGCGGATACCTGGACGGGAACGTCGAACACCGCCTCGAGGTCGGACGCGACCCGCGAGACCTGCTCTTCCTCGCTGTATCCGACGTCGTCGATGGTCGGCGCATCGGCGGCGTTGAGGTCGGGAAGCGGAACCTGGGTGTCGTTATCGCTCATTGTTCGCTACCATGCCTTCAGGGGGTGCTGCTCGGTTTGCGTGACGCCATGTAGCCTCGCACCAGTTCGTCGATCCTGGCGTCGATGGCCGCCCGTTCCAGCACGATCCCTCCGTCGGCCCATTCGATCCTGCAATCGCCGGTCGCGACATCGGGCTCGGCGAGGATGACGAGTCGTCCGGTGAACCCGGTTTGTTTGGCCAGGCGTTCGATCTGATCGCGCGCCGCGTCGTAGAGTTGATCGTTGATCCGGACCACGAGGTGCGGCGTCGACACCAGGTGCCGGAAGCTGTCGCGGACCAGCGCGATGATTTCCGCCGGTCGCTCGGCTGCGACCAGCTCGCTGCACAGCTTGCGCGCGACCGCAACCGCGACATCGACCGCTTCGGTCTCCATCCTCGCTTCGATGCCCGCGAAGCGTTCGGCGACTGCCTTGATGCCTGCGGCGATGTCCTCGATCGCCAGCGCCATGCGGCGATCGCTCTGCACCTTCGCTTCGCGCTGCGCGGCGTCGAAGCCCTTTTGATAGCCCGCAGCCTCGGCGGCGGCGACCTGCTGCGCAATCTCAAGAGCCGTCGGCGCCCGCTCTCTCGGCTTATGCGGAGCCGAGAAGTCGGTATCGAACAGGAATTTTGCCGGAGCGCCCATCAGTAGACCAGCTCGTCGTCGGCGCGGTTTTTCGACAGCATGATCTCGCCCTTGGCCGCGAGGTCCTTGGCGAGATTGACGAGCAGCGCCTGCGCCTCATCGACGTCGCGCAGCCGGACCGGCCCAAGCGCCGCCATGTCGTCCATCAGCATCTTCGCGGCGCGCGACGACATGTTGCCCATGAAGAAGGCGCGAACCTCCTCGTTGGCGCTCTTCAGCGCGATGCCGAGCTTGTCCTTGTCGACATGGCGCATCAGGGTCTGCGCCGAGCCGGCGTCGAGCTTCACGAGATCGTCGAACGTGAACATCAGCGCCTTGATGCGTTCGGCGG
>CAZOOO010000349.1:0-2270 GCA_964581435.1 uncultured Hyphomicrobiales bacterium | reverse complement strand
GCGTAGACGTACCAGATTTCGTAGTTGCGTGGGACCGCGGTCTGCCGCAACGATCGGATCTGGCCGAGCGCCACCTCGGCGAATGCCAGGGTGCGTTCATGTTCGTCAAGCACAACCACTGATGCGGCCCCGCCGACGATTCACGCAATCGTCGCCCCAAACGACAAAAATCAACATAGAATAATGGTCGAAGCCTACCAGCAAGGGGTTTACGCGCGGTAAACGTTATTTTTCGCAGGCCGGCCGGCAACGAGCCGCGCCGGCCGAAAGGTTCAGCCGCGGGCGCGGATCGGGCGGAGCAAAAACGCCGGCAGATGTGAGTGGTCTCCCGGCTCGGAAATCGCCTCCCGGCGTGGCGCGGGTATGCGTCCGATTGAGGGCGGCGCCGCGGCCATGGGCGCTGCGGCCGTCACAGCAGGGGCATCGTGCCTCTGGTGGTCACCGACGGAACGGCGCGGTTTGCGACCTTCGCGCTTTCCGCCGCGTGCATAGCTCTCGCCGCTCTTGTCGCGTGCATTGCGGGATCGCGACGGCCGGCCTTCAGTCGCTGCATGCGTGCCGGATTCCGCGACGGCTTCGTTCGCGCCGGCATCATGGCCGGGAAGGTCTGCCTTCGGAATAGCCTGGCCGGTCAGCTTCTCGATGGCGGCGAGTGATTTGAAATCCGCGGGACAGACGATCGTGATCGCGGTGCCGGTGCGACCGGCGCGGCCGGTGCGGCCGATGCGGTGCACGTAGTCGTCGGGATGGTACGGCACGTCGAAGTTGAGAACGTGGCTGACCTCGGGAATGTCGAGGCCGCGCGCGGCCACGTCGGAGGCGACCAGCAGCGGCAGTTCGCCCTTGCGGAATTGATCGAGCGAGGCGGTCCGCGCCGACTGGTCCATGTCGCCGTGAAGGGCGCCGACGCTGAAACCGTGCTTCTGGAGCGACTTGCACACGATGGCGACGTCGCGCTTGCGATTGCAGAAGATGATTGCGTTCTTGAGATCCTGCGCTTCGCGCAGCAGCCTGCGCAGCAGCTCACGCTTCTCGTGCGGTTCGCGGCCGCAACTGACCTGCGATTGCGCTACGGTCGCTGCCGTGGTCGCCGGCCTCGAGACCTCGACTTTCTCCGGGTTATGCAGGAACGTGTCGGTGACGCGACGGATCTCGTTCGGCATCGTCGCCGTGAAGAAGAGGGTCTGCCGCGTGAACGGCACCAGCTTGCAGATGCGTTCGATGTCGGGAATGAATCCCATGTCCAGCATCCGGTCGGCTTCGTCGATCACCAGAAGCTCCACGCCGGTGAGCAGCAGGCCGCCGCGTTCGGTGTGATCGAGCAGGCGGCCCGGAGTCGCGATCAGCACGTCGACGCCGCGGGTCAGCTTCAAGTCCTGATCGCCGAAGGAAACGCCGCCGATCAGGAGCGCCACATTGAGTTTCTGGCCGGCGCCGTACTTGTCGAACTGCTCCTTTACCTGAGCGGCGAGTTCGCGCGTCGGCTCGAGGATCAGCGTGCGGGGCATTCGCGCCCGGGCACGGCCTTTCTCCAGCAATGTCAGCATGGGCAGGACGAAGGCGGCGGTCTTGCCGGTGCCGGTCTGAGCGATGCCGAGGACATCGCGGCGCGCCAGTACGTGGGGTATGGCCTGGTCCTGAATGGGGGTGGGGGAGGTGTAACCTGCGGCCGCGACCGCGGCCAGGACTTTGTCGGATAAACCAAGATGAGAAAATGACATTGAGCCTCTAGTGCCCTGAATCTGAAGTTCGCCTTATTGTGCAGCGCCTTCCGGAGCGAACTTCAGATTCGAAAGGGCACCAGAAAACTTGTAATTCCAGTGTGGTTCAGGTTCAGAAGTTCGCTTGAATCGCTCGCAGATAAAATGAAGCGAACTTCTGAACCACCACACTAGATCGACACCGCCGTCCGGAATCGAATGTAGAAGGCTGTCGCGCTCAACCCCTTGAACGGCGTGCTTTTAAGAAGCGAAGGGGGCTCTGGCTACGCTGACGGGCGGCTCACCATGGAATCGCGTTTCGACTCCGGGCCGCGTTACCGCGAAACATAGGGGGGAAATGCGTAAAGTCAATGTAAGAAACGGCGGACATGTCGAGAAAGCCGGACGTTTTTGCCTTAAGAGCGGGGCGGGCAGGCTTGCCGGGCGAGGGAACCTCCGAAAAAGCCGACGTGTCCGAAGTCAGTTCTCAAGCGACACTGGATCACGATGATCCTGGATCACGATGATCCTGGATCGAATCGATCCAGGATCATGAACGTGATCGATTCC
>CAZOOO010000348.1:0-2274 GCA_964581435.1 uncultured Hyphomicrobiales bacterium | reverse complement strand
TCGCGCTGGCAGAACACCGTCGGCGGCTTGCAGGACGCGATGCGCGTGCAGGCCGGCGTCGTCGGCAACATCGACACCAACCGCACGGAAATGTCATCGCTGGTCGGCCAGAGCCAGAATGCTGCCGGCGCGCTGCAAGCCACGCAAGCCGGTAATCAAATCCTCGCCCTCCAGTCGCAGCAGCTCTCCGACCTGATCGCGGTGATTTCCGCCAATGGGCGGGCCAGCGCGCTGACCGGGGCCGAGCGCGCGGCGGCGGCCGAACAGGGCCGCGAGCAACGCCGCCGGTTTCTGACGCCCAGCAGCGGCTACACGCCCGGCAACGCGCAGATGTTCAACAGCGGCAATTGAGGGGGGCGACCATGGACGGCAAGCTGCTGGCGCGCCTCAGTGCCATCGTGTTCGTCGCTATCGCCCTGACAGCGACGGCGATCGAGATGACCCGCAAGGATGAGGCACCGGCATCGCCGCCGGTGCGTGCTGTCCAGCCCGCGGACGATCCGCTCCGTGAGGGGCAGCTTCGCTGTCAGGAGCTTGGGCAGAAGGCCGCCGACGATGCCGAATGCCTGCGCGTCTGGGCCGAAACCCGTGCCCGTTTCTTGCGTCCTGCGACTGCGCCCGCATCGCGGCCCGCCAATGAGGGGCGGTGACGCATGGGCGGCAGCGGCGTCATCGACACGTTTCTCGGCACCTTCACCCGCTACATTGACAGTGGGTTCGGTCTTCTCGGCGGTGAAGTCGCCTTCATCGCCACGACCCTGATCGTCATCGATGTGACGATCGCCGCGCTGTTCTGGAGCTGGGGCGCGGACGACGACATCATCGCGCGGCTGGTGAAGAAAACACTTTTCGTCGGCGTCTTCGCATACCTGATTTCCAACTGGAACAGCCTTGCGAAGATCGTGTTCGACAGTTTTGCCGGCCTCGGCCTGAAAGCGTCGGGCACGGGGTTCACCGCTCAGGATCTGATGCGGCCCGGCAAGGTGGCGCAGACCGGCCTCGATGCGGCGCGACCGCTGCTCGATGCGATTTCCCCGCTGATGGGCTGGCTCGCGGTGTTCGAGAACCTGATCCAGATCGTTTGCCTGCTGTTCGCCTGGGCGCTGGTCATCCTCGCCTTCTTCATTCTCGCGATCCAAATGTTCGTCACGCTCATCGAGTTCAAGCTGTCGACGCTGGCGGGCTTCGTCCTGATCCCGTTCGGCCTGTTCGGCAAGACCGCCTTCATGGCCGAGCGCGTGCTCGGCAACGTCATCTCCTCCGGCATCAAGGTACTGGTGCTCGCCATCGTCATCGGCATCGGCTCGACGCTGTTCTCGCAGTTCACGCAAGGCCTCAGTGGAGCCACGCCGACCATCGACGACGCGATGGCGATTGTTCTCGCTGCGTTGTCGCTGCTGGGTCTCGGGATATTCGGTCCCGGCATCGCCAACGGCCTGGTCTCCGGCGGTCCGCAACTCGGCGCGGGCGCGGCGGTCGGCACGGGCCTCGCCGCCGGTGGCGCCGTGATCGCCGCTGGCGGCGGCGCGATGCTCGCCGCGAAAGGCGGCGGAGCCGTACTCTCGACAGGTGCAGCCGCCGCGCGTGGCGGCGCCACGGCAGCGGGCGCAACCTCCGCCGCCTATACGCTTGGCTCCATGGGCCAGTCCGGCGCTGCCAGTGTGGCGGCAGGACTCGGTGGTGTCGCGCGCGTAGCAGGCTCCACCGCGGTATCGCCCCTCACGCGCGCCGCGGCGCGCGCCGCCGAAAGCGTCAAATCGAGTTACGCCGGAGGCGCCAAAGGCTCGTTCGCAGCGACAGGTGGCTCCTCAACGATGGGCACCATCGCGGCCAACACGAGCGGCGGCTCGGCCCCCACAGCCTCAGCCGCGCAAGCACCGCCGGCATGGGCGCAGCGCATGCGCCGATCTGGCCATTCCAGCCATGCGATCCAGACGACCGCTCACGCCGTGCGCTCTGGCGACGGCCATGGCGCCGGCTCTTCCGTCAATCTCTCCCAAGGCGATCACACATGAGCATCTTTAAAAGACCCGCACCACATTACGGCAAGACACCTCAGCCCGAGACGCCCTACCAGCGCGCGGCGCAGGTCTGGGATGACCGCATCGGCTCCGCTCGGGTACAGGCGAAGAACTGGCGCATCATGGCCTTCGGATCGCTGATCCTGTCCGCCGGCTTTGCGACGGCGCTCGTCTGGCAGTCGGCGCGCGGCATCGTCGTGCCATGGATCGTTCAGGTGGACAATCTCGGCCAGACGCAGGCGGTCGCGCCGGC
>CAZOOO010000347.1:0-2291 GCA_964581435.1 uncultured Hyphomicrobiales bacterium | reverse complement strand
CGCGCCCCGACAGCACGGCAATGAGATCGATGGTCTCCGCGATCAGCGCGCGCGGGACGGTGACGACGGCTTCCTGAATGAGCTGTTCGAGACGGCGCAGCGCACCAATGGCGCTGCCGGCATGAATGGTGCCGATGCCGCCGGGGTGTCCGGTGCCCCATGCCTTGAGCAGGTCGAGGGCTTCCGCACCGCGCACCTCGCCGATCGGGATACGGTCGGGGCGCAGGCGCAAGCTGGAGCGCACAAGATCGGAGAGCGTCGCCACGCCGTCTTTGGTGCGCATGGAGACGAGATTGTTCGCGCGGCATTGCAGCTCGCGAGTGTCCTCGATGATGACAACGCGATCCGCACTCTTCGCCACTTCGGCGAGCAGTGCATTGGTGAGCGTGGTCTTGCCGGTCGAGGTGCCGCCCGCGACGAGGATGTTGGCGCGGGACGCAACCGCTATGCGCAACGTTACGGCCTGGTCGGCCGTCATGATCCCGCTCGCCACATAATCGTCGAGCGTGAACACGGCGACGGCGGGCTTGCGGATGGCGAAGGCCGGCGCGGCCACGACCGGCGGCAACAGGCCCTCGAAGCGTTCGCCGGTCTCAGGCAGTTCGGCCGACACGCGTGGTGAACGCGCATGCACCTCCGCACCGACATGGTGCGCAACCAGCCGCACGATGCGCTCGCCATCAGTGGCCGACATCGTCTCGCCGGTGTCAGCAAGACCTTCGGACAGCCGATCGATCCAGATGCGGCCATCGGGATTCAGCATCACCTCGACGACAGCGGGGTCTTCGAGAAAGCGCGCGATGGCGATCCCGAGCGCGGTGCGCAACATGCGCGCACCACGCGCGATCGCCTCTGGCTTATGGTGAGTAGCAGTCATCCCGGCCCCGCTTCATCACGGGGCGCGTCACAGAACTCCCCGGATGGGGATGACTAAAAGAGCCTGAAGTCGGGCTGATTCAACAAGTATCTCAACGCGTGCGGTGATCGGCGGCTATCGGCGGCAAATAGGACAGTCAGAGTCTTTCAGGGACGGCAGATTACTGTGGCACGGGAGACCCGGAAAATCAGGCGTGGCCGATAAAGGGCCTCTGCCGCTTGAAGCTGCCCTTTTCCAGACAGTCCAGAATAAATGCCGCCACTTCGGCGCGGGTGATGGAGCTAAGCTGCAATCCCGGCGGGATGTCCGTGTAAACCTGTAACGGTCCCGGTGCTGCGCGCGTTGAGAAGGGGGCCGGTCGAATAATGGTCCAGTCCAGATCACTCCGCTCGATCATGGCCTCCTGCCGGTCCTTATCGGTATAGCGATTGCGGGTGAACAGCGGGAAGGCGATGAGGTTGTAGAACCATCCACCATGTCCTTTGGTGTTGCCTGCGCCAATTCCGGTAACAGCTACGAGACGTTTCACCCCGGTTGCCTGCATCGCGGATATGAGCGCTTCGGTCGCAGCCGAAAACAGCGTGGTCGTGCCGATGCTACCGATGCCGACGCAAAAAACGACGGCATCGTGTCCGACGATGTTCTGTTGCAGGAATGCCCTGTCGGTCGGTAAGCCGGCAGCGACCTGTACTGCCGCCGTTTCCGTCACCTTTCCCGCCGTTCGGGTTTGCGCCGTCACGCGATGACCACGCGACACGGCTTGTTGTAGCAGGCTGGAGCCTACCCCTCCCGATGCTCCGAGCACGAATAGCCGCATGACAAAGTGCTCTCGTCACTACGCCGACTTGCGAGGACGCCCACCCTTTGCGCCGTTGGCGCGGGACGCGGCAGCCTTTGCCGGCGAGGTGGCGCGTCCAGCATGACCGGCCATCCAGGCTTTGGTACCGAAGATGCCAGCCATCAGACCCGGCAAGGACAGG
The DNA here is from genome assembly GCA_964581435.1 of uncultured Hyphomicrobiales bacterium. Lineage (GTDB taxonomy): Bacteria > Pseudomonadota > Alphaproteobacteria > Rhizobiales > Xanthobacteraceae > Nitrobacter. Next base: position 434 of record CAZOOO010000347.1, on the reverse strand, counting down.
TCAACGTCCAGTTCTTCCCAATGCAGGCCGTAACCCCGGCCAAGGATTTCCACTGCGGCGAGTTGATCGTCAGTGGCAGTCTCAAGCCCCTGCGCGAGATAAGGTGGAAAAGCGAAGGTGCAACCATTCTCCAGATCGACGATCACCCGGCTGGAGGTCCGATCGTATCGTGCGGCAGCGGCGCGCGGCTCATTGGCGTGCGCAGCGCGGCCCCGCTTCAGCGCGGCGTCGATTGCGGCATCGGTCAAGTCAGCCATGTATCTCCCTCCATCGCACCAGAAACGCTTCGCTGTGCTCGATCACGACAGCCATCGCGCGACGCACCTCGCCTCGCTTCATGTCCTCGGCCCAGACCAGTTCCGGCCTGCCATTGGGGCCGGTCAGGTTGATCTTGGCGTGGCCATCGCCAAACACATGCACATGGGCAGGCTCAT
>CAZOOO010000346.1:0-2325 GCA_964581435.1 uncultured Hyphomicrobiales bacterium | reverse complement strand
GCATGATTGCCGGTGTCGCGCTCGACCGCGACCGGATCGGCCGCGATCTTCCCGTATGGCAGGGCTGTCAGCGCGTCCATACCGGCGAAATCTTCCTGATGAATTGGGACGTCCGCGACAGTCTCGACGGGCGATATTTCGGGCTGATCTCCACCGACCAGATCATCGGCCGCGCGGTCCCGCTGTGGACCGACGAGGCCGGCGACGGCCGCTTCGAATGGCGCGCGCCGACGCGCTGACCGCTTCCCCATCGGCGGGAGCGGTGCCCGCCGATGGCTTTCCCAACCTCACCGCCAAGGAGAAAGTCATGCCGCAAATAGGTCAATTCGCGCGCGACGAGGCCGGCCTTATCGGAAACTTCGAGACGTTATTATTGTATCAGGACATCATCATCATCCCGACAGAACCGTCCGACGCGGAGAACGCACCGGATTATCGCGTTCACGTCTTCGACGGCATGAACAACGAGACAGGCCCGGTGATCGGCGCGGGCTGGAAACGCACCGGAGAGAAGGCGGGCGAATATGTCGCGCTGCTGATCGACGATCCGACTTTCCCGCATCCGATCCGGGCCAACCTGTTCCGTGACGACGAGGCCGGTAACGCCTGGTCGTTGCAATGGTCGCGTCCGCGCGATCGCGGCGAGAAGGATTGAGCGATGCCTGCTCGCCGCCAATCGACGAGCCATTCAAGTGCGTCCGGGCCGCGCTGCGCTGCCCGGCGCATGGCTCTCCTTCTCCTTTCCGGCCTTTCCTTCGCCGGCGTCATGCCGGTGGTCACGATGGCGCAGGGCGCGCCGATCGCGAGACTGTCGCCGCGCGATCCTTATGCCGCTCACATCGCCGAAGCCTCGCAGCGGTTCGGCATTCCCGAACGCTGGATTCGCACGGTGCTGCGCGCCGAGAGTGCGGGTGACGTGCGCGCGATCTCAACGGCCGGCGCGATCGGATTGATGCAGGTCATGCCCGACACCTGGGCGGTTCTGCGCGACCGTTACCAGCTCGGCCGCGATCCGTATCAGCCGCGCGACAATATCCTCGCGGGCATAGCTTACTTGCGCGAGATGTAGGACCGCTACGGCAATGTCACGGCGATGCTCGCGGCCTACAATGCCGGCCCCGACCGCTATGACGAGCACCGCGCGACCGGCCGTCCTCTGCCGGCCGAGACGCGCGCATACATCGCTACGCTTGCGCCTGTTCTTGGCGGTGCGGCGGCATCGGACGCGCCAGCCGGAAAGCCGGAATCGCCGCGCGACTGGCGTGCCGCGCCGCTCTTTGTCCTGCATTCGAACAGCAGCCGGGCGACCGTCGGACCGTCTTTCGAAGCGCAATCCGGCGGTCTGTTCGCCGCGGTCTCGGGGCCGGATCGTCGATGAAAATCGCCTATTATATCGGCTGCGCACATCTCTATCGCGACCATCCCGACTATGCCGGCGAGGTCGATCATGTGCGTCTGATCGAGCGGCTGGAACGCGACTACGACGGTTGGATATTGCCCGCCGCAGCAACGCCGCGCTCGATCGCGACGCTTGCTCCGCTCGTCGAGCGGACTGACGCGCGATGGATGGCGTGGGTGAAGGGATTCGCGGCGTTCAAGCGCAATATCCCGGTCGCCTGGGCGTGGGAGCCGGTCATCGTGAAGGCCGCGCGAAAGCCCGTCGTCAGCAGGCGGCTGGTGATGCGGGACTGGATTCAGGAGAGCATCACGCTGCGCCGTAGCCTCACTGGCGCGAAGCCCGAAGCGGTTCGCCATTGGGCTTTCGAGATGGTCGCCGCGCGGCCCGACGATACGCTCGACGACCTGTTTCCCGACAGCGGCGCGGTCACCGAGGTGTGGCGCACCTGGCGTCTCAAATTCGCATTGCCGGAGCCGGAGTAACGCGGCAGCGCGCCCCATCAGTGTGCAGCAAGGACCAGCGGACGGAGCAAGATCATGAAGGCCGGAAGGGCAGACAGGGCAGCGAAAGTGGAGCGCAAGATTGAAGAAACCGGCACCCTGTCGGGCCGGTTTCCGAAATTGTCTTTGTCTGCACACTGGTTAGGCGGTCGATTCCGGCACTATGGCTTTGAGCGGCTGAGTGCCGCGATTTCAGTCAACGTCTTGGCGTTGCTGGATTTCGACCGGCACCACGGCCGCCGATTGCACGATTTGCGCCGGTTTCGACCGGAGGTGCGTCCATGAGCGCCGACGACGAAAACCGCTTCCGGCCGAAGCCCGGCCGCATCCGCTCCGACGCGCCGCGCGCGGGGAGACCCAAGAGCTTTCTCACGCAGGCGAAGAAGATCGCGCGCCAGCAGCGCCGTACGTCGCCCCGCGTCGGTT
>CAZOOO010000345.1:0-2332 GCA_964581435.1 uncultured Hyphomicrobiales bacterium | reverse complement strand
CGGGCGAATTTCCTGTTCGAGCGTCCTGACGCCTTCTGGATCGCGCCGAAAAAACGCGCGCCCACGGTTCAGGCGGCGGCGGAATAGCCCAGCCCGAAGCCGTAGCCCAGTAGAAAGTCCTGGCGATTTTGTCAGTCATGAGAACGCCGCGGGGGTGCCGTTTGGCGGGAAACTCCTTAGAGCAATTTCGCTTCTGGTTGAATCAGAAGCGAAGCTCCAGCTTTTTGATTTGACGCGTTTTCTTCACGCGAACCGGTATCCACTTCGCTCGAAAACGCTATAAGCTGCGGCCATGCCGAAGAAGCCCGCCACCGAGCCCGCTCCAGCCGAGATCCCAGCCACCACCCCCGCAACGATTCCCCCGGTGAAAGCGGCGGGAACCACTATGCGGGGCAAGCACGTCTTTCTCGTCGACGGCTCCTCCTACATCTTCCGCGCCTATCACGCGCTGCCGCCGCTGAACCGCAAGTCCGACGGGTTGCAGGTCAACGCGGTGCTCGGCTTCTGCAACATGCTGTGGAAGCTCTTGCGCGACATGCCGAAAGACGACAGGCCGACCCACCTCGCGATCATCTTCGACAAGTCCGAGGTGACTTTCCGCAACAAGCTCTATCCCGCTTACAAGGCGCACCGGCCGCCCGCGCCCGACGACCTGATCCCGCAATTCGCGCTGATCCGCGAGGCGGTGAAGGCGTTCGACCTGCCCTGCCTCGAGCAGATCGGCTTCGAGGCCGACGACCTGATCGCGACTTACGTGCGGCAGGCGTGCGAGCGCGGCGCGACCGCGACCATCGTCTCCTCGGACAAGGACCTGATGCAGCTCGTCAACGGCTGCGTCACCATGTACGACACCATGAAGGACCGCCGCCTCGGCGTTCCCGAGGTGATCGAGAAATTCGGTGTGCCGCCGGGAAAGGTCGTCGAGGTGCAGGCACTGGCGGGCGACAGCGTCGATAACGTTCCCGGCGTGCCCGGCATCGGCGTCAAGACCGCGGCGCAGCTCATCACCGAATACGGCGACCTCGAAACGCTGCTGGCGCGCGCCGGCGAGATCAAACAGCCGAAGCGGCGCGAGGCACTGATCGAGAATGCCGAGAAAGCGCGCATCTCGCGCCAGCTCGTGCTGCTCGATGACCACGTCGCGCTCGATGTGCCGCTGGACGACCTCGCGGTGCAGGAGCCCGACGCCCGCAAGCTGATCGCTTTCCTCAAGGCCATGGAATTCACCACGCTGACCAAGCGCGCCGCTGAGTATTCCGAGGTCAACGCGGCCGAGATCGAGCCGGATGCGAAAAACGCCAGCGGCCGCTCGGCGATGGTGGCCAAGGCGTCCGCCACCGTCACCGGCGATCTGTTCGGCAGCAGCGATAATGTCGTGAAGAGCACGCCGGGCATAAAGGCAAAGGCGACGACGGATGACGCGGAGATCAAAACGCCTGCGGCCCTTGCCGCCGCCCGCCTTGAAGCCGTGCGCAAGCTGCCGGTCCAGCGGGACAGCTACGAAACCGTCCGCACGCTCGACCGGCTGCGCGACTGGATCGCCCGCATCGATGACAACGGCAGTTTCGCGTTCGAGGCGCTGGCGCCGACCATCGATCCCATGCAGGCCGAGCTGTCCGGCATCGCGCTGGCGCTCGCCCCGAACGATGCCTGCTACGTCCCGCTCAGCCACAAGCAGGCCGGCGACAGCGCCGGGCTCTTCGCCGCCGGGCTCGCACCCGATCAGATCGCGGCTCGCGATGCGCTGGAGCTCCTGAAGCCGATCCTGGAATCGCGCGGCCACCTCAAGATCGGCCTCAACATCAAGTTCAGTGCCGTGCTGCTCGCGCAGCATGGCATCGCCATCCAGAATCAGGACGACGTCGAGCTGATGTCCTATGCGCTCGACGCCGGGCGCGGCTCCCACGATCTCGCGTCGCTGGCGAAGCGCTGGCTCGGCCACACCACCTTGAGCCATGGCGAACTGACCGGCAGCGGCAGGAACAGGCTTGCCTTCGATCAGGTGGCGATCGAGCGCGCCACGGCTTACGCGGCGGAATACGCCGATGTGAGCTTGCGGCTGTGGCGAATCCTGAAGCCGCGGCTGGTCGCCGAGCGCATGACCACCGTCTACGAGACGCTGGAACGGCCGATGATCGCGACGCTGGCGCAAATGGAGCGGCGCGGCATCACCATCGACCGGCAGGTGCTGTCGCGCCTGTCGGGCGAGTTGGCGCAGGCCGCGGCGCGGCTGGAAGCCGAAATTCAGGAACTCGCAGGCGAACCGATCAATGTCGGCAGCCCCAAGCAGATCGGCGAGGTCATGTTCGGCAGGATGGGCCTGCCGGGCGGC
>CAZOOO010000344.1:0-2367 GCA_964581435.1 uncultured Hyphomicrobiales bacterium | reverse complement strand
CAGGTCGACGCCGCGCAACGCTTGCGTCACCACGTCGCCGTTGCGATAGGAACGATAAATGCCCTCGAGTTCGATGAGCGGAGCGGTCATGACTCCACCCTCAGCTTCGCGGGCGGACCGGACCGCTTCATGCCGGTGATGACGCGCTCGCCCTCGGCGACCCCGCGCGTGACCTCGACAAGGAAACGCGTGCGCACGCCGGTCTCCACCTTGCGCGCGGCGATATTGCCGTCACCCAGCAGGACGCGGGCCTTCCCGTCGGTGAGCGCCGACACCGGCAGCACCAGCGCATCCTGCGCCGACGCCGTCACAAAGAACACCTGCGCCGTCATTCCCGCCCGCAAGCTGCCGTCCGCGTTGGGAACGTCGAACAGCGCCGTATAGAGCACGACGCCGTTGGGCTGCGCCGACGTCTTGGCCTCAAGCTTCTTGTCGGGACGCCGCGGCGCGGGCTGGACCTGCCGAAGCCGCGCGCGCCACTTGCGATCCGGCTGGCCGAGCGTGGTGAACCACAAAGGCATCCCCTCGCGCAGCTTGACGACATCGGCCTCCGACACCTCGGTCCACACCGTCATGGTGCTGAGATCGGCGATCTGCATGATCAGCGGCGTGTCGTAGTTGGCGTTGAGGGTCTGGCCTTCCTTCGCGTCGACGGCAACGACGGTGCCTCCCATCGGCGCGGTGATGCGGGCGAACCTCAGCGCCGCCCTCTGCGCGCGCAAATCGGCCTGCATCTGGCGGATGCGCGCCTTGGAGGCGTCGATGCGGGCGATCAGGATATCGCGGTCGCGCGTCGTCGTCTCAAAGGCGAGCTTCGACACCGCGCTGGTCTGCGACAGCGTCAGGTGCCGCTCGACATTGCGTTTTGCGAACGCAAGCCCGGCTTCCTGCTCGGCCAGTTCGGCGGATAACCTCGCCAGATCGGCCTCGATGCCCTCGACTTTCGCCGACTGCACCTCGGCGTCGATCTCGGCCACGACCTGCCCGGCCTTCACCCTGTCGCCGACCTCGACGCGAAGATGCTTCAACTGGCCGGAGACCTGCGCGCCGACATCGACATAGGCGTGCGGCTGGATCTTGCCGGTGGCCGTCACCGTGCTCTCGATGTCCTGCCGGACCACGGCGATCGTCTCATAAAGGCTGTCCGGCGACGGCGCGCGAAAGCCCAGCGCCGCGAAGCCGCCGAACGCGGCCAGTCCCAGCACGCCGGTGACCGCGATGACGCGGCGCGATCGGCGCGCGCGCCGTTCCGGCATCGTCCATGGCGGCGGCACGGTGATGCCGTCCACATCGTCCGGGGTCACGGGAGCGTTCATGGTCGGCATCCGCTCACTGGATGTCTTTGTAATCGACATCGAACGACTGTCCGGGCCCGGCATCGAACAGCATGTAGAACTCACCGTCCGGCCGTTTGAAACTCACGGTCGAATCCGGTCCGAACTTCGTCTGGAGCACGACGGATTCGTCGTAGCGGATCACGTCGAGCTTGACACCGGAAACGCCGGTCCCGTCCGCGAAGCCGCCCTCGCAGCGCACCGTCGCCGCATCGATCATCTTGCAGGCGCAGAACGGGGGGTGCGCCCACGCAGCGCCGATAAACAGCGACATCGCGCCGATGGCGGCAATGGTCAGTCCGCCTTTCGTGAGCCCCATCATGGCCGTCCCCTCTTCTCGAGCCACGCAGCGGTGATAGGCGAAGCGGTGCGGATCGGGATCGTCGCCTGATGCAGCGCGCCGTCCCAGCCCTCCAGCGTCAGCCACAGTTCATCATCGGCAGTCGTTCGTTCCGGGACGCGCATCTCGGCGGTCTGCCGGTACGGCGTGCCGGAGAACAGCGCGCCCGCGGTGCGGATGTTGCGCGGCTTGCCCACGCGCAGGTACGCGGCCTTCACCTCGTCGACGCAAGCGGGGCACAGCGCCAGCGCAAACTCCTTGGCGTAGCCGGCGCGGCCTTCCGCGTCGGGCTCTTTCAGTTGAAACTCCGCGAGCCGCACGCTCCACGGCCCGACCGCGATCTCGCCGATCTCGCGCTGGCCGAGCCCCTTCTTGCCGTCGAAAAACGCATTGTCGTCGAAGAAGGCCGGCAAAGCGAGAATCGGCACCAGCACCATCAGGGCGCTGAGATGAAAGCGCCAGCGCCGCCACAGCGACGTGCCGCCGGCGGGAGAGGCGAGCGCCGTCATTCCGCAGGCTCCGGTGCAAGGCGCCGCTCAACAGCCATCTTATTCTTTGACATCAGCTTCATTGTCTCGATCGCGGTGCGCCTGGTCCACACCATCATCCCGGAGAACACCAGCGCGGTCAGCAGCAGGCCGAACACCAGATAGACCAGCTTGAGCCAGACGCCGGCGAAGTCGCCGGTGTGCA
>CAZOOO010000343.1:0-2377 GCA_964581435.1 uncultured Hyphomicrobiales bacterium | reverse complement strand
ATGAACGTGATCGATTCCAATATTTTGAGACGCGGGATGCGGGCGGAAAACCGCCGCACGCTTTTCCTCATCCCGCTCTAGTGTCCCATTTCCGACGTTCGCAGATCCCCTGCCGCAACCTTTGATGCGAACTTCGGAATCAAAGGGACACCGGCAACTTTATGATAGTGTGGTTCAGGTGCAGCAGTTCGCTTGACGGACTCGGGTGGGGCAATGAAACGAACTTCTGAAGCACCACACGGGATCATGCTCAATCAAAAGGATAGCGCTAGTGGTCCGATTCTAACATTTGCATCCCGTTGCGGCAGGGGTTTCTTGAAAATGTTAGAATCAAAGGACCACTAGCAAATATGGGTTTCTAGTGGAGTTTCCACCGAGCATTGCGATGACGTCTATCGCTTCCGATCCTCACGACCCTCGTCGGGCCGACGACGCATCGCCTCGCCGAGGGACCGGCCGTGAATCCGGTCAAGGCTCCTTTTTCGGACGGCGCAAGGGACACAAGCTGCGGCCGCGCCAGAGCGACCTGATGGCGCATCTGCTGCCGCGCCTCAGTTTCGATCCCGCCAGGATCGGACCGTACGGCCCGGCCGAGCCGTTCGACCGGCCAATTGACGAGATGCGCCTTGAGATCGGCTTCGGCGGCGGCGAGCATCTTGTCGCCGAGGCGCTGGTGTTTCCGCGCACCGGCTTCATCGGCTGCGAACCCTATGTCAACGGCATGGCCAAGATCCTGGCGCAGATCGAGGCCCGGAATATCCGCAACATTCGCCTGTTCGCCGGCGATGCGTCGGAGTTGCTGTCGTGGCTGCCGCACGCGTCACTGGCGCGGATTGATCTCATCCATCCTGATCCGTGGCCCAAGCGCCGCCATTGGAAACGCCGTTTCGTTCAGGATGCGACCGTCGCGGCGATGGCGCGGGTGCTTCGGCCGGGCGGAGAATTCCGCTTCGTCAGCGACATCGCCGACTACTGCGCATGGACGCTGGCGCATTTCGCCCGCTCGCCGGATTTCCTCTGGCTCGCCGAATGCGCCGACGACTGGCGCGACCCGTGGCCGGACTACACCATGACCCGCTACGGCCGCAAAGCGGTGCGCGAAGACCGCCGCGCCGCGTATCTGCGGTTCAGGCGAACAGGCTGATCCTTGCGACAAAGTATCTGGCACGATGGCGATTAAGGCGATATTCTTCGACGTTGGAGAAACGCTGGTGGACGAAACCCGCCAGTGGTTTTCATGGGCGGATTGGCTCGGCGTATCCCGTCTTGCTTTCAGCGCCGCGCTGGGGAAAACCATCGCGGAAGGCCGGCATCACAGGCGCGTCTTCGATATCTTCAAGCCCGGCTTTGATTTGAATCAGGCCGAAGCGGCGCGGCAAGCTCAGGGAAACCATTACGTCATCGAGCCTCGCGACTTTTACCCCGATGCAATCGAAGCTCTGCGGAGGCTGAAGGCCTCGGGATACGTCGTTGGAATCGCCGGGAACCAGCCTGAGGAAACCGAAGCCGCGCTGGACCTATCCGGGATCGCAGCAGACCACATCGCATCCTCGGCGCGATGGAGAGTCGAAAAGCCGTCGCCCGGCTTCTTTGCAAAAATTGTCGAAGTCTCCGGCTGTGCTGCCAATGAGGTCGCATATGTGGGCGATCGACTGGACAACGATGTTCTGCCTGCAAAGAAGGCCGGTTTGCTGTCAGTCTTCATCATCCGGGGGCCGTGGGGGCATATTCATGCCCGAGATCCGGAAGCCTCCCAAGCTGATCTGACCATTCATGCTCTTGACGAACTGCCGGCGGCGCTCCGGCACATTGTGTAAAGGCTCATCAAGTCGAACGACTTGCCACCATCCGAATGAAAATCCGCTGCCAGCGTCTCCCCGGACCTTGCCGAGGGGCACGAAAACGGCTATGTTTGTGGAAACTTTCTCATACGATCACGTATCGAGAGTGGGCCCTCCGGACCCGCTCTTTTTTATTTCCTGAACGGGCCTGACGCGCCGCGGCAGGTTCTCTCAGGCGTGCAACCGCCGCACTTAACCTTTGACCCTGGATATGACCGATCCCGTTGCCCAGATCCCGGATCACGACCCGCTCGACGAGCCGCGTCTGGTGGTCGAGCCAGGCGTCGCCGCGCGGGTCTCGTCGGTGGTCGCCCCGGTCCTGCAAGGCATGGGATACCGCCTGGTCCGCATCAAGGTGTCGGGCGAGGCCGGCTGCACCGTGCAGATCATGGCCGAGCGGCCGGACGGATCGATGCAGATCGAGGATTGCGAGGCGATCTCGAAGGCGCTGTCGCCGGTGCTCGATATCGCCGATCCGATTGACAAGGCCTATCGGCTGGAAATCTCGTCGCCCGGCATCGACCGGCCGCTGGTGC
>CAZOOO010000342.1:0-2379 GCA_964581435.1 uncultured Hyphomicrobiales bacterium | reverse complement strand
CGCCCTGCCCTTTCAGCTTCTCGACCTCGTTGACGAAGGCTTGCGGATCGAACACCACGCCGTTGCCGATGATCGACAGCTTCGACGAGCGGACGACGCCTGAGGGCAGCAACGCCAGCTTGTAGGTATTGCCGTCGATCACGAGCGTATGACCGGCATTATGGCCGCCCTGGAAGCGAACGACGATATCCGCCTGCTCCGACAACCAGTCGACGATCTTGCCCTTTCCCTCGTCGCCCCATTGGGCGCCGACGACGACAACGTTGGTCATTTCCGCGGAAATTCCTTGCAATAAAGTGGGACGCGTCAATATAGCGCCTTCGGTAATGAACCTCGAATTCGAAAGCGCCGACAACTCGCGATTGCAGTAATGGCGTGGGTTCGGAAGCTCGCTTGAAAAAGATTGCAGCGAAAATGAAGCGATCTTCCGGACCACCCCGCCAAGCCTCTCATCGGATAAAGGATGCGTGCGGTTGACGCAAGCCGGAACGGCCGCGAACACACCCCTTCCAAGCCGTTGATACACCCCGACAATCCAAACGCGGCGGTCGGCCGCTCTACGCGTGGTCCCGTGCCCGCCACAGTTTACGGGCACGCTCGACAATCAATATTCGGGTTTGCCGTGCGACCGGCCAAGCCAACGGGAGGAGAGATGCGCCGCCTGATGACCCGCGAGTTATGCGCCGGAGCGATGCTGCTGGCGATACTAGCTCCCGCCGCCGCTTGCGCGCGCGAGGCGGCGCCCAGCGCGCCGGCGCACCCTGCCGAGACCATGCCGGCCGGCCCGCGGAACGACGGCAGCAACCAGCCCGCCGCGACCACCGACCATCGCCGTCTGCCGCCGGATTCGACCACCCGGCATAAGCTCGTCCTGCCGGACCGTACGCTGGCCTTCACCGCGACAGCGGGCGCGATTCGCATCTTTGACGACAAGGGCGAGGCGCAGGCGGACATCGCCACCACGGCCTATCAGCTCGACGGCGCCGATCCCCGCAGCCGCCCGGTGACCTTCGTGTTCAACGGCGGTCCGGGCGCGTCTTCAGCGTGGCTGCAATTCGGCAGCAACGGCCCCTGGCGCATCGCGATGGACCGCGCGATCGCCAACCCTTCCATTCCCATGCCGCTGGAGCCGAACGCGGAAACCTGGCTCGACTTCACCGATCTCGTCTTCATCGATCCGCTCGGCACCGGCTACAGCCGTATGGCGGCGAGCGGCGACGAGGCGCGGAAACGCTTCTTCACCGTCGATGGCGACGTGGCCTCGATCGCGCTGGTGATCCGCCGCTGGCTGGAAAAAGCCGACCGGATGCAGTCGCCGAAATTCATCGCCGGCGAAAGCTACGGCGGCATTCGCGGACCGAAGATCGCGCGCAATCTGCTGACCCGGCAGGGCATCGCCATCAAGGGGCTGATTCTGATCTCGCCGGCGCTCGACTTCGGCGACGTGCTGGGCGCGGGGTTGACCCGGTTCGTGGCAAGCCTGCCGAGCATGGCAGCGGTTGCACGGGAAAAGGAGAAGGGCGGAACGCTGACCCGGGCCGACATGGCCGACGTCGAAGCCTACGCACGCGGCGAGTTCCTGGCCGACCTCATCAAGGGTCAGGCTGATGCGGAAGCGACGCGACGGCTTGCCGAGCGCTTCGCGGCGCTGACGGGAATCGACCAGACGGAGAGCTGCCGCCTCGCCGGGCGATTCGACGTCAGCGAATTCCGCCGCGCCTTCGACCGCAGCGGCGGCAAGGTCACCGGACGCTATGATGCCTCGGTGCTGGGGTTCGACCCTTACCCGGACTCAAGCGCCAGCGACTTCAACGACCCCTCGGAGGAGCCGCTGCTGTCCGCGCTGACATCGGCGGCGTTTGAACTCTATGCACACAAGCTGGACTGGCGGCCGGCGGGTTCCTATGAACTGCTCAACCGCAAGGTCAACCGGGAATGGGATTTCGGCAAGAGCCGGCCGTCCGTCGAATCGATGTCCGACATCCGCGAACTGCTTGCCGCGGACCCGCAATTCAGGCTGCTCGTCGCGCACGGATTGTTCGATCTCGCGACGCCTTATTTCGCCTCCCAGATCCGCCTCGATCAATTGCCGACCTTCGGCTCGCGCGATCGCGTCAGGCTTGTGGTCTATCCCGGCGGCCACATGTTCTATTCGCACGACGGCTCGCGCCGGGCGCTGCGCGACGCGGTTCGTACGCTGATGAAGTGATGCAACAGCAGGCCGATTAGAGCGTTTTCGAGCGAAGTGGATACCGGTTCGCGTGAAGAAAACGCGTCAAATCAAAATCATGGAGCCCCGCTTCTGATTCCATCAGAAGCGGAAAGGCTCTAGAGCGGGATGAGGAAAAGTGTGCAGCGGTTTTCCGCCCGCATCCCGCG
>CAZOOO010000341.1:0-2381 GCA_964581435.1 uncultured Hyphomicrobiales bacterium | reverse complement strand
CCGCCCGCATCGATCCGCTGGAGCCGCGGGACATCAGCGATCTCTGCGCCGGATTTCAGGCGGCCGTATTGGAAGCGACCGCGGATCGGCTTGGCGTCGGCCTCAGGCTGTTTCAGGAGCGGTTCGGGAGGCCGCGCGCGCTGGTCGCCGCCGGCGGCGTCGCCGCCAATCAGGCGATCCGCGCCTCGCTCGAGGGCGTAGCCGCCAAGGCGCGGACCACGCTCATCATCCCGCCGCCGGCCCTTTGCACCGACAATGGCGCGATGATCGCATGGGCCGGCGCCGAACGGCTGGCGGCGGGATTGACCGACACGCTTGAGACTCCTCCGCGCGCCCGCTGGCTGCTGGATGCCAAGGCGCAGGCGCCGGCGGGATTCGCCAATACCCGCGCCGGATTTTGAAGGCGGTGCCGCGATGAGACCGCTCAATCGCGTTTGCGTGATCGGCGCAGGAGCCTGGGGTACGGCGCTGGCCGGCGTCACCGCGCGCGCGGGCCGGGAGGTCACGCTGTATGCGCGCGATGCCGCTGCCGCCGCGACAATCTCGGCAACGCGGGACAATCCGCGCCTGCCCGGCATTCCGCTCGACCTCAGCATCGTCGTGACGCCTGACATCGCCGCCGCCGGCTGCGCCGATATCGTCGTGATCGCGGTGCCCGCGCAACATTCGCGCGCGGCGGTCGCCGCGCTGGCGCCGCATCTTTCGCCCGGGACTCCCGTGATCGCCAGCGCCAAGGGCATCGAGCACGGCACGCGGCGCTTCATGACCGAGGTGATAGAAGAAACCGCGCCGCACGCCGTCCCCGCGATCCTGTCCGGACCGAGCTTTGCCGACGACGTGGCGAGAGGGCTGCCGACGGCGGTGACGCTGGCGGCGAAGGAAGACGCGCTGGCGGTCGCGCTGGTTCACGCGCTCGGCTCGGCCGCCTTCCGCCCCTATCATACGACGGATGTCCGCGGCGTCGAGATCGGCGGCGCCGCCAAGAATGTCCTGGCGATCGCTGCCGGAATCGTCGTCGGCAAGCAGCTCGGCGCATCGGCGCTGGCGGCGCTGACCACGCGCGGGTTCAGCGAGCTGGTCCGCCTCGGATGCGCCTGCGGCGGGCGCGGCGAAACACTGGCCGGTCTGTCCGGCCTCGGCGATCTCATCCTCACCTGTTCGAGCCCGCAGTCGCGCAATTTCTCGCTCGGTATCGCGCTGGGGCGCGGCGAGCCGGCGCCGCGCGACAAACTCAGCGAAGGCGCGCACACCGCGCCGGCGCTGCTCGAACTGGCGGCCGCCCACGACGTCGAGATGCCGGTCGCGCAGGCGGTCGCGGCCATTCTCGCTGGCCGATTGACGATCGACGGCGCCATCGACAATCTGCTGACGCGGCCGTTCCGGGCGGAGGGATAGCTTTCGCTGTCATGCCCGCGCTTGTCGCGGGCATCCACGTCTTGGTATTAGAAATAGGAAGACGTGGATGGCCGGAACAAGTCCGGCCATGACGTGGGATGGTTCTCATGAACTACTGGCTGGTGAAATCGGAGCCTTCGACGTGGTCGTGGGAGCAGCAGGTGGCGAAGGGCGCCAAGGGCGAGCCCTGGACCGGCGTGCGCAACTTCACGGCGCGGCAGAACCTCGTCGCCATGAAAAAAGGCGACCTGGCCTTCTTCTATCATTCCAACGAGGGCAAGGAGATCGTCGGCACCGCCGAAATCATCCGCGAGGCCTATCCCGATCCCACCGACCAGACCGGCAGGTTCGTCTGCGTGGACATCAAGGCCGATAAGCCGCTGAAGACGCCGGTGACGATCGCCGCCGTCAAGGCCGACAAGCGCCTGGCCGATATGGCGCTGGTGAAATATTCGCGGCTGTCGGTGCAGCCGGTGACCCCTGCGGAATGGAAGCTGGTCTGCAAGATGGGCGGGTTAGAGCACTTTCGCTTCTGATTGAATCAGAAGCGAGCTCCAGATTATTGTTTTGACGCGTTTTCTTCACGCGAACCGGCATCCGCTTCGCTCGAAAACGCTACATAGGAGACGCGCGGTTCTCCAGGCGGGATTCCGGGCTCGACACCGTTGAATGAGAATTCAACCTGACGGCTTGTCGCCGCAGCACGCCGCGACGCATAATCGCCGCAACGGTGACGACGGACCTGCCTTTGGTTCCGGGCCCGGGTCCTGCGGTGGAGCAAAACCATGTCCGACAAGATTTATGACGTAAGCGCAGATTGGGCCAAGCGGGCCTGGGTCGATGACGCCAAGTATCGTGAGATGTACGCGCGCTCGATCAACGATCCGGACGGATTCTGGTCCGAGGCGGCGCAGCGCCTGGACTGGATCACGCCGTTCACCAAGGTCGAGAACACCTCGTTCGAACTCGGCAAGGTCTCGATCAAA
>CAZOOO010000340.1:0-2396 GCA_964581435.1 uncultured Hyphomicrobiales bacterium | reverse complement strand
TGCAAATGCGCCACGACATGGTGCGCGCCAAGATATCGGCGTTCATGGAACGTGAGGATACGGTCTATCGGCGCTATCCGCGGTCCGATACCAGCCTGCCCGCCCGCTACGCACATGCCATCAGCACGTACCTGCATGGCGATCTTCGCTCGGCCATCGAGCAAATCGACGCGCTGATCAAGCTGCAACCGCAGAATCCCTATTTCCACGAGGTGCGTGGACAGGCTTTGCTCGAGGGAGGCCGTCCCGTCGAGGCGATCGCGCCGCTGCGGCGTGCCGTAAAACTCTCGCAGAATGCGCCGCTGATCGAGATGTTGCTGGGTCAGGCGCTCGTGGCCTCGAACAACAAGGCCAATGCCGACGAAGCTATCGCCATTTTGCGGGCGGCGCTGGCACGAGAGCCGGAGGCCCCGCTCGGTTATATGCAGCTTGCAATAGCTTACGGCCGCAAGGGGGACTATGCACAGGCCGACCTGGCGTCGGCTCAGGCCGCTTTCCTGCGAGGCGACAACAAGACGGCGCGGGAACTCGCATCCCGCGCGAAAACCCGCTTCGCGATCGGCACTCCGGGATGGGTCAAGGCGGATGATATCGTCTCAGCCAAGATCCCGGACAAGAAACAAGATTAGACGGCTCCGCCACACCGCCCCTTTCAAAGGATCTGAAAATGCTCTCTCTCCGTTTTCTCGCTCCCGCCTTTGTTGCGCTTGCGTTCGGCGCGGCGCCCGCCGCGTCCGCCCAGAACTTCTCCGACGGCCAGCGCGGCGAGATCGAACAGATCGTCAAACGCTATCTGCTCGCCCATCCGGAAGTCCTGGAAGAGGTGTCGGCCGAGCTCAGCAAGCGACAGGCGACAGCCGAAGCGCTCAAGCACGAGGCCGCGGTCACGGAAAGCGCGGACGCCATTTTCAACTCACCGCGCGGTGTGACGCTCGGCAACAAGGACGGCGACGTCACCTTCGTCGAGTTCTTCGATTACAACTGCGGCTACTGCAAGCGCGCGATGATCGACATGCTCGAGCTTCTGAAGTCGGATCCCAAGCTCAAGGTCGTGCTCAAGGAGTTCCCCGTGCTCGGCCAGAGTTCGGTCGAGGCCGCGCAGGTCGCGGTGGCGGCGCGAATGCAGGATCCCACCGGCAAGAAATACCTCGATTTCCATCAGAAGCTTCTGGGCGGCCGCGGTCAAGCGGATAAGGCGCGGGCGCTGGCCGCCGCCAAGGAGGCCGGATTCGACATCGCCAGGATCGAGAAGGACATGACAAGCGCCGAGGTGCGCGCCACGCTCGAGGAGAACTTCAGGCTCGCCGAGTCCATGGGGATGAACGGAACGCCCAGCTACGTCATCGGCAAGCAAGTCATAGTGGGAGCCGTGGGCCTCGGAAACCTCAAGGAGAAGATAAACACCGCGCGCTGCGGAAAGGCCTCCTGCTGACTGGCGTGTCCCCTGCTTCGCTTGAAGAACGCCCCGAATCTGCTCCGGACGATAGCTCCCCTTCATACGGTGGTTTGAAGGTTCAATAGCGCGGGAGCGGCCCAGCCGGGCGTCCGCTCGCCGTGCCTCGTTACCGTGCTTGAGCTAGGTTAACGAGATATTTCCGTATGTTCTCCATGAGAACTCGCAAACAGCGCGAGGTATTTGAAGCTAAATCCGGGAGTGTTCAGGCTTCCCCTTGACGCCCTTGTTACATATAACGGCCCGAACTCCGGCGTTCGGCGGCGGAAATGACTGATTCTCGGGATTTCAGATGGCCAGGACGATCTACGTGCTCAACGGCCCGAACCTTAACATGCTCGGAACCCGCGAGCCGGACACCTATGGCCACGCCACCCTTGCCGACGTGGAAAAGCTTTGTGCCGAAACGGCCACGGGTTTTGGACTGGCCGCGGATTGCCGCCAGTCAAATCACGAGGGCGAACTGATCGATTTCATCCACGAAGCTCATGCAAGGAAGGCGGCCGGTATCGTCATCAACGCCGGCGGCTATTCTCACACCTCCATTGCGCTTCACGACGCGCTCGCTGCGGTCAAAATTCCGACCGTCGAAGTTCATATCAGCAATATCCATGCGCGCGAGGACTTCCGCCATCATTCCTTCACGGCAAAAGCCGCGTTCGCCAGCCTGTCCGGGTTCGGAATTGACGGCTACCGGCTCGCCATCAATGGCCTTGCCGCCAGAATCGGGGCGGCGGACCCGTCGAAAAAAGCTACACCCTGACACATCAGCGTCATTCTCACAGAAAGTTTCGGATCGAGATCATGTCCCGCCAGCCCGGAGAACCTGCAAAAAACAAAACCGGCAACGAACCGCGCGAGGAGAGCGACGTGATCCGCGAACTCGCCGCGCTGCTCGACGAGACCAGGCTCACGGAAATTGAAATCGAGCGCGACGGACTTC
>CAZOOO010000339.1:0-2397 GCA_964581435.1 uncultured Hyphomicrobiales bacterium | reverse complement strand
GTGTAGACCGGGATGCGCGCCGAGCAGGTCATCAGCGGCGCGACCATGATGGTGGTCAGCCGATCGCGCTTGTTGTCGATCACCCGCGTCGCCATGATCCCCGGAATCGCGCAGGCGAAGCTCGACAGCAGTGGGATGAAAGCGCGTCCGTGCAACCCCGCCCCGCCCATGATGCGGTCCATCAGGAAAGCCGCGCGCGCCATGTAGCCGAGATCTTCGAGCAGCAGAATGAACAGAAACAGGATGAGGATTTGCGGCAGGAACACGATGACGCTGCCGACGCCGGAGATCACGCCGTTCTGAATGAAGCTCTGCAACAGTCCGTCCGGCAGCATCGCCGCCGAGAACGCGCCAAGCGCGTCAAACCCCTGGCTGATGAGTTCCATCGCCGGTTCGGCCCAGGCGAACACGGCCTGGAACATCACGAACAACAAAAGAAGCAGCGCGACCATCCCCCACACCGGATGCAGCAGAACGGCATCCACGCGCGTGGTCCATGTATCGGGCTTGGCCGGCTCGCTGACCGCCGCGCGGATCACGCGATCGGCCTCGCGCTGCGCCGCCCGCAAATCGGATGCAGCCGGCACGGTCCAGTCGCTCGCGATGATTTCCGCGGTCGGCTTTCCGGCGATCTCATCGATCCGGCCCAGCAGATCGTCGATGCCGCCGCGCCGCACGGCGGTCGATGTGACGACCGGCACGCCAAGTTCGGCGGAGAGCTTGTCGAGATCAATGCCGACGCCGCGACGCCGCGCGATGTCGATCATGTTCAGCACCAGAAGCATCGGCCGGTGAACGCGCTTCAGTTCGATCACGAGGCGCAGCGCCACGCGAAGGTTGGTGGCGTCTGCTATACAGAGCAGAAAATCCGGCGGGCTTTCGCTTGCGAGCTTGCCGAGGATGACATCGCGGGTGATGTCCTCATCGGGGCTGCGGCCCCGTAGTGAATAGGTCCCGGGCAAGTCGATCAAGTTGACCTGATGGCCGGATGCCGTGCGCAAAATCCCCGACTTCCGCTCCACGGTAACGCCGGCGTAATTGGCTACCTTCTGGCGGCTGCCCGTGAGCGCATTGAACAAGGCGGTCTTGCCGCTGTTCGGCGTCCCAACCAGGGCGATACGCCAGTCATTCACCTCGATTGCGGTCATGTGACGATTTTCGCGGCCTGATCATGATCGCCGACCATGATCGCCATCGCTTCGCGCCGACGCAACGCGATCGTCGTGCCGTTGACCCGGACCGCGATCGGATCCCGGCCGACCGGTCCTTCATGCAGGATCTGAACCGACGCGCCCTCGACGATGCCGAACTCAAGAAGACGCCGCTCGATCTCCACCGCCGGCACGCCAAGGTGGTCGCCGCCGACCATAATAGCGCTCACCCGACCGCAAAAGCCACGGCGGGCGAGGCCGAGCGGCTTGGCTTCCATGGCTTCCATGGCTTCAGGGATACCGGGATCAAGATCGGACATGACGTTCGCTTTGGATCAAACGCTCCCGGCGGTCAAGACAAAGAGGTTTGATTGCGACAGATTGGAATCATTAAAAGGCTCGACCGGCCCTGAATCTCAAGTCGCGGGATGAGGTATCCTGAGGTCCGCCTCGACCAGCGCGCGCAGTTCCTGCGTCACCGCGGGACGCAGTCCGAACCACAGTTCGAACCCGCGCACGGCCTGATGCAGCAGCATCCCGAGCCCGTCCGCGGTCCTTAAGCCCCGCGCCCGCGCCGCGGACAGCAACGGCGTTTCCAGGGGAACATAGACCAGATCGGCGACCACCGCATCCTGCGGCAGCAGCGGCAGTTCGATGTCCAGCGGCGGCTGCCCGTCCATGCCGAGCGAGGTGGTATTGACGAGCAGACCAATGCGCGGCAGCAGGTCGCCAAGCGTGTTCCAGGCCGCCGGGATAACCCTCGCCCCGAACTGGTCCGCGAGCACCTGCGCCCTTTCCTTCGTACGGTTGGCGAGATGGATGCGCTTGATGCCGCGCTCGGCCAGGCCGAACACCACGGCCCGCGACGCCCCGCCGGCGCCAAGCACCAACGCGTCCTTGGTACGATCCCAGCCCGGCGCGGCGGCATCCAGATTGCCGATGAAACCCTCGACGTCGGTATTGGTCGACCGCAGGACGGCGCCGTCATAATAGAGCGTGTTGGCCGCGCCGACGGCTCTCGCGCGCTCATCCGGCTCCGTCAGTTGCAGCGCGCGCTCCTTGTGCGGGATCGTGACATTGGCGCCCGCGAAGCCGTGCGTCGAAAGATGCGTAACAAATTCGGCGAATCCTTCGGGCGGAATCGCCTCGATGCTGTATCCTCCCGCTATTCCGTGCAGGCGCAGCCAATAATGATGGATCAGCGGCGAGCGCGAATGCGCCGCGGGCCATCCGATCAGGCAGGCGG
>CAZOOO010000338.1:0-2423 GCA_964581435.1 uncultured Hyphomicrobiales bacterium | reverse complement strand
GAGGCGCGCTCGGCGCTGGTGCGCATGGCCGACGGCGACGGCCGCGCGGCGCTGACGCTGGTCGAGGAGGTCTGGCGCTCGGCGCGCGAGGGCGAGGTGTTCGATGCCGGGCAGTTGCAGGGCGTGCTGCAACGCCGCGCGCCGATCTACGACAAATCCGCCGACGGTCACTACAACCTGATTTCCGCCTTGCACAAGTCGGTGCGGGGTTCTGATCCCGATGCGGCGCTGTACTATCTGGCGCGGATGATCGAGGCGGGCGAGGACCCGCTGTTTCTCGCGCGCCGCGTGGTGCGGATGGCCGTGGAGGATATCGGCCTCGCCGATCCGCAGGCGCTGGCGATTTGCAACGCGGCCAAGGATGCCTATGATTTCCTCGGCTCGCCGGAAGGCGAGCTCGCGATCGCGCAGGCGGTGATCTATCTCGCTACCGCGCCGAAGTCCAACGCCGCCTACAAGGCGTTCGGCGCGGCGATGCGCGTCGCGAAGGACGCCGGCTCTCTCTTGCCGCCGAAGCATATCCTCAACGCGCCGACCGGGCTGATGAAATCCGAAGGTTACGGCGGCGGCTATCAATATGATCACGACATGCCGGACGCGTTTTCCGGACAGGATTACTTTCCCGAGACGCTTGGCCGCCAGACCTTCTATGATCCGCCGGATCGGGGGTTCGAGCGCGAAATCCGCAAGCGCATGGACTACTGGGCGAAACTGCGGCGGGAGCGCGCGTCGTGACGGGGTTCATCGGCCTCCTCAACAAGGTGCGGGGCGTAAACAGGTGCAGACGATGCGAAGACATATGACCCGATGGCTGATGGTGCTGGTGCTGCTCGGCATGACGAACGCGGCGCGCGCAGGGATGGTGGAAGTCGCTCCGGGCGTGACGGTGACGAAGAAAACGTTCCCGGCGCGGATGGATGAACAGCCGTTCTACGGTTTCGCGGAGAAAACTCCCGAACAGCAAAAGGTCGATGCCGACTTTCTGGCGGAGTCGGATAAGTTGGGCTCGCGCGAGGCGGTCTCCGCCGCGGCTATCGAGCGTGGCTGGGCGCATATCGATCGCGGCAACTTGCCGGAAGCGGGCAAACGGTTCAATCAGGCATGGCTGCTTGCCCCCGAGCGGAGCGCGATCTACCAAGGTTTCGCGGTGATCGCCGCGGCGCGCTTCGGCGATCTCGAATACGCCGAAGAGTTGTTCAAGATTGCGTTGCGACAGCCGAAGCCGCGGCGAACGCTGAAAGCTGATTACGGGCGCTTGCTGCTGAAAGCCAAGCGTCCGGCCGAGGCAAAAACGATCCTGGAGGAGGGCGTGCGCGACGCGCCGGACTTCGCCGATGGGTGGGTCAGCCTCGGACTTGCGCGGTTGCAGACGGATGACGCCGCGGGCGCATGTGCGGCCGCAAGCGAAGCCAACAAGCTCAAGCTCTCGCGCGGGGCGATGATCGACCTGTTGTTGCTCAAGAGGCAGGGGGCTTGCCAATAGCAGTTGCTTGAGATGCATTCTTCTTGACCTCTCCCCGTCAGTGCCGGGTAAGGGGCGCTATCGGATTGGCCCGACATTCGTGATCCGGGGGAAAACATGAGTCGCCGCGTCAAACCACCTCTCGCGAAATCCCGCGGTTCGGGCAGCGCGCGCTCCAAGGATGCCCAGCCCAAGAGCGCTCGGCCCAAACGGACGCGTCCGGAAGGAAGTGGCGCGACTGAGCGTTCCGGAGGCGAGCGGCGGCAGGGGGCGCGGCCTGGCAGGCCGCCGCGCGCAGGCGCGCCTCGCGACTCCGTCCATTCCGTCGCCGAGAAGCCGGCCAAGCCCGCGCCGGCGCCGTTGCCGACGAAGGTCCAGACCGTGGCGGTGACGGCCGATGAAGCCAATATGCGGGTCGATCGCTTTCTTGAAGCACGCTTTCCCGGCCTGTCGTTCTCCCACATTCAGCGCATCGTCCGCAAAGGCGAGTTGCGCGTGAACGGCAGGCGCGCCGACAGCAAGGATCGCGTCAGCGAAGGCGACAAGGTCCGCATCCCGCCGCTCAAGCTCGACACGCCGAAGACCGCAAGCGGCCTCTCCGAGGCCGACGCAAAGATCCGCGACGAACTGCGGAAGATGGTACTGTTCGAGGATGCGGACGTCATGGTGCTGAACAAGCCGGCGGGCCTTGCCGTGCAGGGCGGCTCCGGCCTGTCCCGGCACATCGACGGGATGCTGGAGACGATGCGCGATGCCAAGGGGCAGCGGCCGCGCCTCGTGCACCGGCTGGATCGTGAGACGGCCGGCTGTCTGCTGGTCGCCAAGACGCGTTTCGCGGCCACGGCTTTGACCGGCGCGTTCCGCCATCGCTCGGCGCGCAAGATTTACTGGGCGCTGGTCGCGGGTGTGCCGAAGCCGAAGCAGGGCCGCATCTCGACCTATCTCGCCAAGGAGGAGAACG
>CAZOOO010000337.1:0-2426 GCA_964581435.1 uncultured Hyphomicrobiales bacterium | reverse complement strand
CGGCCATCAAGCCATCCTTAAAGCCAGACGCGACACTTCTTCAACAGCCTGCTAGAGCGGGATGAGGAAAAGTGTGCAGCGGTTTTCCGCCCGCATCCCGCGTCTCAAAATATTGGAATCGATCACGTTCATGATCCTGGATCGATTCGATCCAGGATCATCGTGATCTAGCGGCCGAACAGTTGCTTCATGATCTCGTCGATGGGCGGCGGCTTGTCCCGGGACGGTACGTCTCGGTGCGACGGTCCTTGAGAAGGCTCAGCCGCAGCAGGCGGTCCGCCATGAGCGGGACCGGCTCCTGCGCCCAGACCCTGCCGGATCAAGCTATCAAGGGTGTCGCCGATGTGAGGGGCGGACGGGTCCGAACCGCCGATTCCGTTGCGGCCGAACAGTCCCTGTCCCCATTCCCTGAGCTTCGCATAGGCCGCGCCGGGATCGTCCAGGATGCCGGCGACATCAGGATAGATGCGCGGCTCGCTCCATGAGCCCTGCACGACGACCGGAATGCCGAGGCCGATCGGATCGGCGCGCCCTCCTTGCCCCTCGGTGGACATGACGAGTTTCGGCTCGACCCGGAGCGCCAGCATCTTCGCGCCGAGATCGACAGTGCCGGCGCCGGTCATCCGCACAAGCGGGCCGGCCAGAAACAGGTCGTTTGTGGTTGCCTGCCCCTGGGCGATGGTCGCGGTCGCGCTGAGTTGCGCCATGTCGGTGGTCTGGTCAGGACGTTCCTGCCACCCCGACAGAGTGCCGGACGTCAACGCACGGATCATTTTCGCAATGTTGAGATTGCGGATCGCGCCGTCGCGGACGTCGATCGAAGCTGTCCCCGCAAGGCTCGACATGATCGCGCGCAAGCTGGCGCCAGTGCCCCGGACATCGGCTGTCGCCCGCATCCTGCCATCGACGTTGTCGAATTCGGCAAGGTTCGACAGCAGCGGCAGCGCGCGAACGCCGGTCACGTCAGCCCTGAGCGCGTAGGACGGATTGTTCACGGAGACATCGATCGACAGGGTGCCGTTGGCTCGCCCGTCATAGGCTCCGAGATTCGAAAACGAAGCTTTCAGCACGCCGCTTCCGATGGTGGTTTCAACCTGGGCCGGCGCAAAGCGTGCTTGGCCGATATTCAGTTCGGCCGCTGAAATCGTTACCTGCGCGTCGACGTAATTCAGCCCGTTGACATCGATCGGCGCATCGCTCCATGGCTGCGCGCCGGATCGCGGCGCCGAAGGCTGGCGCGGCGTCGCACCGAGATCGAGCCGCTGAAAATCGAGATCGACCTTCACCAGCGGCTTGCTTGCAAAATCGACCGATGCCCAGCCGTTGAACTTGCCGTTGTCGAGCGACCCCGACAGGCCATTGATGAAAAGCATCCGCCCGTTAATTCGAACTTCGGCTTTGGCAGCCACTCGGCGGGTCGGCGGACCGGAAACATCGAGTGTCAACTCCGTCGGGATATTCCGTCGCCCGAATGCGCCTGCGGGAGGAGCCGCGTCGATGGTGAACGTCAGCGATCGGTCGCCAGGGCGCGCATCGCCAGCGATGTTGATTCGCCGGTCGGCGCCAAGCGTCACGCTGGCGTTGACGTCGCCGACGCGGTCTTCCGAGCCCGTCTGCGGATCGAAGAAAACGATGGTGCCGTTGGAAACCGTCATCCGGCCGATCGGAAATGCCGGGTTGTCTTCCGGCGCATCTTCGGAACGGTCTGATCGGGGCGAAACGCTGCTGCGGGTTCGTTCGCGCAGCAGCGGCACCCGCAGCGTGGGATGGTCAATGGCCAGTTCCGAAATCCTTAAAGTCCCCGACAGCAGACTCGCAAGCTCGAGAGCGGCGCGAACTTCTCCCACGGCGATCTGCACGTCCGCCGCAGCGCTCCCCGGACGATTGAGCATAACATTATGCAGCACGAATCCGGGCGAAGGCCATAAGTCGATTCCGCTCGTGCCCTTGATCGCAATCCGGTACCCCGTGTCGTGCTCGATCCGGTCCCGCACCAGCGAGGTGACGAAACGGGAAGGGAGTCCGGTGACAAGTAGTACGACGACGATCACGACCAGGCTGGCTGCGACGGCGCCTGCGATTTTCAATGCTCTTGCCATCTCGGAATAGCGCGTCCCTGGTTGCAAGCCGTCAGAGATTGAAGCGCCATCTGCTTCCGGGCTGAATATGGAGATGTTGTGTCGAATTGGTCGGAAAGGGCTAGTGGAGTGAATTTGCCATTCGTGACCCACCTGACGGGTCCGTCCTGGACACGAATGTCAAATTCAAAACTCCACTAGATCACGATGATCCTGGATCGAATCGATCCAGGATCATCGTGATCGATTCCAATATTTTAAAGCGGGATGCGGGCGGAAAATCGCTGCACACTTTTTCCTCATCCCGCTCTAGTGGTCCGATTCTAACATTTGCATCCCGTTGCGGCA
>CAZOOO010000336.1:0-2432 GCA_964581435.1 uncultured Hyphomicrobiales bacterium | reverse complement strand
GCGGCCCGGCCTCGACGCTGACGCTCGCCGCCGATCTCGCGCGGCTGATGGACGACATGGCGACGCGCGGCGTGGACTGGCGCGCGCTCGACGGGCTGGTGCCCGAGGCGCTCGACCGCTACTGGCAGATCACGCTCGATTTCCTCAAGATCGCGCGGGACTACTGGCCGGCTCACCTTCAGGAAACCGGCCGGATCGAACCCGCGCTGCACCGCGACCGCCTGATCGAGGCCGAGGCCGCGCGCCTCGTCACCCGCCATGCGGGACCGGTGATCGCGGCGGGCTCCACCGGATCGATGCCATCGACCGCAAAGCTGCTGCATGCCATTGCCACGCTGCCGCAGGGCGCGGTGGTGCTGCCGGGGCTCGACACCGACCTCGATGAAGAGGCGTGGGAGTTGATCGGCGGCCGCAAGGATAAAAGCGGCGCATACATCACGCCGCCCGCCGCCGGCCATCCGCAATTCGCGCTGCACGGCCTGCTCACGCGTTTCGGCATCAAGCGGCGCGAGGTAAAAACGCTCGGCGTTCCCGCGCCCTACGGGCGCGAGGTGCTGGCGTCCGAGGCGATGCGGCCCTCGGAGGCGACCGCGCAATGGCACACCCGGCTCGCCGAGCCCGCGGTCGCGGAGAAGATCGCGGCCGGGCTGCAAAACCTCGCCGTGATCGCGGCCGCCAATCCGGAATTAGAGGCGCTCAGCATCGCCGTCGCCATGCGCGAGGCGCGCGACCTGAACAGGACCGCGGCGCTGGTAACATTCGACCGCGCACTGGCACGGCGGGTAATGGCGGCGCTCGGCCGCTGGAATCTCGCTTTCGACGATTCGGGCGGCGACCCGCTGATGGACACGCCTGCGGGAGTTTTCGCACGGCTGGCCGCCGAGGCCGCGTGCAACGGCCTGGAGCCCCCGGCGCTGCTGGCCCTGCTGAAGCATCCGCTGTTCCGGCTGGGACGCGCGGCGGGCGGCTGGTCGCGCGCCATCATGACGCTGGAGCTCGCGGTCCTGCGCGGCACCCGGCCGCCGCCGGGCAGCAAGGGACTCGCGGAGGAATTTGCCCACTTCTGCGGCGAACGCGACAAGCTCGATCGCGGCGAAAGTTCCTCGCTGCATCGCAGCGAGCCGCGCGCGGCGCTGAAGCCGCATCATCTCGACGATATTAGCGCCCTGATCGCGGCCTTGCGGGACGCGCTCGCGCCGCTCGAAGGCGATGGCGCATCGATATCGGCGGACTTCACCGTCCTCGCCATGCCGCATCGCCAGGCCATTGAAGCGTTATCCTGTGACGATGAAGGCGTCGCCGTCGCATTCGACGGCCAGCACGGCCGTGCCCTCGCTGATGCTTTCGACGATCTGGTTGATGCTGGTGAGCGCAGCGGCCTGACGGTCAGGATCGCGGACTATCCGGAAGTGTTCGAGGCCGCGTTCGGCGACCGCGTCGTGCGCCGGCCGCAGACGGCAACGGCAAGCCTGCGCATCTACGGACCGCTCGAAGCGCGTCTGACCCAGTGCGACCGCGTCATCCTCGGCGGGCTCACTGAAGGCGTCTGGCCGCCCGCGCCGCCGACCGATCCCTGGCTCAGCCGGCCGATGCGGCACGACCTCGGGCTCGATCTTCCGGAACGGCGCATCGGCCTCTCCGCGCACGATTTCACCCAACTGCTCGGCGCGGGCGACGTCATCCTCAGCCATGCCGCCAAGGCCGGAGGTGCGCCGGCGGTGGCGTCCCGTTTCCTGCATCGGCTCGAAGCCGTCGCAGGCAGTGAGCGCTGGGCGGCTGCGGTGCAGGCGGGCGCGCGATACATTCAATATGCCGAAGCGCTCGACCGGCCCGACGAGGTCACGCCCATCGCACAGCCCGCGCCGAAGCCGCCGCGCGCGGCGCGGCCGACGCACCTGTCGGTGACCGCGATCGAAGACTGGCTGCGCGATCCCTACACCATCTATGCCAGGTACATCCTGAAGCTCCTGCCGTTGGAGGCCGTCGACATGCCGCTGTCGGCGGCGGACCGCGGCTCGGCGATTCACGGCGCGCTCGGTGACTTCACCCGGCGTTACCCGGCAAGCCTGCCCGACGATCCGCACGAGATGCTGCGCGCCATCGGCGCAAGCCGTTTCGCGCCGCTGATGCAGCGGCCGGAGGCGCGCGCGCTGTGGTGGCCGCGCTTCCAGCGCATCGCGGCGTGGTTCGCGGAATGGGAGCGGTCGCGCCGCGCGCAACTGGTCAGGATCGACGCCGAGGTCGCGGGCCAAACCGAGATCCCGATCGGGGATGATCGCAACTTCACCCTGTCGGCGCGCGCCGACCGCATCGAGCACCTCATCGACGGCGGCTTCGCCGTCCTTGACTACAAGACCGGCAATCCGCCGAGCAGCAAGCAGGTGCGGCTCGGCCTGTCGCCGCAGCTCACGCTGGAATCCGCGATCCTGCGC
>CAZOOO010000335.1:0-2443 GCA_964581435.1 uncultured Hyphomicrobiales bacterium | reverse complement strand
CCTACTTCCTGCAAGAGCAGGATATGACGCGCTACGACGCGGTGAATTACATCAGTCATGGCATTGCCAAGCGCCCCGGCGTCTCCGAAGCGCGGCCGGTGCGCGGCGTCGACGAAGAGACCGAAACGAAGAGTGGCGACGATGCCAAGAAGAAGGGCGATGCGCTTGAAACCTACTGCGTCAATCTGAACAAGAAGGCGCGGGACGGCAAGATCGATCCGGTGGTCGGGCGAAATGTCGAGATCAGCAGGGCGATCCAGGTGCTATGCCGCAGGCAGAAGAACAACCCGCTCTTTGTCGGCGACGCCGGTGTCGGCAAGACCGCGATTGCCGAAGGGTTGGCGAAGCGCATCGTCGACAGTGAAGTTCCCGAGGTGCTGGCGGCCGCGACCATATTCTCGCTCGACATGGGAACGCTGCTGGCGGGCACACGCTATCGCGGCGACTTCGAGGAGCGGTTGAAGCAGGTGCTCAAGGAACTCGAAGCACACCCGAACGCGGTTCTCTTCATCGACGAGATTCACACGGTGATCGGCGCGGGAGCGACCTCCGGCGGCGCGATGGATGCTTCGAATCTGCTCAAGCCCGCATTGGCGTCGGGCACGATCCGCTGCATGGGCTCGACCACCTACAAGGAATACCGGCAGCATTTTGAGAAGGATCGCGCGCTGGTCCGCCGGTTCCAGAAGATCGACGTCAATGAACCGTCGGTCGAGGATGCCATCGCCATCCTCAAGGGCCTCAAGCCGTATTTCGAGGACTACCACAAGCTGAAATACACCAACGATGCGATCGAAGCGGCGGTGCAGTTGTCGTCCCGGTATATTCACGACCGCAAGTTGCCCGACAAAGCGATCGACGTCATCGACGAGTCCGGTGCGGCGCAGATGCTGGTGACCGAAAGCAAGCGGAAGAAGACCATCGGTATCAAGGAAATCGAGACCACGGTCGCGGCCATGGCCCGAATTCCGCCCAAGAGCATGTCGAAGGATGATGCGGAGGTTCTCAAGCATCTTGAGCAGACACTCAAGCGCGTCGTGTTCGGACAGGATCGCGCGATCGAGGCGCTGACGGCATCGATCAAGCTTGCACGCGCGGGCTTGCGCGAACCGGAAAAGCCGATCGGCTCCTACCTGTTCTCCGGCCCGACCGGTGTCGGCAAGACCGAGGTCGCCAAACAACTCGCGGAGGCGCTCGGCGTCGAGCTGCTGCGCTTCGACATGTCGGAATACATGGAACGGCACACCGTTTCGCGGCTGATCGGCGCGCCTCCCGGCTATGTCGGTTTCGATCAGGGCGGCCTGCTGACTGACGGCGTCGATCAGCATCCGCATTCGGTGGTGTTGCTGGATGAAATCGAGAAGGCCCATCCGGATGTCTACAATGTGCTGTTGCAGATCATGGATCACGGCAGGCTGACCGATCACCACGGCAAGCAGGTCAATTTCCGTAACGTGATCCTGATCATGACCACCAATGCGGGCGCCTCCGACATGGCGAAGGCTGCGTTCGGCTTCACGCGTAACAAGCGGGAAGGGGACGATCGCGAGGCGATCAACCGTCAGTTCTCGCCTGAGTTCCGTAACCGGCTCGACGCCACTGTCTCATTCGGCCATCTCAGCACCGACGTGATTGGCTTGGTGGTTGAGAAGTTCGTGTTGCAACTCGAGGCACAGCTTGCGGATCGTTTTGTGACGATCGATCTTTCTGATCCGGCCAAGGCCTGGTTGGTCGAGCACGGCTACGACGAGCAAATGGGTGCCCGGCCCATGGCGCGGGTGATCCAGGAGCACATCAAGAAGCCGCTGGCGGACGAGGTGTTGTTCGGCAAGCTCAAGGGCGGCGGCCACGTGCGCGTCGTTCTCGTCAAGGACGAAGCGGTCGCGGGCGTCGATCTCGAGAAGATCGGTTTCGAGTTCCTTGATGGGCCGGTCACACCCAAACCAGAGAAACTTCCGGGCGCCCGCAAGCGGACACCGCCGCGCAAACCCAAGCCTGGCGGCGGAGGGCTCACGTCGAAGGAACCGCTCCTCAAAGTCTGACCGCGGATACGAAAAAACAAACGGCCGGCACGAAAGTACCGGCCGTTTTGCCTTGTTCATGGGCTTGAGCGATAGAGCCATTCCGGCTTTGAAATCAATCTACGCGAACCGGTATCCACTTCGCCCGAAACACGACGATGTGGACGCATAAGCGCGCATCCACAGTCTTGTTGAGGCGATTGCGACGGCGGCTAGGAACTTCTGACGAGATTGACAAAAAGACGCGAGCGCCGCTCGTGCGAACGGGATTTATCTCTCCTCAGTGTTCTGCTCGTCCCCCGTGGCTGGCTCGTCATGTTGTGCTTCCGGATCAAAGAATTCGCCGGCGGCGGCGATCGCTTCGGCCGCGGCGTCGCGATCCTCCTGTCGGGTACTGATGTCCTCGCCGCGCTGGATGCGTT
>CAZOOO010000334.1:0-2469 GCA_964581435.1 uncultured Hyphomicrobiales bacterium | reverse complement strand
ACGATGGTCGGCGTCATCGAGGACAGCGGCCGCTTGCCGGGGCCGGGCAGGTTGGCCTCGAAGCCGACCAGCCCGAAGGCGTTCGCCGCGCCCGGCGCGGCGGTGAAATCGTCAAGCTCGTTGTTGAGCAGGACGCCGGTTCCTTCCGCCGCCAGTCCGACGCCGTAGCTGAAGTTCAGCGTCGTGGTGTTGCTGACGGCATTGCCGAAGGCGTCGGCCACGGAAAAATGCGTGGTGTTGTCGCCCTCGTGCGGCGGCGTCGCGAGCACGGCGGCCGCGGGCGTCGCGCGCATCATGTCGATCGAGGCGCGCTGTTTTGCGGCATAGTCCTTCGCGAGCAGGGTTTCGACCGGGGCGTTGACGAAAGCGGGATCGCCGAGATAGCGCGCGCGATCCGCATAGGCGCGCTTCATCGCTTCGATCAGCACATGCAGCGAATCCACCGATCCCTGATGCAGATCGCGCATCGGGAAGCCTTCGAGGATGTTCAGCGATTCGAGAAGCACGGTGCCGCCCGACGAGGACAGCGGCATCGAAACGACGTCATGGCCCCGATAGCTGCCCCGCACCGGCTCACGGATCAGCGGCCGATAGGACTTGAGGTCTTCGAGCGTCATGATCCCGCCGGCGGCGCGGATTCCCTTCACCAGCTTTTCTGCAACCGGGCCTTCATAGAAGCCTTGCGGCCCGTGCTCGGCGATCATGGTCAGGGTCGCGGCCAGGTCGGTCTGGACCAGCCGGTCGCCCTCGCGCAGCGGAGTGCCGTCGGGACGCGCGAAAATCTTCAATGAAGACGGCCAGCGCGCAAGACGGTCGTGCGATCCCGGCAACGTGTCGGCGCTGTCGTCGGCGACTTCGAGCCCGTCGCGCGCCAGCGCGATCGCGGGCTGAAGAAGGCGGGCGAGGGTGAACTTGCCGGAGCCGTATCTGTCGAGCGCCAGCGCGAGCCCCGCGACGGTGCCGGGCACGCCGATGCCGAGCGCCGAATCGCGCGACTTCGCCGGGTCGGGCCTGCCGCCGGCGTCGAGGAAGATGCCGCGCTCCATCGCACCGGGCGCGGTCTCGCGATAGTCGATGGCGATGTCGCGATTAGGGTCGGCCAGGTGAATCAGCATGAACCCGCCGCCGCCGATGTTTCCGGCGCGTGGATAGGTGACCGCGAGGGCGAAGCCCGTCGCGACCGCCGCATCGACCGCGTTGCCGCCCTGCGCGAGCACTTCGGCGCCGATCCTGGCCGCGCGCCGCTCCTGAGCCACCACCATGCCGTGTTGGGCGGCGACCGGACGAATCGCGCCGGAGGTCGCGGCCGGGACCGTGCCGCGTGCGTCCTGCGCGAAGGCGGACGGCGACAGCGGCGCCAATGCGACGATCACGCAGAAGGCGATCACGGAAAACACGTACCGGCGTGGCTCGCGGCGAATCATCCATTCGGTTCCGGATCTGGAGGAGGCGTTTTCGTTAATGGGAAGGATGCTATAGGAATTCAGGCGCGAGGTCAGACGCCTCACGCGATTCGACGAAACATGTCAGACATGAACATATCGGGCATGACGGTGACGACAGCCTTGCCGGCGGATAGCGCGGCTTCGGGAGAGCGCTATGCCTCTCGCGCCGCCATTGCCAGCTGGATCATGTTCGACTGGGCGGCGCAGCCCTATTTCACGCTGATCACGACCTTCGTGTTCGCGCCTTATTTCGCGACTTTCGTGGCGGCGACGCCGGCCGAGGGGCAATCGCTGTGGGGATTTGCGACCGGCTCCGCCGGCCTCGTGATCGCGCTCGCCTCGCCGGTGCTGGGCGCCATCGCCGACGCCAGCGGCCGGCGCAAGCCGTGGATCGCGGCCTTCGGCGCGCTGCTGGTGATCGGCTCCAGCCTGATGTGGATCGGCAAGCCCGGCGACGCCGGCCTGATCCTGCCGCTGCTGACCGCCTACGGCATCGCCACCATCGGCGTCGAATTCGCCACCGTGTTCAACAATGCGATGATGCCGTCGCTGGTGCCGCCGCACAGGATCGGCCGCCTGTCGGGGACCGGATGGGCCACCGGCTATATCGGCGGCATCTTCAGCCTGATCCTGGTGCTGGGTTTCCTCGCCGCCAATCCTACAACCGGCAAGACGCTGTTCGGCATGACGCCGTTGTTCGGTCTCGATCCCGCAACCCACCAGGGCGATCGCATCACCGGTCCGCTGACCGGCCTCTGGTTCGTCGTCTTCGTCCTGCCGATGTTCTTGCTGACGCCGGATCTCCCGGCCAGACGCTCGGTGCGAGCCGCTCTCCGCGAAGGACTGATCGGGTTGCGCGGTACGCTCCGCGAATTGCCGGAACGGCGGTCACTTGCGACCTTCCTGCTCGCCAACATGATCTACACCGACGGACTGGTGTCGCTGTTCGCGTTCGGCGGGATCTATGCGGCAGGCACCTTCGGCTGGCATACCATCGAGATCGGAACGTTCGGCATGCTGCTGG
>CAZOOO010000333.1:0-2473 GCA_964581435.1 uncultured Hyphomicrobiales bacterium | reverse complement strand
CCGCGCCACATGAACCAGAGGAACGGCAGCAGGAACGCGACGCCGATGAAGCGTCCCAGCAGACGATGGCTCCACTCCCACCAGAAGATGGTCTTGAACTGCTCGATCGTCATGCCCGCGTTCATCTCGCGATACTGCGGTATTGCTTTGTAGCCCTCGAAAGCCCGAGACCACTCCTCCTGAGAAAGCGGAGGCAGCGTGCCGGTCACAGGCTTCCATTCGACGATCGAGAGACCGGATTCGGTCAGCCGCGTCGCGCCCCCGACCAACACCATCGCGGCAATCAGCAGCGCCATCAACACAAGCCACCCGCGCACGGCGCGCAGACGGGATTCCTTTTGTGCGGTCGGACGGGTCATCAAAAAAGCCACGGTTGAAGGTATTTTTCGTGCCCTTTATAGTCCACCGCAGCCCCGGCG
Organism: uncultured Hyphomicrobiales bacterium; assembly: GCA_964581435.1. GTDB lineage: Bacteria > Pseudomonadota > Alphaproteobacteria > Rhizobiales > Xanthobacteraceae > Nitrobacter. The sequence goes on along the minus strand of CAZOOO010000333.1, from coordinate 2,054 downwards.
CAAGCCTCGTCCCGGCCACGAGTTGTATTTTAAGGTATGCGGATACGCACTCGAAAATTTCTCGGCACGATCGTTTTACTCGTGCTGGTCGTCGTCTGGTCGCTGCTGGGCATGACGGTTGCACAAACGCCGTGGCTCGCGGCGTCCGGCTTCTACCAGGCGATTTTCTACGTTGTCGCCGGACTCGGCTGGGTCCTGCCGGCTATGCCGATCGTGAGTTGGATGGCGAAACCTGACGCGTGAAGCGTCTGCCGGCCATTCCCGGGCAGCGATCGCGAACCCGCGGTTCGAGCCTTGGGATCCGTCGAGTTCCGGCGCGAATGCCTTCGCGAACCGCCTCCTCGTCGCCCGCATCGCCATTACTCTTTGTTGACATTTTTTGTGCCAAGTTCCGCCAGATCAAAAAGCAAACAAAAAACGATAACAGGTTCAGCAATGACCATGGCGGCTCTGATCGAACGTCCGACCGCGAAAGCACAGGTGCGATCAGGTGAAAGCCGTATCGCGCATCTCGAAATCCTTCAGGATCTGCGCGAAGCCGAGCCGGTCTGGCGTGACCTCGAGGTGTCGCAGTTTTCGACGCCCTATCAGCGGTTCGACTTCCTGTCAGCCTGGCAGCGGCACGTCGGAACCGGCGAGCGGCTTCTGCCCGGCATTATCGTCGCCCGCGACGCTCAGCGGCAACCGCTGCTGCTGCTCCCGCTCGCGATCGGCAGGGAAAGCGGCGTCCGCGTCGCACGGTTCATGGGCGGCAAGCATACGACCTTCAATATGGCGCTCTGGCAGCGGGAATTCGCGGTCTCCGCTACACGTGCAGACCTCGACGCGCTGGTTCTAGGCGTCAGCGAACTTTCGGCCGGAATCGACGTGCTGGCGTTCACGCGGCAGCCGCGGCGCTGGTGCAACCTGCAAAATCCGATGGCGCTCTTGCCGAACCAGCTCTCCGCCAACGGCTGCCCGCTGATGACGATGGCGCCGGGCGCGGCTCCGTCGGAGCGCATCAGCAACTCGTTTCGACGCCGGCTCAAGGGCAAGCAACGCAAGCTCGAGGCGCTGCCCGGCTATCGCTATTGCGTGGCGTCGACGGACGCCGAGATCAAGCGGATGTGCGATGCGTTCTTCACGATCAAGCCGCTGCGGATGGCCGCGCAGAAGCTGCCGAACGTATTCGCCGATGCCGGCGTCGAAGGCTTCCTGCGCGCGGCCTGCCTGACGCCGCTGACGGACGGCGGGCGCGTCATCGAAATTCATGGCCTCGAATGCGATGCCGAGGTGATCGCGATGTTCGCCGGCGTCGCGGACGGTCACCGCTTCTCGATGATGTTCAACACCTACACGATGTCGGACAACGCCCGCTACAGTCCCGGCCTGATTCTGATGCGCGATATCATCGATCACTACGCCGAGCGCGGCTATACCTCGCTCGACCTCGGAATCGGATCAGACGACTACAAGCGCCTGTTCTGCAAAAGCGACGAGCCCATCTTCGACAGCTACCTGCCGCTCACCACGCGCGGCAGAATGGCCGCCATCGGCATGTCGTCGCTGGCTCGCGCCAAACGCGTCGTGAAGCAGACGCCGGCATTGAGGCGGATGGCGCAGACGCTGCGCGGCGCACTGCATCGCTGACGCCTTCGCTCCGGCGAACGGTCAAGCTGCCTCGCGAGGGCCGATCCGGGTGTCCGGGCGAAGCGATGCCGGGTCGAGCATCGTCACCGCCGTAAAGCCGATAGCCTTGAGCTGGCTGCTCATCCGCATCCGCCCATCCGCGTTCATCGACGGGTCGGGAATGACGATTGCGCGCGCCTGCTCCGTCAGGAGCTTCGCCGGCAGGTCGGTGGCTGTGCCGGCGACGAGAAGCACGTGATCGTAGACGCGCAGAAGAGCGTCCAGCGCAATTGCGAGGCGCGGCGATTGCAGCAGCGAGCGATCGGCGCCGGAGCGTCCGGCGACGACCAGATGAACCGGCGACTGTCCGTCGCGGCTGATGACTTCACCAAAAGACACCTCGCCCAGCATCAGTTCGGCCAGTCCCGGCGCCGCCGGATCGACCG
>CAZOOO010000332.1:0-2509 GCA_964581435.1 uncultured Hyphomicrobiales bacterium | reverse complement strand
CCGAAGCGTTGCGCGGAGCCGATGGCGATGTCGGCGCCGAGCGCGCCGGGCGAGGTCAGCAGCGTGAGCGCCAGCAGGTCTGCTGCGACCACCGCAAGGCCGCCTTTCGCCTTGATCGCGGCGATGGCCGGGCGCAGGTCGCGTACGACGCCGGATGTGCCGGGATATTGCAACACCGCGCCGAACACGTCCGCTTTGTCGAGGTCGCGCAGTGGATCGCCGGTGACGAGCGTCCAGCCCAGCGGCTCCGCGCGGGTGCGCAGCACGGCCAGGGTCTGCGGATGCACTTCATGATCAACGAAGAACGCTTTTGTTTTCACCGATGACGCCCGCTCCGCGAGCGCCATCGCCTCCGCCGCCGCGGTTGCCTCGTCCAGCAGCGACGCATTGGCGACGTCGAGGCCGGTGAGGTCGCAGATCATGGTCTGGAAATTGAACAGCGCCTCCAGCCGGCCCTGGCTGATTTCCGGCTGATAGGGCGTATAGGCCGTGTACCACGCCGGATTTTCCAGGATGTTGCGCTGGATCACCGCAGGCAGGATCGTGCCGGAATAGCCTTGCCCGATCAGCGACGTGAGCGGCTGGTTTTGCGCCGCGAGGGCCTGCATATGCGTCAGCACTTCAGTTTCGCTAAACCCTTCGCCGAGATCGAGCGGCGCCTTCTGCCGGATCGACGGGGGCAGCGCTTCGTTCATCAGCGCCTCAAGGCTCTTCGCGCCCACGGTTTTCAGCATTGCAGCGATATCGCGTGACGATGGACCGATATGGCGGCGCGCGAAGGTTATGGCGGGATCTTCACGGGCGATCATCGAATGGCTCCTTGCTGCATAAATAAAGTTATGAATGCGCGATGCCGGGCTTTGTGCCGGACACGCAAAATGCTCACGCCGTGTGCGCCTTGTAGGCTGTCTCGTCCATTAAGCCTTCGAGCTCGCTCCTGTCGGCGATCCTGAGCTTGAAAATCCAGGCCTTGCCTTCGGCGTCGGAATTGACCAGCGCGGGCTCCGCGCCGAGTGCGTCATTGACTTCCAGAACCTCGCCCGTAATCGGCGCATAGACGTCGGAAGCCGCCTTGACCGACTCGACCACCGCGGCCGCCTGGGCCTTCGTGAGCTGGCTTCCGACTTTCGGAAGCTCGACGAAGACGACGTCGCCGAGCTGAGACTGCGCGTAGCCGGTAATGCCGATCGTTGCCGTATCGCCCTCAATGCGGAGCCACTCATGGTCGGTGGTATACAAAACGGTCATGACAAATCCTCAACGCTTGTAATTGTGTGGAACGAAAGGCATCGCGCATACCCGTAGCGGCAGCCGCTGTCCGCGTACGTCTGCAAAGACGAGACCGCCCGTGGCGGCATGTGAGACCGGCAGATAGCCCATCGAGATCGGCGCGTTCAGGCTCGGCCCGAAGCCGCCCGATGTCACCGCGCCAATCGGATCGGCGGAGCCTGTATCGGCGAACAGCGGCGCGCCCTCGCGCACGGGCGCGCGGCCTTCCGGCCTCAGCCCGACGCGGCGGCGGGCCGCGCCTTGCTCGAACTGGGACAGAATGACATTGGCGCCGGGAAAACCGCCGGCGCGCGCGCCGCCGTTGCGCCGGCTTTTCTGCACCGACCATTCCAGCGCGGCCTCGACCGGCGTCGTCGTGGCGTCGATGTCGTGACCGTAAAGGCAGAGGCCGGCCTCGAGCCGCAGGCTGTCGCGCGCGCCAAGTCCGACCGGCGCCACGTCCGGGTCATCGAGCAATGCCGACACCACGTCCTCGGCCTGGGCCGCGGGAATCGAAATTTCGTAACCGTCCTCGCCGGTGTAGCCCGAACGCGAGACAAAACAGGTGACGCCGCCGACCTGGTGAGGGACGGCATCCATGAACGTCATCGCCGGTGCTTCAGGACATATCTTTGCCAGCACGGACGCTGCCTTCGGGCCCTGTAGCGCGACCAGCGCGCGATCCGCCAGAACCTCGATGGCGCAGGCATCGGAAAGGTGCTCCCGCAGATGCGCTTCGTCGGCGGCTTTGCAGGCGCCGTTGACGACCAGAAACAGGTGGTCGCCGAAATTGGCCACCATCAGGTCGTCGAGCAGGCCGCCGGCCGCGTTGGTGAACAGCGCGTAGCGCTGCCGTCCCGGCGCGACCGCCACGATGTCCTGCGGCACCAGCCGCTCCAACGCCAGTGCGGCGTCCCCGACATTGCCGGATTTCGGCCGCAGCGCGATCTGGCCCATATGCGAGACGTCGAACAGGCCGGCTCCAGCGCGGGTGTGGAGATGTTCCTTCAGCACGCCGGACGCGTATTGCACCGGCATGTCATAGCCCGCAAACGCGACCATCTTGCCGCCCCGCGCCAGGTGAAGGGCGTGCAGGGGCGTTTTTTGCAGGGTCGGCGCTTCGGAAACGTGCGTCGCCATCAGGGGTCCTTATGGTTAAAAGGGAAGATTCCCTGAAAACCTGCCAAACCCCATCTGTCGCTGTGCCTGAGAGTATTATCCCGTCGGCGGACCCTGACCG
>CAZOOO010000331.1:0-2526 GCA_964581435.1 uncultured Hyphomicrobiales bacterium | reverse complement strand
CTTGGCGCCGGTCTTCTCGACGATCTCGCGGATCACCTTGCCGCCGGTGCCGATCACCTCGCGGATCTTGTCGGTCGGAATCTTGAAGGTTTCGATGCGCGGGGCGTATTCGCCAAGTTCGGCGCGGGCATTGGTGAGGGCTTTCGCCATTTCACCGAGGATGTGGATGCGTCCGTCCTTGGCCTGGGCGAGCGCGACCTTCATGATCTCCTCGGTGATCCCGGCGATCTTGATGTCCATCTGCAGCGAGGTGATGCCCGCTTCCGTGCCGGCGACCTTGAAGTCCATGTCGCCGAGATGATCCTCGTCACCGAGAATATCGGAGAGCACGGCAAAGCGGCTGCCTTCGAGAATGAGGCCCATGGCGATGCCCGCCGTCGGCCGCTTCAGGGGAACGCCGGCGTCCATCAGCGACAGCGAGGCGCCGCACACCGAAGCCATCGACGACGAGCCGTTGGATTCGGTGATCTCGGAGACCACGCGGACGGTGTAAGGAAATTCGTGATGCGGCGGCAGCACCGGATGGATCGCGCGCCACGCCAGCTTGCCGTGGCCGATCTCGCGGCGCTTGGCTCCGCCGAGGCGTCCGGTTTCGCCGACCGAGTAGGGCGGGAAATTGTAGTGCAGCAGGAACGTCTCCTTGTAGGTTCCGGACAGCGCGTCGATGTACTGCTCGTCCTCGCCGGTGCCCAGCGTGGTCACGACCATCGCCTGGGTTTCGCCGCGGGTGAACAGCGCCGAACCGTGGGCGCGCGGCAGCACGCCGACTTCGGCGACGATGTTGCGCACCGTCTTGACATCGCGGCCGTCGATGCGATTGCCGGTATCGAGAATGTTCCAGCGCACGATCTTGGCTTCGAGGTGCTTGAACACGCCGCCGATGCGGAGCTTGTCGTATTTCGGCTCCTGGCCGTCCGGGAAGTAGTGGGCGATGACCTTGGCCTTGGCGGCAGCGACGGCATTCTGGCGTTGCTGCTTGTCGGCGACCGCGTAGGCGGCGCGCAGTTCGCCTTCGATCAGGCCGAGCATTTCGGTCTCGAGCGCGCTGTCGTCGATCACGGCGATCTCGCGCGGCTCCTTGGCGGCCTTCTCGGCGAGCTCGACGATGGCGTTGATGACCGGCTGGAAGTGGCGGTGGCCGAACATCACGGCGCCGAGCATGATCTCCTCGCTCAACTCCCTGGCCTCGGATTCGACCATCAGCACGGCGTCCGCCGTGCCGGCGACGACCAGCTCCAGCTGGGTGTCGGCCATTTCGTCGAGCGTCGGATTGAGAACGTATTCGTCGTTGATGAAGCCGACGCGGGCGGCGGCGATCGGACCCCTGAACGGTACGCCCGACAGCGTCAGCGCCGCGGACGCCGCCACCATCGCCAGCACGTCGGGATCGTTCTCCATGTCGTGCGACAGGACCGTGACGATGATCTGGGTCTCGTTGCGCCAGCCGTCGGCGAACAGCGGACGGACCGGGCGGTCGATCAGGCGGGAAACCAGCGTTTCCTTTTCGCTCGGGCGGCCTTCGCGCTTGAAATAGCCGCCGGGAATACGGCCCGCGGCGTAGGTCTTCTCCTGATAGTCGACGGTCAGCGGCAGGAAATCGACGCCTTCGCGCGGCGTCTTCGCAGCGACCACGGTGGCGAGCACGACGGTCTCCCCGTAGGTGGCGACCACGGCGCCGTCGGCCTGGCGGGCGATCTTGCCGGTCTCGAGTTTGAGCGGACGCCCGCCCCAGTCGATCTCGACTGAATGCTTGTTGAACATCTTGTTGTCTTTCATGGGTTCACGAAAGCACGGACGCCAGACGCAAAGACCATGCGCAAGATTGCGAGACGCTGGCCACAACGATCATAGTTGTGTCAGCGTCCGGCGATCCTGCCATGGTCTTCAGGTCTTGAATGGCGTCCATCCTTCCGATGGTACGGGCATTTGACCCGTCATCGCCCAGCCGCCGGATTGCCGCTGGACACGCTCTTCTTGAGACGTGATCTGCCTCCCAAAAACCGGAGGTCGATTCTTCGCAGGTCACGCATGACGCGGACGTTGACGTCCGCGCATCGCAGCGCGGGGATGCGCGCAAGCTTTGCTCAGCGGCGGATGTTGTGCTTCTCGAGCAAAGCCTTGTAACGCGCCTCGTCCTTCCTCTTGACGTAGTCGAGAAGGGAGCGGCGCGTGGAGACGAGCTTCAGGAGACCACGGCGGGAGTGATTGTCCTTGCCGTGGCTCTTGAAGTGGCTCGTGAGGTTGACGATCCGTTCCGACAGGATCGCGATCTGAACTTCAGGCGAACCGGTGTCGCCGGATTTGCGGGCACTGGATTTGATGATTTCAGCTTTGCGTTCGGCGGTTACCGACATCGTCAGCCTCTTTCGTTTTCGTTGCGGCCGGAACTGGCTGTCAGCCCGGTCAGGTTGAACACGCGCTTGGGGATGAGTTCGCCATGTCCCAGTTCGGCGAGGGCCAGCAACCGGCCTGCCACCGTGACATAGACTGTGCCGCTACTCTGGGGCGCATCCCGTCCGCGCAACA
>CAZOOO010000330.1:0-2551 GCA_964581435.1 uncultured Hyphomicrobiales bacterium | reverse complement strand
TCTATCTCGCCGCCGCCGTCATTAATTCAAGATGAATCCCCACGCGCCTTAGATCACGATGATCCTGGATCGAATCGATCCAGGATCATGAACGTGATCGATTCCAATATTTTGAGACGCGGGATGCGGGCGGGAAAATGACCGCCGTCGGCGCCATCGCAATGCAATTTCGGAGAACCGGGACGAAACGATGTTCCGTCGCCAATTGCAAAATTTCCGCGCAGGGACCAATTATGGGTTCGGAGCGTGCCAGCGCGGTGCTTCAGACGTCAACTTCGTCCCGGCGCGTTCGCCGAGCGAACTTCTGAACTCCTTCTGGACTTGTTAGGGTTGCCGGTGTCCCTTTGATCCCGAGGTTCGCGTCAAAGGATGCCGCAAGGACGTGCGAACTTCGGAAAACGGTACCGGACCGCCCATTCCGGAAGACATCAGGCGAGGAACACGTGACCATAGTCGAGCACGGCAGCGGGCCGCCACCGCAAGCGTCGGATCTGATCAACGAGACGACGACCCAGACCTTCATGAAGGATGTCATCGAGGAATCGATGAACCGGCCGGTGCTGGTCGATTTCTGGGCGCCGTGGTGCGGCCCGTGCCGCCAACTGACCCCGGTCCTGGAAAAGGCGGTTCGCGCCGCCGCCGGCAAGGTCAGGCTGGCGAAGATGAATATCGACCAGCATCCCGCCATCTTTCAGCAGCTCGCGGCCCAGATCGGTAATCAGTCGATCCCGGCGGTGTTCGCCTTCGCCGGCGGGCGGCCGGTCGACTACTTCACAGGTGTCGTCCCCGAAAGCCAGGTCAAGGATTTCATCGACAAGCTGACTCAAGGCGCGGGGGCGGCGCCCGGCAGTCCGAGTATCGAGGAAATCCTGCAAGAGGCGAAAGCCGCGTTCGACGCCGGCGATCCGACCACGGCGGCCGCGGTCTACGCCGAGGTTCTCGGTATCGACGCCGCCAGTCTTCCGGCGATCGCCGGACTTGCGCGCTGCTATGCAAGCACCGGCGCGATCGACAAAGCCAAGCAAACGCTCGCGCTGGTCCCCGAATCGAAGCGCGGCGACGCCGCCGTCACAACCGTTCAAGCCATGATCGATCTCGCCGAACAGGCGAGTTCACTCGGTCCGGTCGCCGAACTCGAGCAGAAGGTCGCGGCCGACCCGCTCGATCATCAGGCGCGCTTCGACCTGGCTACCGCCCTGAACGCCGGCGGCAAACGCAGCGAGGCCACCGGTCACCTGCTCGAAATCGTGAAGCGCGACCGCAAATGGAACGATGATGCCGCCCGCAAGCAGCTCGTGCAATTCTTCGAAGCGTGGGGCGCCGCCGACGAAGCCACCGTCGAGGGGCGCAAACGACTGTCGACGATCCTGTTTTCCTAGAGCGGGATGAGGAAAAGTGTGCAGCGGTTTTCCGCCCGCATACGGCTCTAAAATATTGGAATCGATCACGTTCATGGTCCTCGATCGATTCGATCCAGGATCATGAACGTGATCTAGCGGTCCGCCTCCGGCATTCGCACCCGTTCGGCGAATGTCCTGCGAATGTCGAGAGGAGGCTGCACGTTTTGCCCGTCAGAGCATTTTCCGGCTAAAGTGGGAATCCGGTTTAGCGTAAAGAAAATGCTCTCAATTAATAACTTGCGCGTATTCTGATCGCAAAGCCGGTATCCACTTTTGCGGAATACGCGCCAGCACCGGACCATCTCATGCCCATCAATGCCGACTACCGCGGTCCCGGTGACCTTCCCGAAGTCATACCGGTGTTCCCGCTGCCTGGCGCGCTGCTGCTGCCGCGCGGGCAAATGCCGCTCAACATCTTCGAAATGCGCTATCTCGCAATGGTCGACGACGCGCTCCGGGACGGCCATCGCCTGATCGGCATGATCCAGCCCGACATCACCCATTCCGCGAGCGAGGACAAGCCGGAGCTGTTCCATGTCGGCTGCGCCGGACGCATCACGCAGTTCGCCGAATCCGGCGACGGCCGATATATTCTCGAACTCACCGGTATTTCGCGTTTCAAGGTCGTGGAAGAGCTGACGGTGTTGACGCCCTATCGCCAGTGCAAGGTCGATTTCTTCGCTTACGTCGACGACCTGACCGCACGCAAGGGCGAGGACGCCGTCGACCGCAAGCGGCTGCTCGAGGTGCTGACCGATTTTCTCAAGGTCAACGACCTGAAGGTGGACTGGAGCGGGATCGAGAACGCCCCCAACGAGGCGCTGGTCAACGCGCTGGCGATGATGTCGCCCTATGGTGCGCCGGAGAAGCAGGCGATGCTGGAGGCTCCCGACTTGAAAACGCGCGCGGAAATTCTGATCGCGGTGACCGAGATGGACCTCGCGAAAAAGCGCACCAGCGGCGACCCTGGATTACAGTAGGCGAAGAGCGTTCGTTCCAATCAGGCCGCCGCAACAGATGTGGACGGACCATCCTTCGAAGAGACCTTCATGACGCCGCCCCACTCCGACCGTTCCGAAGATACCGTCGATCCGAAGCTTCTGGAGATTCTGGTCTGTCCGGTCACCAAGGGACCGCTGGAATTCGACGGC
>CAZOOO010000329.1:0-2552 GCA_964581435.1 uncultured Hyphomicrobiales bacterium | reverse complement strand
GCGATCCCGTGATCGAGATCAACCTGACGCCGAACCGGCAGGACTGCACCGGCGTCCACGGCATCGCGCGCGACCTGTCCGCCGCCGACATGGGCCGCTTCAAGGCTCCGACCGTCAAGCCGGTCAAGGGCGAATTCCCCTGTCCGGTGAAGGTCACGGTGGAGGACGCTTCGCTGTGCCCCGGCTTTGCGCTGAGAATGGTGCGCGGGGTGACAAACGGTCCGTCGCCGGACTGGCTGCAAAAGCGCCTGACCTCGATCGGCCTGCGCCCGATCAATGCGCTGGTCGATATCACCAACTTCATGACCTACGACCGCGCCCGCCCGCTGCATGTATTCGACGCCAAGAAGGTGCATGGCGATCTCACGATACGCCGCGCCCGTGATGGCGAGACGCTCAAGGCGCTCGACGGCCGCACCTATCCGCTCGATCCGAACGTCTGCGTCATCGCCGACGACAACGGCGTCGAATCGCTTGCCGGCATCATGGGCGGCGAGGCAACCGGCTGCGACGAGACCACGACCGACGTGCTGATCGAATCGGCGCTGTGGAGTGAGATCAACATCGCGCAGACCGGCCGCAGGCTCGGCATCAATTCGGACGCGCGCTATCGCTTCGAGCGCGGCGTCGATCCCGCCTTCATGGTGCCGGGCCTGGAGATGGCGACGCAGCTCGTGATGGAGCTTTGCGGCGGCACGCCGTCGGAGAATGTCATTGTCGGACAGGCGCTGCCTGACGACAGGGTGATCGATTTCCCCTTGAGCGAGATCAAGCGGCTCGCGGCCATCGACGTGCCCCTGGTGGAAGTGCGGCGCATTCTCGGCCATCTCGGTTTCATGGTGGCCGGCAGCGGTCCGGTGGTGAAGGTCGCCATTCCCACCTGGCGCACCGACGTTCACGGCAAGGCCGATATCGTCGAGGAGATCGTGCGTATCGTCGGCGTCGACAAGGTGCCGATGACCCCGTTCGATCGCGGCGAGGCGCAGCGCAAGCCCGTGCTGACGCCGATCCAGTCGCGCACCCGGCGGGCGCGGCGCGCGCTGGCGGCGCGCGGCATGATCGAAGCCGTCAACTGGTCGTTCATCGCAAAGCCGCAGGCCGAACTGTTCGGCGGCGGCTCAAGCGAACTGGCGCTGGCTAACCCTATTGCTTCTGATCTGTCCGACATGCGGCCGAGCCTGCTGCCGGGGCTCGTCGCGATCGCGCAGGCCAATGCCGACCGGGGTTTTCCCGATGTCGCGCTGTTCGAGGTCGGGCAGGTTTTCAGAGGCGACGGCCCGCGGGATCAGTTCATGGCGGCCGCGGGGCTTCGCCGCGGCATCGCCTCGCCGGCGGGCCTCGGACGCCACTGGTCGGGTTCGGCCGCGGCGGATGCGCTTGATGTCAAGGCCGATGCCTTCGCCGTGCTGGCTGCCGCCGGCGCACCGGTGCAGGCATTGCAGATCGCAACCGGCAGCGAATCGAAAAACTTTCCGGCATGGCTGCATCCGGGCCGCTCGGCCGCGATCCAGATCGGCCCCCAGAACGTGCTCGGCTGTTTCGGCGAGTTGCATCCGCGCGTGCTCGAAGCGCTGAAGGCCGACGGCCCGGTGATGGCGTTCGAGGTGATCCTCGAGCGCATTCCGGAAGGCAAGCAGAAAGCGACGCGCGCCAAGCCGGTGCTGGAATTGCCGGCGTTCCAGCCGGTGTCGCGCGACTTCGCCTTCATCGTCGATCGCGGCGTGAAAGCGGCCGATATCGTGCGCGCCGCGCAGAACGTGGACAGGAAGCTCGTCTCCGGCGTTACCGTGTTCGATATCTACGAAGGCAAGGGCATCGACGAAGACAAGAAATCGGTCGCCATCGCGGTGACGCTGCAGCCGCGCGACAAGACCCTCACCGATCAGGAGATCGACGCGGTCGCGGCGAAGATCGTCGCCGAGGTCACGAAGAAAACCGGCGGGAGCTTGCGCGGGTAAAGGGTTTTCGAGCGAAGCATGTCCTCGGGCGAGAACGCGGGCCTCGATGCTCCCGCGATTACGCCGGCACGAGATCGCAATAGGCAAACCCCTCGCGCTCGACGATGTCGCCGCATGCGATCTCGATCCGTTGCGAAAACATCGGCGCGGCGAAAACGAAGGTGTGAAACTCGCCGTTCTCGCCGCACGGATCGATTCCTGCCGGAAGATCCTTCAATAGCCTTTCATCGAAGTTGCGGCCTGCGAACGAACGGCCGAGCCTGGCCCGGTCGACCGAGACCAGACGGGCTTCCAGCCGGCTTGCGATCATCTCGCGCGCAAGCGCCGGGGTGGGCCGACCCCACAACGGAAACACCGGCGTGATCCCGGAGCCGGCGAGCTTCTGTTCGCGATAGGCGCGGATGTCCGCGAGAAACAGATCGCCGAAGATGATATGCGTGATGCCGGATCGCCTTGCATCGGCCATCGCCCGCGTCATCCGCGCTTCATAGGCCTCGTTCGGGCACGGATCGGGAATCGGCACGACGAGCGGCGGCAGGCCCGCGGCGGCGAGTTGGGCGTCCAGCACCTGCTGGCGCACGCCGTGGATCGAGA
>CAZOOO010000328.1:0-2558 GCA_964581435.1 uncultured Hyphomicrobiales bacterium | reverse complement strand
CTCTCCACCTCGCGGACATGGACGCTGATCCGCCGCGCCTACCGGCATCTTCGCGAACGCCTGAACGACGACGCGATTTAGGGCGCGGGGAGAAAATCCCTCTCCTGAATTCGTTCCAGATAATGTAGAGCGGATTTGGCTCGCCGGTATCGTTTGCGAGCGAAAACAAGAACCTGGAGCTTTTCTTCTGATTTCATCAAAAGCGAAGCTTAAGGTGACGGCGTGAGTGGACTTGCAGCCCCATGACGAAACAGGCGTCACAGGACGACAAGCTGTTCGAGGAAGCGCTCGATCTCATCATTCGCTTGCAGGGTGACCCGGCAAACCCGGTTGCGCGCGAACTGGTGCAGCGCTGGCGGGCGCGGGGGCCGGAACATGAGGCGGCGTGGTCCGAGGTCGCAGAGATCCACGGCATGGCCGGCCAGGTGCTCGAAGATCGCCGGAAGGCCGCGCAGGAGACAAAGGCGGTGTCGCGGCGCACCGTCATCACGGGCGGCATCGCCGGCCTTGCCGTATTGGGAGCGGGCGCGCTTTACGGGCCGGATGTCCTCGTTCGTCTCCGGGCGGATTACAAAACCGCGACGGCGGAGGTGCGCAACGTTGTCCTGTCGGACGACACCGTCGTCACGCTCGGCCCCGACAGCGCGATCCGGACGGATTTCACGCCGTCGCTCAGGCGGGTCCGGCTCCTGTCCGGAATGGCGTTCTTCGATGTGGCGAAAGACGGCGCGCGGCCGTTTCAGGCGGCGGTGGAGGATATGACGGCCACGGCGCGCGGCACGGCGTTCGATGTGAGCAGCGACGCCGGGTTTATCAGCGTTTCGGTTCATGACGGCCTTGTCGAAGTCGCGGCCCCGGATTCGCCTCTCGCCCACGGCGAGAATCTCGCGCAAGGCGAATGGCTTGCGCTGGACGGGAAGACTCATGCCGTCGAGCGCGGCCGCCGCCAGAGAGACCAGATCGCGGCGTGGCGCGACGGCATCATCGTCTCCGAGCGCGAGACGATCTCGTCCGTTGTGGCCAGGATCGCGCGCTGGCAGCCCGGCCGTATCGTGTTCGCGGACCCGCGCTTCGGCGCGGAGCGGATCAGCGGCGTGTTCGATCTCCACGATCCGGTCGCCGCGCTCGAAGCTGTCGTTCACCCCTATGGCGGCAGGGTTCGCCGGCTCTCGCCCTGGCTGACCATCGTTTCCCCGATCTAAAAAAAAGCGGCGAGGGGGAGAAAATCCAAACGCCCCGGTCGTTTCACCTGATGAGGCCGCCGTCGATCGAGCGGCTCGGCCTCTCGGGAAACGACGGCAAGGGGCGTCATGATGGGGCAGAATGACAGCAGGAGCGGGTTGCGGCGGTTGCGGGCGAGTTGCCTGCGTGCGGCATTGGCGGGCACGGCCTGCGTCGGACTCGCGATGGCCGGCACGGCGGAGCGGGCCACGGCGCAAACCGCGCGTGCGGCGTCGTTCGATATTCCGCCCGGCCCGTTGTCCGGCGCGCTTGCCGCATTCGGGCGGCAGGCCGGCCTGCAGATTACCTATCTGCCCGAGATCGCTTCCGGCAAACGGTCGCCCGGCGTTTCCGGCCGCATCGAGGCCGGTCAGGCGCTCGGCCGGCTCCTGCAAGGCTCGGGACTGACCTGGCGCTTTACCAATGCGCGAACCGTCGCCATCGAGCGTCCCGGTGCAACGGCGGCCGCCGGCGGCGCGGCTCCCGCTGGCGCGATCTCGCTCGACACCATCGACGTGCAGGGCGCATCGTCGAGCGATCCCGGCAGGACGGAGGGCACCGGCGCCTACACGCCGAGCGTGACCGCGACCGCGACACGGCTTCAACTCACCCCGCGCGAAACGCCGCAGTCGATCAGCGTCATCACGCGCCAGCAGATCGAGGATTTCAATCTGAGATCGGTCAGCGAGGTCGTCGAACATACGCCGGGTCTCAGCACCGGCGATCGCGGCGGTGAGCGCAAATACTTCTACGCGCGCGGCTTCCAGATTCGTAGTTTTCAGTATGACGGGGTGCCGATCTCTTTTCAGAATTTTTCAGCCGCCAACGCCTCCACCGAACAGCGAACGGACATGGCGATCTACGATCGCGTCGAGGTGCTGAAGGGCGCAGCGGGCCTTCTGACCGGCGTCGGCGACCCCGGTGCGACGATCAACATGATCCGCAAGAAGCCGACCCGTACCTTTCAGGGCTACACCACGCTCAGCGCCGGCTCCTGGAACGACTATCGCGGCGAACTTGATCTCAGCGGCCCGCTGAATGAAAGCGGGACCGTGCGTGGCCGCTTCGTCGCCGCGCATCAGGACAGTCAATCGTTCCTCGATCATTACCGGCGTAAAGGCTCGGTTTTTTACGGGATCGTCGAGGTTGATCTGACGCAGGACACGTTGTTGACTGTCGGCGCGGACTATCAGCGCAGCGTTCCGAGGGGAACTGCCTACGGAATGATCCCGTTGTTCAACAGTCTCGGCGAGTTCAACGAAATGCCGCGTTCGTTCAACGTCGCGACGCGCTGGAGCACCTGGGAGGCGTACACCTACAACAGCTTCGCCACGCTG
>CAZOOO010000327.1:0-2560 GCA_964581435.1 uncultured Hyphomicrobiales bacterium | reverse complement strand
GGCGCGAGACCCCGGCCGGCGTTTTCGCCATCGTAGAGAAGGACAAGGACCACCACTCGACCATGTATGACGATGCCTGGATGCCGAACATGCTGCGCATCACCTGGAACGGCCTCGCATTGCATGGCGGGCCGTTGCCCGGCTATGCGGCCTCACACGGCTGCGTGCGAATGCCTTACGGATTTGCGGAGAAGCTGTTCGACAAGGCGCGGATCGGGATGCGCGTGATCATCTCGCCTGTCGATGCGATGCCCGTCAGCTTTTCCCATCCGACGCTATCGCTCTTCGTGCCGAACGCGGACATCGTCGCGGATGCTCCGGCAAATGCCGAGAGGCTCGCCCGCGAAGCCGCTGAGGCTGCCAAGGCGGCCGATGAGGCCAAAAAGACCGCGGCCGCAGCAGCCCGCGAGTCGGCACCGCTCGCAGCGTCCCTGCGCAAGCTGGAGCGATTCAAAGCCCGGGCCGACGCCGCGCTCGTATCCGCCGACAAGGCGCTGGCCGCGGCCAAGACCGATCAAGCCAGAACGAAGGCTGAGGACCGTAAGCAAAAGGCCGTTGCCAAAGCGGCGGAGCTGGAGACCCAGCTAGACACAGCCAAGGCAGACGCGAAATCAAAGCTCGACGCCGCCGGCATCGCGAAGGAGGCGGCCAGGACGGCTCAGACAAAGAAGGGCGACACCGCGAAGGCGGCGCTCGATGCGAAGCTCGCGATCGAGCCGTTCTCGATCTACATCAGCCGCGCGGCGCAAATGCTTTACGTTCGGCGCAACACACATAAGCCGGCACCGGACGGGGGCGGCGAGGTGTTCGATGCGACGATCGAGGTCCCGGTCACGATCCGCGATCCCGGCAAACCACTCGGCACGCACGTGTTCACGGCGGTCGCACGGGACGATGCGAACCTGCGCTGGACCGCTGTCACGATCGAGAACGGGGATGACGCCAAAAACGCGCTCGACCGCATCACCATCCCGAAGGAAGTCCTCGATCGCATCGCGCCGGCCGCATTGCCGCGATCCTCGATCGTCGTCTCCGACGAGCCGTTGAGCAAGGAGACCAACTATCGCACCGAGTTTGTTGCGGTGCTGAGCGACCAGCCCCAGGGCGGTTTCATCACGCGCAAGCCGAGCGTGGTCCTCATGGCCGACGACAGCGGCTGGGACAATGGTAATCCGCAGGGAGACGACGGCTTCGGCTTCTTTTTCCAGCGTAGTCCAAATCCCCGGCCGAGCAATGCGCGCCGGGGCGGCCGCCAGTTCTTTCCTCCCGTGCAGGGAGGCTGGTGGTAGGATGAGGCACGCTGCGTATTGGCCCGGCTGTCCGCCTCGGGTTGATTGCGTTGAAGATGGCGCCTTTTTAGCGTTTTCGAGCGAACCGGATTCCTCTTTGCCCGGGCATCCTGCCGATTGACGCCGATGGCTGCCTCTCGATCACTATGAAATTGGCTGTGAAGGGTGGTGCGAGGCGGGCGTCATTGACGATTGTTGCCTTGATGCGCTCAAGATTGTCGACGCAGAAAAGGATAACCTTGCAGCGGTAACTTGAAAATTAGGAGGCTGGAAACATGAATGGAAATCGCTACTACGGAGTACGAGTCGAAGGAGCAAAATACGGCGTGGGTTTCGGCTCCGCTCTTGCCATCGCGATATCATACACTGCCAACCATTCGATACTCTGGGCCATCATCCATGGCATTTTGGGCTGGCTGTACGTGATTTACTTCGCACTGTTTCGATCTTAGTCACTGTACTAATTGGAATGGGTTCGCAGGCCAGCTTGAGAACCTCCATGGGCGCGTCGAGGACATTAGCGCCGCCGTCGATTATCTTACGATGCTTCGTACGTCGATCATGACCGCATCGGCGCCAATCTGTGCCGGCGGCGCCTATACCGTGACCGCGGCTCCGGGCGATCGCCGCATCAAGGCCGTTGGCGCGGTCAGCACCACCGACTGTGGCGCGATCCTGCGCAAGGGCTGGGAGGGCGCGACGATCCGGGCGGGGCATTCGCGATGCTGGAGAACGCCGTGAAGGCTCGCACAGACGAAGCGGGCGGCGTCGAGAGGGGCTACTATCCGGTCGTGCCGCAAAAGGCGGAAGAAGCGCCCAATGCTCCACGTCGCCGAGCATCGCGCCGACCCGCAGCCTGATGCAGCTTGTCAACTTCGATGCCTTCCACCTGATGGACTTGTTCCTGACCCAGCCGATCCAGATCGTCGCCGGCGAGGATGCGGGCATCCCGCGCGTCGGATCACCGTTGCGCATGCCCGGCTCGATCGCGAGCTGCATCTGCATGCGCACCCATGCGAAGCCAGTCGTTCACGGCCGACGGGGTCTTGACGCGGTTGCCCAGCATTTCGGCGAGCTGAGGTGAGCGACCCGCCGATGCCCGTGGTCGCGGCGGAAGCGTTCAACGATCCCGCGATAGACGGATTTCCTCGAAACGGGCGGTGACGTCACGCAGCACCGACGCGAGCCCGGTGATGCGGCCGCTCGCGTCCGTCAGCGGCACGATGGTGAATTCGAGCGAGATGCGCCGGCCGTCCTTGTGAAGCGCGGGA
>CAZOOO010000326.1:0-2568 GCA_964581435.1 uncultured Hyphomicrobiales bacterium | reverse complement strand
TCGGCAATCCGGACTGGTTCGACTACAAGCGCCGCCACTTCGGCGGTGACGACGGGATCGAGTTCATCGACGCAGAGCAACTCATCCCTCTCATCAATCGCGATTTCCGGTTCACGCATCTGCGCGTGCAGTTGAGCGAGACCGACGTCTCGCTGTCGCTCATGGCGCGCTAGCGCTCGCAACCCGACCCCCCGTGACGATCGAACCGACCGAGGCAACTCGGCGGGCCGATGGCGCGCGCCTTCACCACAAGGAGAACTTTCATGGCGCAAGACGATCCCTTCACCCTCGACCTCTTTGGCAACACAGCGCTTTCCTCGGGCCTCGGTCTCGGTGTCACCGCGTTCGCAGGCGGGTGTACTGCCGAGTCGGACGATGACGACGATTCCGATCCGTCGACGCCGGCCCCTGCACTCCCGGTCGCGGCGGTCGCGCATTCGACATCATCCACGCGTCGCGCGAAAGGCGATAATTTCTCTCTCGCTGGTGACCGCGCGCTGGCGAAGGGCTGGAAGGACCGCGCCCGCGACAACATCGCGGCGATCCGCCTCGCTGCCGCCATTGAGGCCGACGACCGATCGGCCACCTTTGAAGAGCAGGAGGAGCTGATCCGCTTCACCGGATTCGGTGCGTCCGAACTTGCGAACTTCGTATTCCGGCGTCCGGGCGAGGCCGAGTTTCGCAAGGGCTGGGAGGCAATCGGCGAGGACCTGCAGGATGCGGTCGGGGATCTCGACCATGCCTCGCTGGCGCGCTGCACGCAGTATGCGCACTTCACGCCGGAGTTTATCGTCCGGGCGATTTGGTTGGGACTGCAACGTCTCGGCTGGCGCGGCGGCCGCGTACTCGAGCCCGGTATCGGCACCGGCCTGTTTCCGGCGCTGATGCCGGAGGGGCTTCGCGAGGCTTCGCATGTGACGGGCATCGAGTTCGATCCGGTCACGGCGCGCATCGTGCGTCTGTTGCAGCCGCGGGCGCGCATTGTCCCCGCGGACTTTGCGCGCACCGAGCTGCCGGCAAGCTTCGATCTCGCCATCGGCAATCCGCCGTTCTCAGACCGCACTGTGCGGTCAGACCGTGCCTATCGGTCGATGGGGTTGCGTTTGCACGACTACTTCATTGCGCGCTCGATCGATCTCCTGAAGCCGGGTGCCCTCGCCGCTTTCGTCACGAGCTCAGGCACGATGGACAAGGCGGATGCCTCGGCGCGCGAGCATATTGCGAAGTCAGCCGATCTGATCGCCGCGATCCGGTTGCCCGAAGGCAGCTTCCGCGCCAGCGCCGGCACCGATGTCGTCGTCGACCTCCTGTTCTTCCGCAAGCGCAAGCTCGGCGACGCGGAAGGCAATATGTTCTGGCTCGACCTCGATGAGGTGCGACCGGCGACAGCCGATGAGGGCGCCATCCGCGTGAACCGCTGGTTCGCACGGCATCCGGAGTTCGTGCTCGGCGAACATGCGCTTGCCTCCGGTCCCTTCGGCGAGGCCTACACCTGCCTGCGGCGCGAGAGCGTGGACCTCGAGACCGCAGTCGCGGCAGCGGTCGGTCTCCTTCCGGAAGCCGTCTACGACGGCGAGCCTGAGGTGATCGATCCCGACCTGGAAGAAGCCGGCGATTCGTCTAACGTCGATCTGCCCGCCGAACGCCATGTCCGCGAGGGCAGCTACTTCTTCGACAAGGCCCACGGCCTGATGCAGGTCCTCGACGGTGAGCCCGTCGCAGTGAAAGCGCGCAAAGGGCGCAGCGCCGAAGGCATCCCGGAGAAGCATGTCCGCATCATCCGGAAGCTGATCCCGATCCGCGATGCCGTGCGCGAAGTGTTGAGGTGCCAAGAGCTCGACCGGCCGTGGAAAGACGCGCAGGTCAGGCTGCGCATCGCCTGGTCGAACTTCGTGCGCGACTTCGGTCCGATCAATTTCACGACCGTCTCCATGATGGAGGACGAAGAGACGGGCGAAGTGCGCGAGACGCACCGCCGCCCCAACGTCCAGCCCTTCCTCGACGACCCCGACTGCTGGCTCGTGGCCTCGATCGAGGACTACGACCTCGAGACCAACACGGCGAAGCCCGGTCCGCTCTTCACCGAGCGGGTGATCGCGCCGCCGCTTGCGCCGGTGATCACCAGCGCGGCCGACGCGCTGGCCGTGGTGCTGAACGAGCGTGGTCGTGTCGATATTGATCACATCGCCGAGCTGCTGCATCGCGACACCGAGGATGTCGTCGCCGAACTCGGCAGCGCCATCTTCCGCGATCCGACCGATGGCTCGTGGCACACGGCCGACTCGTACCTCTCCGGCCCTGTCCGCGACAAGCTGAAGGCGGCGGAGGCCGCGGCCGCGCTCGATCCGTCCTACGAGCGCAACGTCATTACGTTGCAAGGCGTACAGCCGGCCGATCTCAACCCTTCCGACATCACTGCGCGCCTCGGCGCGCCGTGGATTCCGGCCGCCGATATCGTCGCCTTCGTAAAGGAGACGATGGACGCCGACATCAAGATCCATCACATGCCGGAACTCGCCTCCTGGACCGTCGAGGCGCGCCAGCTCGGATGGATGGCGGCCGGCACGT
>CAZOOO010000325.1:0-2587 GCA_964581435.1 uncultured Hyphomicrobiales bacterium | reverse complement strand
TGCATCATCACCACCATGATGATGCAGATGCCCTTGGCATAGTCGACCCAGTCGATCCGTTCGTTCTTCTGTGCGGCTGTGCCGTTTCCGGTCATGAGTGTCTCTTTTCGGCGCGATCGGGCATCTTTACAGGAAGATCGGTTGCGTTCTCCTTTTACCGATCAAATAATATGCCGGGTCTCCGGGACGTGATCGGAACGCGCCGTTAACCATTGAAGGATCACCGGCGTGCGCAAACTGCCTGTCATTCCCCGCGAAGGCGGGGTATCCAGTACGCCCCGCCTTTGGAATCACTGAAACCTGCTTTTACTGGATCACCCGCCTTCGCGGGTGATGACGGAACCGAGACGGTGATCCGAACATTCGCCAACCCGCTTCCGATCGACTCCGTGCTCGGCGAACTCGGACGCACGCTCGCGGCGGGCAATGCGGCAGTATTGGTGGCGCCGCCGGGCGCCGGCAAGACGACGCGGGTGCCGCTGGCGCTGCGTGATGCGCCCTGGACCGCGGGCCAGAAGATCGTCGTGCTAGAGCCGCGCCGGATCGCGGCGCGCGCCAGCGCCGAACGGATGGCGCAGCCGCTGGGCGAGCGCGTCGGCGAGACCGTGGGCTATCGCGTGCGCTTCGGCTCGAAAGTGTCGCGGGCAACCCGGATCGAGGTCGTCACCGAGGGAATTTTCTCGCGGCAGATCCTCGACGATCCCGAACTGACCGGCGTCGCTGCGGTGCTGTTCGACGAGTTTCACGAACGCTCGCTCGATGCCGACATGGGTCTCGCGCTGGCGCGTGACGTGCAGAGCGGCCTGCGCGAGGATTTGCGCATCCTGGTGATGTCCGCCACCATCGACGGCGCGCGGGTGGCGAAGCTGCTCGGCGATGCGCCGGTGATCGAAAGCGAGGGCCGCGCCTTTCCGGTCGAGACGCGGTATCTCGGCCGCAAGCCCGACGTGCCTCTCGAACGGCAGATGGCCGGCGCGATCGCCATGGCGCTGCGCGCCGAGGCCGGTTCGGTGCTGGCGTTCCTGCCGGGCGCGGCCGAAATCCGGCGCACCCAGAATGCCCTCGGCGAGCGCGTGCATGATGCCTCGATCGAGATCGTGCCGCTGTTCGGCGCGCTGGACGCAGCGGTGCAGGATCGCGCCATCGCGCCTTCGCCGAAGGGGCATCGCAAGGTGGTGCTGGCGACGTCGATCGCCGAGACGTCACTGACCATCGAGGGCGTCCGCATCGTGGTGGATTCCGGGATGGCGCGGGTGCCGCGCTATGAGCCGGACATCGGATTGACGCGGCTGGAAACCGTGCGTGCCTCGCGCGCCGCGGTCGATCAGCGCCGGGGCCGCGCCGGCCGCACCGAGCCCGGCGTGTGTTATCGGCTCTGGGACGAGCCGCAGACCGCTTCGCTTTCCGCCTATACCCAGCCCGAGATCCTCAGCGCCGATCTGTCGTCCCTGGTGCTCGATCTGGCGCAATGGGGCGTGCGCGATCCGGCGATGCTGACGTTTCTCGATCCGCCGCCCGCGCCGGCCTTGAACGAGGCGCGCAGCCTGTTGCGCGAGCTTGGCGCGCTCGATGCCGATGGCCGTATCGCCGACGATGGCAAGAACCTGCGCGCGCTGGCGCTGCCGCCGCGGCTTGCGCGCATGATCGTGGAAGCGCATCGGTTCGGCGCGGGCCGCGAGGCGGCCGACATCGCCGCGGTGCTGACCGAGCGCGGCCTGGGCGGCGACAGCATCGATCTCGATTCGCGGCTCGACAATTTCCGCCGCGACCGCTCGCCGCGCGCCGCGGGCGCGAAGCGGCTCGCGGAGCGATGGGCGGCGCAGGTGGCGGCTTCCCTGATCGCTCCCCCCTTTGGCGGGCAGGGAGAAATCACTCCGTCCACCGGCGTGATGCTGGCTCTCGCGTTCCCGGATCGCGTGGCGCGCAATCGCGGCAACGGCTCGTTCGTGCTCGCCAACGGCCGTGGCGCGTCGGTCGATCCGGCCTCAGCGCTGGCGCGGACGCCCTTCATCGCGGTTGCCGAACTGACCGGCACCGCCGCCAACGGCCGTATCCTGCTGGCTGCGCCGATTACGCAGGCTGACATCGAATCGCGCTTCGCCGGCCGGATCGAGACCGACGACGAGGTCACGTTCGACCGCGCGGCGATGGCGTTGCGGGCGCGGCGGCGCAAGCGGCTGCATGCGATCGCGCTGTCCGAGACGCCGCTGGCGGTGGTTCCCTCGACGGCGACGGCGCGCATCTTCGCCGACGGACTGAGGGTCGCGGGGCTGGACCGCCTGCCGTGGTCGAAATCGCTCAAGCAATGGCGCGACCGGGTGATGTTCCTGCGCGCGGTGGAAGGAGAGGAATGGCCCGATCTCTCGGACAAAGGACTCGCGGCCGAGACTGAAACGTGGCTGGCGCCCGCGCTGACCGGCAAGACGTCGCTGAGAGATTTTTCCGCAAGCGACCTGTCGGAAGCGCTGACGGCGCTGTTGCCGTGGAGCTTGCGCGCGCGGCTGGAGCGCGAGGCGCCGACCCATTTCGAGGCGCCGACCGGCACGATGCTGGTGATCGACTATGAAGCGGAGCAGGGGCCGACCAT
>CAZOOO010000324.1:0-2590 GCA_964581435.1 uncultured Hyphomicrobiales bacterium | reverse complement strand
TCGATCACGTTCATGATCCTGGATCGATTCGATCCAGGATCATCGTGATCTAGGCATCAGTTCGATCCATCCGTGAGGGGTGCCGCGGCTCGTGCTCAAAATCTGCGCCTGAGGATCGAATTCGACTTTCGAACGGGGCAATCTAGGATAGATACTGGGCGAACGGCGGTTTCCGCGCGATGAAGGTACTTGGTTCTATGGCGGTTTGGCCTCGCAGAAGGCGACAGATGGAGACCGCGACCGGCGCGGGCGCAGCGGCGCCGGGGCCGGCCGCCCCCGTCAGGCCGCCGCGCCCCCGCATGATGCGCCAGTACGACCTGGTCGAACGCGTGCGCTCCTACAACCCGGACACCGACGAGGATTTGCTGAATCGCGCCTACGTCTACGCCATGAAAGCCCATGGCGAACAGATACGGGCGTCGGGTGATCCCTATTTCTCCCACCCGCTCGAGGTGGCGGCCATCCTGACCGGTCTCAAACTCGACGACGCCACCATCGTCGCGGCCCTGCTGCACGACACGATCGAGGACACCGAGGCCACCCGCGCCGAGATCGACAACATGTTCGGGCCCGAGATCGGCGCGCTGGTCGAGGGCCTGACCAAGCTGAAACGGCTGGAACTGGTCTCGCGCGAGGCCAAGCAGGCCGAAAATCTGCGCAAGCTGCTGCTGGCGATTGCCGACGACGTCCGCGTGCTGCTGATCAAGCTTGCGGATCGGCTGCACAACATGCGGACGCTCGAGTTCGTGCCGCCGACGTCGCGTCAGCGCATCGCCGAGGAAACCCTCGACATCTACGCGCCGCTTGCAGGCCGCATGGGCATGCAGGAGATGCGCGAGGAGCTTGAGGATCTGGCGTTCCAGACCCTCGATCCGGAAGCCCACGCGGTGGTGGCGCAGCGGCTCGATGCGCTGGCCGAGCGGAACCGTAACCTGATCGGCGAGATCGAGAGCCAACTCACGACCAGTCTCGCCAACAAGGGTATCGCTGCGCGCGTGAGCGGTCGTCGCAAGCAGCCGTTCTCGATCTGGACCAAGATGGAACGAAAATCGGTCGGTTTCGAGCAGCTTTCGGACATTTTCGGATTCCGCGTCGTAATGCCCGATGTCGAAGCCTGCTATCGCGCCCTCGGCGTGGTCCACATGACGTGGCCGGTCGTGCCTGGCCGTTTCAAGGACTATATCTCGACGCCGAAGCAGAACGACTATCGCTCGATCCATACCACGGTGATCGGACCTGGCAATCAGCGCGTTGAATTGCAGCTCCGGACCGAGGAGATGGATCGCATCGCCGAGTTCGGCATTGCCGCACATGCCTTTTACAAGGACGGCGCGGGCTCGCCGACCGAATTGCTCAATCGGGAGTCCAATGCGTTCGCCTGGTTGCGTCATACCATCGAAATGCTGTCGGAAAGCGCCAATCCGGAGGAGTTCCTCGAGCACACCAAGCTCGAACTGTTTCACGACCAGGTCTTCTGCTTCACTCCGAAAGGGAAGTTGATCGCGCTCCCGCGGCACGCCAACGTCATCGACTTCGCCTATGCCGTGCATACCGACGTCGGCAACAGCACGGTGGGTTGCAAGATCAACGGCAAGTTCGCGCCGTTGTCGTCGCGATTGCAGAATGGCGATGAGGTCGAGGTTCTGACGTCGGCCGCCCAGTCCGCACCGCCATCCGCCTGGGAAACGCTTGCGATCACCGGCAAAGCGCGGGCAGCGATCCGGCGCGCCACGCGAGCCGCCGTGCGCGGTCAGTATGTCAGCCTTGGCCGGAGGATCGTGGAACGCCTGTTCATCCGCGCGAAGATCGAATACGCCGACGACAAGCTCACCGGCGCGTTGCCCCGGCTGGCGCGCGCCACGATCGAGGATGTCATGGCGTCGGTGGGGAGGGGGGAAATGCGCGCCGCCGATGTCGCGCGCGCGATGTACCCGGATTACAAGGAGGAGCGGGTGGGCCGCACGGGCGTCAACAAGAGCCTGGCGGTGAAGCTCAGACTGAAATCGCCGCCGGATCCGGTTCGCAGCCCGTCGGTGATCCCGATCGGCGGGATCAATTCGAACTTGCCGATCAAGTTCGCGCCTAATGGCGGGGCGGTGCCGGGAGACCGTATCGTCGGCATCGTCACCCCCGGTGAGGGCATCACGATCTATCCGATTCAGTCGCCCGCGCTGACGGCTTTCGAGGAAGAGCCCGAGCGCTGGCTCGACGTTCGTTGGGATGTCGACGACACCACGCCGCAGCGGTTCCCGGCGCGCATCGTGCTGGATAGCCTCAACGAGCCCGGCAGCCTCGCGCAGGTCGCGACCGTGATCGCCGAGCACGACGGCAATATCGACAATATCAGCATGACGAGGCGTTCATCCGACTTCACTGAAATGACCATCGATCTTGAGGTTTACGATCTCAAGCATCTCAGCGCCATCATCGCCCAGTTGCGCGCCAAGGACGTTGTGGCGCGGGTTGAGCGGGTCAATGGCTAGTGGAGTGGATTTGACATTCGCTACCCATTTTGCATCGAACGCGAGAAGCGGATGTCAAATCCAAAACTCCACTAGAAACCCATATTTGCTAGTGGTCCTTTGATTCT
>CAZOOO010000323.1:0-2600 GCA_964581435.1 uncultured Hyphomicrobiales bacterium | reverse complement strand
CCAGCACGCAGGAGACCAGCGGCGCCAGAAGGAACACGCCCTTGTTGGCGCCGGAAGGAATAATCGGTTCCTTCAACACGAACTTCAGAAGATCGGCGAACGACTGAAACAGGCCCCACGGTCCGACAACGTTGGGGCCGCGCCGGATCTGCACCGCCGCCCAGATTTTCCGGTCGGCGAGGAGAATATAGGCGATGGCGATCAACAGAACGACCAGCAGCAGCACGCTCTGCGCCACCATCACGATCAGCGGCCAGAGGACATCCGTCCACAACGGCATCGCGAAGAAATCGGTCATCACGTCACTCCGCCGCCGTCAACATGCGAACCGAGGCAAGCCGCGAGCATTCGGCCATCACGGCCGAGGCCCGCGCGATCGGGTTGGTCAGATAATAATCGTCGATCGCAGCCTTGAACGGCGATTTCTCGATATTGCCGCCCTTGCCGGCAAGATTTTTAACCGCGCGGGAATCGCCGGCCTCGATCTGGTCGATCCGCATCAGATGCGGAACCGCCTTGAACATCGCCTGCCGCAGGGCGGCCAACGAGTCATAATCCAGGGTCTTGCCCAGAATTTCGGACAACGCGCGAATGATCGCCCAGTCCTCCCGCGCCTCGCCGGGCGGGAAGCCGGCACGGTCAGTCATCTGCACCCGGCCTTCCGTGTTGACGTAGATGCCGGTCTTCTCGGTGTAGGCAGCGCCCGGCAAAATCACGTCGGCACGGTGAGCGCCGGCATCGCCATGGGTTCCGATATAGACCACGAACGCCCCGTCCGGCGCGCTGATTTCGTCGGCACCGAGCGAAAACATTACATCGAGCGCGCCCGGTGCGGTCATCCGCGCCGCGTTCAGGCCGCCCTTCCCCGGCGCGAAGCCGAGGTCCAGCGCGCCGACCCGCGACGCCGCATCGTGAAGCACGGCAAATCCGTTCCAGTCGTCTTTCAGGCCGCCGATATCAATGGCGAGCTTGGCCGCCGCCGCGAGGATGGCCGCGCCGTCAGGCCGCGACGTTGCGGCCGCGCCGACCAGCACGATCGGGTGGCCGGCGTTTTTCAGCACGTCGCGGAAGTTGTTCCTGCCCGCCGCGAGGTCCGCAAGCGACTCAGCGCCGGCGCCGAGATAGTCGTACTCGTAGGTCAGGTCGGCTCTCTCTCCGATTACGCCGATCTTGAGCTGCCCCGTCCGCCAGCGCTTGCGGATGCGCGCGTTGAGGATCGCCGCTTCCTTGCGCGGGTTCGACCCCACGATCAGCAGCGCGGCGGCTTGCTCGATGCCGGCGATGGCCGGGTTGAAGATGTAGGACGCCCGCCCCCGCGCGGGATTGAAGGCATCGCCGCCCTGCA
This sequence comes from uncultured Hyphomicrobiales bacterium, assembly GCA_964581435.1. GTDB lineage: Bacteria > Pseudomonadota > Alphaproteobacteria > Rhizobiales > Xanthobacteraceae > Nitrobacter. The sequence goes on along the minus strand of CAZOOO010000323.1, from coordinate 1,255 downwards.
CCGCCATGTTGACCGATCCGAGTCTCGTCAGCAGGTCCTTGAGCGCGAATAATTCCTCGACCGCGGCAAGATCGCCGGCGATCGCGCCGATCCGCTTGCCGTCGGCCTGCGCGACTTTCGCAGCAATCGCCTTGAACGCCTCCCACCACGAGGCAGCGCGCAACGTCCCGTTTTCACGGATGTAGGGGCGATCGAGCCGCTGGGTGCGGAGCCCGTCGACGATGTGACGGGTCTTGTCGGAAATCCACTCCTCGTTCACGGCCTCGTTGACGCGCGGCAGGATGCGCATCACCTCGCGCCCGCGCGTATCGATGCGGATTGCCGAGCCGACCGCGTCCATGACGTCGATGGACTGAGTCTTTCCGAGCTCCCACGGCCGCGCGGCGAATGCGTAGGGCTTCGACGTCAACGCGCCGACCGGACAGATATCGACGAGGTTGCCTTGCAGTTCCGACGTCAGCGCGCTTTCGAGGTAGGTCGTGATCTCCATGTCCTCGCCGCGGCCGGTCGCGCCCATTTCCGGCGCGCCGCATATTTCGGCGGAGAAGCGCACGCAGCGCGTACACTGGATGCAGCGGTTCATCGAGGTCTTGACCAGCGCGCCGAGATACTTGTCTTCGACCGCGCGTTTATTCTCGGCGAAACGCGACGTATCGACGCCGTATCCCATCGCCTGATCCTGCAAATCGCACTCGCCGCCCTGATCGCAGATCGGGCAATCGAGCGGATGGTTGATCAGCAGAAACTCCATCACGCCTTCGCGCGCCTTCTTCACCATCGGCGAGCGCGTGGAGATTTGCGGCGGCTCTCCGTTGGGACCGGGACGGCAATCGCGCACGCCCCAGGCGCAGCTCGCGACCGGTTTCGGACCTCCCTTGACCTCGACAAGGCACATCCGGCAGTTGCCCGCGATCGACAGCCGCTCATGGTAGCAGAAACGCGGAATCTCGGCGCCCGCGGCCTCGCACGCCTGCAACAGCGTGTATTCCGGGGGAACGTCGATCTCTTTGCCGTCGATAATCAGCTTCGTCATGGCCCTACTCCGCCGCCACCATGTGCGCGGGATCGAGGATGCCCTGATCGTCGCGGTCGGCCTTGTGCGAATACTGGTCGATGCGCTCCTCGATCTCGTGCCGGAAATGCGCGATCAGCCCCTGGATAGGCCACGCCGCCGCATCGCCGAGCGCGCAGATGGTGTGGCCCTCGACCTGCTTGGTGACTTCGAGCAGCATGTCGATCTCGCGCTTGTGAGCGC
>CAZOOO010000322.1:0-2611 GCA_964581435.1 uncultured Hyphomicrobiales bacterium | reverse complement strand
ACTTGAGCGCGGATGTCCATGTGTATACTCCTTCGTTCCTATGGCTCGTTCTTATGGCTTCATTTTTCGATTATCGTTGCGCATCTATATATTACTGCTCTTCTCAGCAGCGTCAGGCGCAAGCAATTTTGACTTTTCATCGTCTCGCTTACGACGTGAATCAACCGTCGCTTGCGCGGCAGCCAACGCAAGTCCGTCACCCATGCTCGCTATGGTCGGATCGATATGCTGGTGTCCCGCAGGAGTTGGAGTGTCGCGTACTGCTACGATGCTCCCCTCAAACTCCAGCGTCATTCCGGCGAGCGGGTGATTTGTATCAACTACTACATACCCGTTATCCTCATCGACCTCGGTAACGATCACGTTTTCAACCCGACGCTCGTCATCGCTGTGCGCAAGAAAACACATGCCCGGCTCTATCTGATCAACACCACCAAACGTTTCAGCCGGCACTCGTTGCTGCAACGCCTTGTCCCGTTCTCCGTAGGCTTCCTCAGGCGGCAACGTCACTTCAAATCGATCGCCCGCAACCCTACCCTCGAGCGCACGCTCAAGGGCAGGTAGCAAACGTCCACTCCCATGCTGATACTCCAGCGGCTCATCGCCCCACACAGCTGACCGAATGTGACGAATCTGACCGTTGGTCCGCAGAGTGTAGTTAATGGTCACGTATTTCCCGACGCTAACCCGCTCTGGCGCACCGAAGTGCGCCGGAGCCGATTCCTGATCGTGATCATGATGATGGTCGTGATCATGATCATGCGTCGCGGCATCGCCTACCATTCCAACTTCTCCATCTTGCGCACGACGACATGGGTGTCGCGCGTGAAGATGCCAGTCGGCCCCCAGTAGTTAAAGCCGTATGTAAACTGGGCATAGCCACCGGCCAGGAACAGCGGGTTGATACGAGTACGCGTCAGGCTGTTGTGTCCGCCGCCGCGCCACTTCCGTTCCTGCGATTTAGGAATGTACACCGTGCGCTCGACCGCGTGGTAGTACATGCAGGTGCCGGGCTGGATTCGACGGCTGACATTGGCGCGCGTCACGACCACGCCGTTGTCGTTGTAGACCTCGACCCAATCGTTGTCCTCGATACCGACCTTCTCGGCATCCCTGTCATTGATCCACACCGGATCCATGCCGCGGGACAGCATCAACATTCGGTGATTGTCCTTGTAGGTGGAATGGATGTTCCACTTACCATGCGGCGTGATGTAGTTCAGCACCAGAGAGCGGTCATCCACCCGGCTCTTCACGATATCGCCGGTCTTACGCGGATTGAGCCGCGGCTTGTAGGTCGGGATGTGCTCGCCGAAATCGAGATACCACTGATGATCGAGGTACAGGGATTGCCGACCGGTCAGTGTCCGCCAGGGCACCAAACGCTCGACGTTCATGCACCAGGCGGAGTATGCACGGCCATCGTTGGTCAAACCCGTCCAGCAAGGGCTAGTCAGGATCCGCCGCGGTTGCCGCGTCAGGTCGTAGAACGTCGAAGCGACACCTCTAGTGGGTTCCGCAATATCAACCAGCGGCAGGCCAACATGATGTTCCTCATTATGGAAACCCTGATAGCATACCTCTCCGTTTGCCTCCGGCGCACACATCAACAACGTGTTGCACGCGTCGAGCACGTCTTCGAGACTCGGGTAACGCTTGCCGCCCCACTCCACACACCGCATGTGCCTCGCATCCGGCATCGGCATGATGGGATTATCAAGCATCTGGTCGTATTGCTTCTTGATCGGAATGTTCACGCCGACCGCTGAAACGCCATCCTCCCTGGCCTTAGGACCAAACGAAATGAACTTGTTGTACAGGTTCGCGTAGTCGCGTTCGACCACCCGCACGTGCGGGAAGGACTTGCCCGGCACTGGCTTGCACTCACCCTCGGCCCAGTCGAGAATCTCAGGCTGAGCCAACTCATCGGGAGTGTCGTGCATCAGCGGCTGAACAACCACGTCGCGCACCGGCTTGGAGAACGCCAGCGGAGACAACTCGCTGACCTTCTTCGCAATCAGCTTGAAGATCTCCCAGTCCGTCTTCGATTCCCACACCGGCGGAACCGCCTGCCCCAGCACGTGCAGGAACGAGTGCAAGTCTGTCGTGTTGAGGTCGTTCTTCTCGTACCAGAACGCCGTCGGCAATACGATGTCAGAGTAAAGTGACGTCGTGTTCATCCGGAAGTTAAGATCGATGACCAGATCGTACTTACCGCGAGGCGCTACATCACGATACTTCACCCTTTGCGTTTTACCCTTGGCACGATCCTCGGCAATCGAGTTGTCGTGAGCTCCAAGATAGTGACGCAAGAAGAACTCGTGACCCTTGGCACTCGACTGGATCGCGTTGCCGCGCCAGATGAACCACATCCGCGGCCAACTCTCATCGGCATCAGGATCATCGATAGCAAAGTTCACCTTCTTGCTAGCAACCTGATCGACAACGTGGGTCACGATGTCCTCAGTGCTCTTCGCACCAGCACGCTCGGCCTCAGCAGCCAACTCAATCGGATTGCGGTTGAAGTGCGGGGTAAACGGCATCCAACCCGACCGCACCGACTTCGCCTCGAGGTCGATCGCGTGACCCTTGGCCCAGCGCGGATTCGGCG
>CAZOOO010000321.1:0-2616 GCA_964581435.1 uncultured Hyphomicrobiales bacterium | reverse complement strand
GATGAATCCCGACGACCGCGTGGCATTCGGCAAGGTCGAAGCCGAGGTGCGGCTGCCCCGCTATGGCGGCGACTGCTATTCCTACTGCATGCTGGCCGCGGGCCATCTCGATCTCGTCATCGAGACGGAACTGAAACCCTACGACATCGCGGCTTTGATACCCATCATTACCGGAGCCGGCGGCGTGATCACGACATGGGAAGGCGAGCCGGCGCAGGGTGGCGGCCGCATCGTCGCCGCCGGCGACCGCCGCGTCCACGAGGCCGCGCTGAAGTTGCTGAATTGCTAAAGCCGTTTGCGTTTTAACGGAAACCCACTGATCCGTCCAAAGAAACGTGCTCTAAAACAGCGGCGTACCGGGCACGAAGGCGTCGAAGGCCGCCCAGAACTGGGCACGGTAGCGATCCTGTTCCTGCAGGATTTCATGCTTTGATCCGGCGATGACGAGGTGCGAGCCGCTGCGTAGATGATAGGCGAACTTCTCGATGGCCGGGGTGGAGACGATGGCGTCGTTGCCGGCCGCGATCAACAGCAGCGGCTGCCGGATCCTCAACGGATAATCCGGGGCGCGGAAATCGTGCATCGTCCGGAAGGCGGTGTCGGCCCACGCCACCGTCGGAGAGGCAATTCCCAGCGTAGGGTCTTCCTCGAGGATTGCGGCATTGCGGGCGAACCGCACGGGATCGCTGGTCAGGGGATTGTCGACGAAACTGGCAACTCCGGTGAGTCGGTCGCTCCCGCCGGGAAGGTAGCGGCCGCCCTGTCCGAACAGTCGCATCGCCCGCAGCAGCGCGCGCGCCGGGAACGAGGCGCGATGTCCCGGCAGGTCGATCATCGGCGCCGACAGCACCATGCGGTCGAACCAGCGCTTGCCGGCGTGCGCCACCCGCAGCAGCACCGCTCCCCCCATCGAATGCGCCAGTGCAAAGTATGGCGGCGGACAATCCGGCAGCACCACCTGTTTTACGAAGGCGCAAACGTCGATTTCGTAGTCGGAGAAGCGGCGCACGTATCCCTTGCGCGGATCGGGCAACTGCCGCGACGAATGTCCCTGCCCCCGCCAGTCGATCATCGCCACCGCGAACCCCCGCTCTCGCAGGTCGCACACGGTCTCGAAGTATTTTTCGATCTGCTCGCCGCGCCCGGTGAACACGCAGACGGTCCCCTTGCGCCCCTGCGGCGGCGGCCAGCGCGCGAAGCGCAACTCGACCCCGTCGGAGGTTCTCACGGTGCCGCTGACGCAATTCTCAGGAACCGGATTTGCGGGGATTGAAACAAGCTTCATAACCGAACCGGCTGGAGGAAAAGCTCGAAAGAACGGATCGCCTGGAAGCGCTCCCTCCTCTTGAACGTGCCTGAATTCCCTCCCATATCACTTTCGTGCAGGCCGCTACCAGTGGTCCGGAACCGGATCATCAGGCTGCATACGAACGAAAAGCCCGGCCCGATTGGCGGGCGGGTTCCTTACGATGTCGCTCAATGGAGGACTGAACCATGCGTACCTTCGATCTCACCCCGTTTTATCGTTCCACTGTCGGATTTGACCGTCTCTTCAACCTGCTCGATCAGGTCAATGGCGACGCTCCGGGCTATCCGCCCTACAACATCGAGCGCACCGGCGAGAACGCGTACCGTATCAGCGTCGCCGTCTCCGGATTCGCCCCGAACGAGCTTTCCATCGTCGCGAAGGAAAACACGCTGACGATCAAGGGCGAGAAGGTCGCCAATGAGAACAGCACGGAAAAGTCCGAGGTGCTGTATCGCGGCATCGCGGCGCGCGCCTTCGAACGCGCATTCCAACTGGCCGATTACGTTCAGGTGAAAAACGCCTCGCTGGAAAACGGATTGCTGCATGTCGATCTCGTCCGCGAGATTCCGGAGGCCAAAAAGCCCCGCAGCATCCCGATCTCGACCACCACGGCAACCGCGCCGGCTGTCGAGAAGGCGGCCGCCTGATCCGGACTTCGAGGGTTACGGTTTATCGAGCATGGAGAGCGCCCCGGTTCCGCCGGGGCGCTTTTTGCCGGACCACCGCCGCCCCGGTTTGAGCATAACTTAGACGCCATCAGCGACTCCCGGACGCTTGTGTGATAGAGAAAAATTTGGCAATGTGACGGTTAGGACAGCAAAGCTGTCTTATATGTTGAAAATCGGCTTGGCACCGAGGTATTGCCGCGTATGCAGGCGTCTGATGTCCGGTTACGGGCATGGCAGGCTCGCTGTCCCCGCGGACGTCGGGCAACCAGGTTTGAATTCTCAAAACTCAGGCTTGCGAATGGTGAGCTTGCGAAGTGGTGGCCCCAAGTTGCCGATCGGGCGCTGCGACCGTCGAAGGCCGCGCCAAGACGCGGACGACGTTTCGGAATGGAAAATCCCGGCCGGGAAAGGGTACTGGAGTTAAGATGAGCGCGCCATCGTTCGAGCGGGAGAACATCGGACCGGAACCATTGACAACGGATTCGGTCACGAAACCGCTTGAACCCGCGCGTCAGCACGCAGGCCATGAACATACTTATGAACATACCTGGCGGCCGCCGGCGGAAGGCCTTTACGACCTCGCGCTGGAAAAGGATTCCTGCGGCGTCGGTTTCATCGCCAACATCAAAGGCAGGAAGT
>CAZOOO010000320.1:0-2628 GCA_964581435.1 uncultured Hyphomicrobiales bacterium | reverse complement strand
CCGGATAGTAGCCCGAGAACACGCGGTTCATAACCACCTGCGCTACCGCGATCTGACCGCGAACCGCTTCGCCGCGCGCTTCGAAATAAACCGCCTCCGCGAGGCATTTTTCTTGCCTGGCGCGCTTCTTGTCATCCAGAAGACCGAGCCGCTCGGCCGGCGTCTCGACCTCGCCCTTGCCGACCACGGTTTCGCCGGCTTTCGCAGAATCCTGCCGCGGCGACACAAGTGCCTTCATGTCGGGATCCGGAGTCGGCATCACGATCATGGGTTCTTCACCGGGACGCCAGCGCTCCAGACCTTCATTGACGACACCCAGCGCCGAATCGCCGAAATACAGGCTTGCCGTCTTGATGGAGAATCCGTCGGTGGAAGGTTGCGGCCCCTCGACCGCTTTGTCGCCCTCAGAATCGTCGGACGGCTGCGCCTCAAGCGACAGCGACGTATCGTATTGCGGCAGAGGAGGTGCGTTCAGGGCTTGTGCCAGTTCGGGATCGAGCCCCGAGGGCTCCCCGCCATGGCCGGCCGCCGCCGTCTTCGCCCCCGCCACCGGAGCATTGGACGAGGGATCCCGCGGCGCAGCATCCGCCGGCGCGACGGACGGCTCCGGCGCCACGATGGCCAAACGGTCGCCCTTCAGCGCCCGATTGACCCTGGGGAAATCCGAAGCGCTATAACGCGGCGGCGGCTGCACCAGCCGGTTGCGCACGGCAATGCCGACGCCCTCGTCGAGACTCGCAAGCAGGAGTGTGGCCGCGCGCGGAATCGAGGTGCCAACCGGGCGCCCGAAATCGAAGGTCGCGACCTGAATGGAACTGACCGCGCCGGCGGAAACACGCTTCTGCCAGCGTTCGGCGACACCGGGCTGCCGCGCAAGCAGGGACGCGATGTCCTGATATCCGATTTCGTTCGGAACCACTGCGAAGAAGCAGAGACCGAAACCGAAGAGCGCAAGACGCGCGCCCTTCGGCTGGTTACGCAACACAGGCATCGATACGCTCACGCAACGCCACACACGTGATCGATCTGCACGCCTATAGCGTTTTCGAGCGAAGCACGTCCTCGGGCCTGACCCGCGGATGGATACCGGTTCGCGTGAAGAAAACGCGTCAGAGCAACATCTGGAGCATCGCTTCCAATTCAATCAGAAGCAAAAAATGCTCCGGTACATTTCGATCAATCCCGGTAATATCCAATTAAAGTTGCGAGGGCGTTAATCGGCGATGCAAGCGCACAACAGGCAAGCACACGTCCGAAATCGCGAACGAACATCGGAAGCGTTGGTAAACAACGCCTCGAGCGACATAGTGAAGATAAGGTCAACGCCTGGTTCGCGTGGCGCGCGCTATCGAACCGTCTTGCCGAGCGCCGCACGAGCGGCGGCAAGACGCGCGATCGGCACGCGGTAGGGCGAGCACGACACATAGTTCAATCCGATCTCGTGACAGAACGCCACCGAAACGGGATCGCCGCCGTGTTCGCCGCAGATGCCCACCTTGAGATCCGGGCGGGTCTTGCGGCCGCGCGCGACGCCGATCCTGATCAGCTCTCCGACACCGCCGCGGTCCACCGAAATGAACGGATCGACCGCCATGATCCCCTTCGCGATATAGGAGCCAAGGAAACTGGATGCGTCGTCGCGGCTGATGCCGAACGTCGTCTGTGTGAGGTCGTTGGTGCCGAACGAGAAGAACTCCGCCGTTTCCGCGATCTCTCCCGCCAGCAGACAGGCGCGCGGCAGTTCGATCATGGTGCCGACCTGGTAGGTCGGCTTGCCGCCGGTCTCGCGCATCACCGATTGCGCGGTCATATCGATCCGCGCCTTGATCAGGTCGAACTCCGCCTTGGTCGCGATCAGCGGCACCATGACTTCAACGGCGACGGCCTTGCCGGTGCGCTTTTCGGCCTCGATCGCCGCCTCGAAGATCGCCCGCGCCTGCATTTCGGCGATCTCGGGATAAACGACGGCAAGGCGGCACCCGCGAAAGCCAAGCATCGGATTGAATTCGGCCAGACTGCGGACGCGGTCAGCCAGCCTGCGCGGATCGGCGTTCATCGCGCGTGCGACGTCCTCGATCTCGGCCAGCGTATGCGGCAGGAATTCATGGAGCGGCGGATCAAGCAGCCGGATAGTCACCGGCAGGCCCTTCATGATCTCGAACAACTCGACGAAATCGGCGCGCTGCATCGGCAGCAGCTTCGAAAGCGCGGCGCGGCGCGCCTGCTCGTCTTCGGCCAGAATCATTTCCCGCACCGTGCGGATGCGGGTTTCCTCGAAGAACATGTGCTCGGTGCGGCACAGGCCGATCCCCTCGGCGCCGAACCTGACCGCCGTTCGTGCGTCGGCCGGCGTGTCGCCGTTGACCCGGATGCCGAGCTTGCGAATCTCGTCGGCCCAGCCCATCAGCGTGCCGAACTCGCCGGACAACTCCGGCTCGATCATCGGCATCTGTCCCGCCAGCACCTCGCCGAGCGAACCGTCGAGGGTGATGACGTCACCGATTTTGAAGGTGCGCTCTCCGACTGCCATGGTGCCGCGGCCATAGTCGACGCGGATGCCGCCGCAGCCGCAGACGCAGGGCTTGCCCATGCCGCGCGCGACCACCGCCGCGTGGGAGGTCATGCCGC
>CAZOOO010000319.1:0-2629 GCA_964581435.1 uncultured Hyphomicrobiales bacterium | reverse complement strand
GTCCTCCTTGCGCGTTCTTCGGGTGTGTTTCGTCTGCCTTCTCTCGCCGGGGGGGCCGGCCCCCCCCACGGCGGGGCTGCTGCCGATCGTTTTTACCAGTGTTCTGGGCGAGGCGCAGGCCGAGTTGCCCGAAGATGTCATCGAAGTCGTTCATGGCATCACCCAGACCCCGCAGACCTGGCTCGACAACAAGGTCTATGAGGTCGGCGGGACGGCGTTGGGCATCGACTGGGATGCGCCGGCGGCGCTGTTCCCCGAAGGTCTGCTCGACACCATGTTCGAGGCCTATGTCGGCCTGCTGCAAACCCTGGCCGACGATGAGGTGGCGTGGGACGATGCGGGACGAACGCTGTTGCCGCTGTCCCAGCGCGACCTGTTCAACGCCGTCAACGCCACTGCCGGCCCCTTGGGGAACGAGCTGCTGCATGAGCCGGTGCTCGCCGCCGCGCAGGCGAACCCCGGCGCTGTCGCGATCATCGCCGATGGCCGGTCCTATGACTTCGTGTCGCTCTACACCGGAGTTCAGCACCTTGCCGCACGTTTGCGCGCGGTGTTGTCCGACGACGATGCGCTGGTCGCGGTCGTCATGGAAAAGGGGCCGGAGCAGGTCATCGCGGTCCTCGCAGTCCTGGCGGCGGGACGGGCCTTTCTCCCGATCAGCGCTGGGCAACCGGATCTGCGCATCGCGACCATTCTTGCCGAATCCGGCGCTCGCGTCGGTCTCACCCAAGCCCGCATCGAACGGGACCGTGCCTGGCAGGAGAGGATCATTCTGCTCGACGTGGAGATGGACGTGCCCGCCGAGCCAACCTCAAAGCGACAAGCTTCTGAGTCCCGACCAGTGTCGGCGGACGATCTCGCCTATGTGATCTTCACGTCCGGCAGCACGGGCAAACCCAAGGGTGTCGCGATCAGCCATCGGGCCGCCCGCAATACTTTGGCCGATCTCCACGAGCGGCTCGGCCTGAGCGGCTCGGACCGCGTGCTGTGGGTGTCATCGCTCGAGTTCGATCTCTCGATCTTCGACATCTTCGGGGTACTGGCCGCCGGCGGGGCGATCGTGGTCCCGAAGGTCGATGGGCAGCGCGATCCGATCCGTTGGGCCGAGGCCATCAAAACGGACAGGGTGACGATCTGGAACTCCGCGCCGGCGCTCGGCGACCTCATGATGACGGCGACCGGCGAGGAGGCTTCGTCGCTGATCGGCGGATTGCGGACCGTGATGCTGAGCGGCGACTGGATTCCGGTCGCCTTGCCGCTGCGGCTGCGTGAGGCGGCGCCCCAGGCACAATTGCTCAGCCTGGGCGGCGCTACCGAGGCGTCGATCTGGTCGATCCTTCACCCGATCGACGCCACCGACGCGGCGCGGCCGTCGGTGCCGTATGGTAAGCCGCTGCGCAATCAGCGCTTCCATGTCTTGAAGCCTGACTTCTCGCCATGCCCGGTCCATGTCCCCGGCAAGCTGTTCATCGCAGGCGAGGGCCTGGCTCTCGGCTACTGGAACAATTCGGCTGAAACCGCCGCCCGCTTCGTGCGGCATCCCGTCACCGGCGAGCGACTCTACGACACCGGCGATCTGGGCCGCTTCATGGCGAACGGCGAGATCGAGTTCCTTGGCCGCGAGGACCAGCAGGTCAAGCTGCGGGGCTTCCGTATCGAACTGGGTGAGATCGAAGCCCAGCTCTGCGCCTTGCCGCAAGTCGCCAGCGCCGCCGCAATCCTGACGGGCGACAGCGACCGCATGCGGCGGATCGTGGCCTATGTCGCGCTTGATCAATCTGGCGCCGGTGCGCGCAGAACCGGCGAGATGATCGATCCGCGCGCGCACGCGGCCTTCGTGCTCGAACAGCGCGGCCTGCCTGGCGCCGCCGATCCATTGACAGCCTTCACGCTGCCCTACGGCCCGTTCGATGAAGAGCGTCTGTCCGGCTTTCTGGCGCGCCAGAGCTATCGGCGCTTCGCCGAACGGCCCATCGAGGCGGCTACGTTCGGCGCTTGGCTGAGTGTGTTGCAAGCCGTGCCGGCCGAGAATGCGGCCCTGCCCAAGCGACGCTATGCGTCCGCGGGCGGCCTCTATCCCGTGCGCCTCTACGTGCTGGCCAAGGAAGGCGCGGTAGCCGGGCTTGACGGCGGCGCCTATGTCTACGATCCCGCCGGCCACGCGCTGAACCCCGTTGGGGACATCGCGTTCGATAAGCATCTGTTCGACGGCGTGAACCGTGGCATCGCCGAGGGGGCCGCGCTGGCGATGCTGATGGTCGGGCACCTTCCGGCTATCGCGCCGCTCTACGGCGACTGGGCGCGTGACGCCTGTTTGATCGAAGCCGGCGCCATGGGGCAAGTGCTGGCCGACAAGGGACCGGCGCTGGGTGTGGGCAGTTGCCTGATCGGCGGCTTCGATGCGGACAGGTTGCGCGCCGGCTTGCGGCTGGGGGACGCCCAGACCGACCTGCTCCTTGGCGCGATGCTGGCCGGACCGATCAATCCGGCTCAGACCGAGGTCTGGAGCCCCTATGCGTCGCCGCCGTTGCGCCAGCATTTCGATGCGGAAGAGGCGCGCCGGCATCTTTTGGCGGTTCTTCCGGACTACATGGTGCCGTCTGGGATTGTGGTGCTTGATGCGCTTCCG
>CAZOOO010000318.1:0-2645 GCA_964581435.1 uncultured Hyphomicrobiales bacterium | reverse complement strand
CCATCCCGAGATTTTTTCGAGGGAGGGCGCGCTTATACGTCGTTCCGACGTGCGCTTGGCCGTGGCAATGCTTGATCGCGATGGCGATCTATCATCTTCACGTCAAAATCATTGGCCGCAAGGCCGGAAGCAGTGCGGTAGCGTCCGCCGCCTATCGTTCGGCCTCACGGATGCGCGACGAGCGCATCGACCGCGTGCAGGACTTCTCCAACAAGCACGGCGTCGTCCATTCCGAGGTGCTGTTGCCGGAGAACGCACCGGAGGCGTGGAGCGACCGCGAGCGGCTCTGGAACGATGTGGAGGCGTTCGAGGTCAGGAAGGACGCCCAGCTTGCCCGCGAGGTCGAGTTCGCCATTCCGCGCGAGATGACGCAGGCGCAGGCCATCGAACTGGCGCGCGACTTCGCGCAAGCCGAATTTGTCGATCAGGGTATGATCGCCGACCTGAATGTGCATTGGGACATCGGCGAGGACGGGATGCCGAAACCCCATGCCCATGTCATGCTCACCATGCGGTCGGTGGACGAGAACGGTTTCGGCCCAAAGGTTCGGGACTGGAACCGCACGGAGATGGTGGAGCGTTGGCGGGAACGCTGGGCCGAGCATGTGAACGAGCGGCTGGCAGAACTCGACATCGACGCCCGGATCGACCATCGCAGCCTCGAGGTGCAGGGCATCGACCTGGAGCCGCAGAGCCAGATCGGCGCACCGGCACAACGGATCGAGGACGAAGGGATCGAAGCCGCCGACCGTACTGACATGCACCGCGAGATCGCCCGCAACAACGGCGAGCACATCATTGCCGATCCATCGGTGGCGCTGGATGCGATTACACATCAGCAATCGACCTTCACGCGGCGCGACATGGCGATGTTCGCGCATCGGCACAGCGACGGCATCGACCAGTTCAACGAGGTGGTAAGCGCCATAGGAAATTCACCCGATCTGGTCGAACTCGGCAAGGACGGGCGCGGCGAGGATCGGTTCACCACCCGAGACATGATCGAGGCCGAACAGCGTCTGCACCGCGCTGCCGAGATGATGGCCGAGCGCGAGCGCCATGAAATGAACGACGCCGACAGGGAGGCGGCACTTGCCCGAGCGGAACAGCGTGGCCTTGTCCTGTCCGGCGAGCAGGCCGACGCGCTGGCGCATGTCACGGACGGGCGCGACCTTGGCATTGTCGTCGGCTATGCCGGGACGGGAAAGAGCGCCATGCTTGGCGTGGCGCGCGAGGTATGGGAAGCGGCAGGCTACGAGGTTCGCGGTGTCGCCCTGTCCGGTATCGCAGCGGAAAATCTGGAAAGCGGATCGGGCATTGCGTCCCGCACCATCGCAAGCATGGAACATGGTTGGAAACAGGGCCGTGACATGCTCACCAGCCGGGACGTGCTTGTCATCGACGAGGCGGGCATGGTTGGCACCCGCCAGTTGGAGCGCGTCCTGTCCCATGCGGCGGAAGCTGGCGCAAAGGTGGTGCTGGTCGGCGATCCGCAGCAGTTGCAATCCATCGAGGCCGGTGCCGCCTTCCGCTCGATCCATGACCGGCACGGCGGCGCGGAAATCGGTGAGGTTCGCCGCCAGCGCGAGGACTGGCAGCAGGACGCCACCCGCGATCTGGCGACCGGCAGGACCGGCCATGCGATCCACGCCTATGATGGATGCGCATGACATGGTGCATGAAGCGGCGTCCCGCGAGCAGGCGCGGGAAGATCTGATCGATCGCTGGGACCGTGACCGGCAGGCGGCACCCGACAGCAGCCGCATCATTCTCACCCACACCAATGCCGAGGTGCGCGAACTCAACGAAGCCGCCCGCGACCGGATGCGGGCAGCGGGCGATCTGGGCGAGGACGTGCGCATCACCGTTGAACGCGGAGAAAGAAACTTCGCCGCCGGGGATCGCGTCATGTTCCTGCAAAACGAACGCGGGCTTGGCGTGAAGAATGGAACGCTCGGGACCATCGAGGAAGTCAGCCAGCAATCCATGTCGGTTCGCGCCGATGACGGGCGAAGCATCTCGTTCGACCTGAAAGACTACGACCGCATCGACCACGGCTATGCCGCGACCATCCACAAGGCGCAGGGTATGACAGTGGACCGGACGCATGTTCTGGCGACACCGGGTATGGACGCCCACAGCAGCTATGTCGCCCTGTCGCGCCACCGCGACGGCATGGACCTGCATTACGGCCGCGACGACTTCGCCGGTCAGGACAAGCTCATCAACACTCTGTCGCGTGATCGCGCAAAGGACATGGCGACCGACTACGAGCGGATCGACGCGGCGCAGGACTATGCCGAGCGGCGCGGCATCACCTTCCATGCCCGTGATGTTGCCGTTGAACGGGTCCACGTCCCGGACAAAGTTCTCGACCGGATCAACGACACCATTTTGAGCGTCCGCGAACTTCGTGACGGCGCGGACGGGCCGGAAAGGGAGATGGCTGGCAGGGGGATAAGGCAGGAGATCGAAGCGGCGGCGCGGGACGCCGGAATAGATTCGGAGGATGCCTTGCGCCACGCCCGCAGAATGGCGCTCATTCGCCATGCCCATGCCGTTGGCCAGGTCTTCAACACCGAGGATGCCGGAGGCAAGGCAAGCCCCGCACAATGGGAAGAACTGGTCGATTCCCGTAAGGCATT
>CAZOOO010000317.1:0-2673 GCA_964581435.1 uncultured Hyphomicrobiales bacterium | reverse complement strand
GGCTTCGGGTTACGGCTGGAAGCCGGATTTGATCGACCCTTCGGGTCGATTGTCAGATAACCTTGAAGTTGTCATCTGGCTCAGGCGGCTTCTGGTCTTCTATGCACTTCTTCCACACGTCATCGGTGACGTTTCCACTCGAAGCAACCCAGTATCCCCTGCCCCACAGATGCTGCCCCCAGTATCGCCTCCTGAGCGACTGAAGCTTTTCCGCTTCTGATTGAATCAGAAGCGGGGCTCTATGATTTTGTTTTAACGCGTTTTCTTCACGCGAACCGGTATCCACTTCGCTCGAAAACGCTCTATGTCGATCCGCCGGCCCACGCCATCGTGCTGTCGGTCGACGAAAAGAGCCAGATCCAGGCGCTCGACCGCACCCAGCCCGGCCTGCCGATGAAGAAGGGACGGCTCGGCACGATGACCCACGACTACAAGCGCAACGGCACCACCATCTTGTTCGCCGCTCTCAACATCCTCGACGGCACCGTCATCGGCAGGAACATGCAGCGCCATCGCCATCAGGAGTTCATCCGCTTCCTCAAGGCCATCAGCGCCGAGGTTCCCGCCGGCAAGGCCGTGCACGTCGTCCTCGACAACTATGCTCCCCACAAGCACCCCAAGGTGCGCGCCTGGCTCGGCCGCCACGAGCGCTTCACCTTCCACTTCACGCCGACCTCGTGTTCCTGGCTCAACGCGGTCGAAGGCTTCTTCGCAAAGCTCTCGAAGCGACGTCTGAAACGCGGCGTCTTCCACTCCGTCATCGACCTCCAGGCCGCCATCAACCGCTTCCTCGCCCAGCACAACCAGTCCGAAGCAAGGCCCTTCACGTGGACCGCCGATCCCGAAGACATCATCGCTGCCGTCAAACGTGGGCAACAAGCGTTGGATTCCTTCCACTAGGACCAAGAAGAAAGCAAAGTTTACGTCCTATCTCGATCCCGACGTCGCCAGGATACTGGCCGACTTCGCCGCGCGTCGTGACCAGTCGCAATCGATGATCGCGGAAGCCGCCATCGCATCATTCCTCTCGCCCGACGATGCCGAGCGCCGAGAGGCGATCGTCGTCAAGCGCCTCGATCAACTCGACCGGCGCATGACACGCATCGAGCGGGACGTCGGAATTGCCGTCGAGAGCCTGGCGGTGTTCATCCGCTTCTGGATCGCCACTACGCCCGCGCTTCCCGAACCAGCGGCGCAGGCCGCGCGCGCCGTAGCCAACAAGCGTTACGAAACCTTCATTGCCGCACTCGGCCGCCGTCTGGCGAAGGGGCCAAAATTGCGCCAGGAGATTTCCGAGGACGTCGATCCTACGGGGGCCGCTCATGAAGCGGAGGGATAGTGGCCTTGCACGGAGCAACGCCAGAACGTATATACATTGACGTATCTACAGGAGGTTGCCATGCCCCATATCGCCAAGGTTTTTCAGTCCGGCAACTCCCAAGCCGTTCGGCTGCCGAAGGATTTTCGCTTCACCGTCGACGAGGTCGAGGTCTCGCGCGAGGGAGACGCCGTGATCCTGCGCCCGCGGCCGGACACCTCCGGGCGGTGGACGTCTCTGCGAGCAGCCGTCGCGCGCGGCTTCAGCACGGATTTTATGGCTGAGGGTAGACAACAGCCTGAAGAACAGAAACGCCCCGATCTCGACCAGGCGTTTCAATGACGACATGGCTCCTTGACACCAACGCGGTCATCGCACTGGTGTCGCGCCGGTCGGAGACGCTCCTCCGCAAGGTTGAATCCACCGAGCCCGGCGCGCTCGCCGTTTCTTCAATCGTCGCCCATGAGCTCTACTTCGGCGCCTATCGCAGCCAGAAGGTGGACTTCAACCTCGAAACGCTTCGCCTGCTCTTCACCGATCTCAAAATTCTCGACCTCGACCGCGAGGACGCGCGGGCCGCCGGCGAGATCAGGGCCGAGCTTACGCGGCGCGGTACGCCGATCGGTCCTTATGACGTGCTGATCGCGGGTCAAGCGATGGCGCGCGGATTACCGCTCGTCATCAACAACACCGCTGAATTCGAGCGTATCGCCGGATTGCGACTGGAGGACTGGACCAAGGAGTAATGCTCGCAGCAATGCCGTTGCTCAGCCATCCATCGAAGAAGCTCGGGCAAGCGCAGACGGCTGATTCTAAATTCCCCGTTCGCACAGCGATCATCAGATTCTCTCAGGGCCGCCGTTCTCCTGTATTTGCGCGCTACGCTACTACTACTACGACTAAAACTTGTTGAACGAGTCCGTTTTGAGGCTCTTTTAGTCGTCCCCATCCGGGGACTTTAGTGACGCGCCCCGTGATGAAGCGGGGCCGGAATGACTGCAACTCACGACAAGCCGGAAGCGATCGCGCGTGGCGCGCGCATGCTGCGCACCGCGCTCGGCCCCGCCATCGCGCGCTATCTCGAAGATTGCAGGCTTGCGGATCGAGAACGCCGCCGCCGACACGACCGGCGGCAACAGCGTACCCTTGACAATGTTGCCGACGGCGTACTCGCAGATCAGACCGACGCCACGGCCCGCGCCGACCATACTTAGGACTTCTTCTCGATTCGCATTCATCGGTTTAATCCGCGGGCGATCACCGGGCGCGGCCAGTTTACTGAGAAGGATGTCCTCAAGCGCAGGTCGACGCCGCGCAACGCTTGCGTCACCACGTCGCCGTTGCGATAGGAACGA
>CAZOOO010000316.1:0-2678 GCA_964581435.1 uncultured Hyphomicrobiales bacterium | reverse complement strand
GGATGAAATTGATCATGACGAACACGCCGATCACGAACAGCACCGCTTGCAGGATGTGGCCTTCCGTTTCGCTGAGACCGAACAGGATCGCGAGCGCCCAGCCGCCGGCGAACGCCGCGCCGAATACTTCCGCGCCGATCAGGATGGCCGCCGAAATAACGGTGATGACGCTGGGCCAGATGATCCGGCGCGAGGCGGAGGAGTTCGGTTGAGAGTTCATATCCAAGGATCCCGTTGCGGCCCGCAATGTCTCCGAAAATGCCGGCCGCGGCAAGCGGCAAGAGCCCCAAACAGCCCTTCGCGTGTTATAGTTTGGCGGCGCCGGATCGCGGCAAAAAATGCAGCAACGGGCGAAAGCAGGACTTTACATGTCGGACACGCTTCAATCGTCGCCTATCGTTTCCGCCGTCGGCTTCGACAACCCGCTGCTGAGGCCGTGGGAGACGCTTTTCCAGGCTCCGCCGTTCGGCGAGATCGCGCCCGAACACTTCCTTCCCGCCTTCGAACAGGCGTTCGCCGATCATGCCGCCGAGGTCGCCGCCATCACCCACGATCCGTCGGCGCCGGACTTCGCCAACACCATCGTCGCGCTGGAACGCTCCGGCAGGTTGCTCGCGAAAGTCTCGGCTACGTTTTACAATCTGGTGTCGGCGCACTCCAATCCGGCGCTGCTCGAGATCGAGAACGATGTCTCCTCGCGCATGGCGCAACATTGGAACCCGATCATGATGAACGCGGTGCTGTTCGGCCGCGTCGCGCAACTCCACGAGAATCGCACCGCGCTCGGACTGACGGCCGAACAGTTGCGGTTGCTGGAACGCACCTACACGCGCTTCCACCGGGCCGGCGCCGGCCTCGACGAGACCGCGAAGGCGCGGATGGCCGCGATCAACGAACGGCAGGCGCATCTCGGCACCACCTTCAGCCACCATCTCCTCGGCGACGAACAAGAGTGGTTCCTCGAACTCGGCGAGGATGACCTCGACGGCCTGCCGGACAGCTTCATTGCCGCGGCGCGCTCCGCGGCGGAGGAACGCGCGCTGCCCGGCAAGGCCATCGTGACTACCTCGCGCTCCTCGGTGGAGACGTTCCTCAAGAGCTCGCGCCGCCGCGATCTGCGCGAGAAGGTCTACAAGGCGTTCACCGCCCGCGGCGACAACGGCAACGTCAACGACAACAACGCGGCCATCGTGGAGATCCTCGCGCTTCGCGAGGAAGCCGCAACGCTCCTGGGCTATCCGAGCTTCGCCGCCTATCGGCTTGAAGATTCGATGGCCAAGACGCCGGAAGCCGCCCGCGGCCTGCTGGAGCGGGTCTGGAAGCCGGCGCGCGAGCGGGCGCTCGCCGACCGCGACGCCTTGCAGGCGCTGATCACGGAGGAGGGCGGCAACTTCACCCTCGCGCCCTGGGACTGGCGCTACTACGCCGAAAAGCTGCGCCAGATCCGCGCCGATTTCGACGACGCCGCGATCAAACCGTACCTGACGCTGGAGGGCATGATCGCCGCGGCCTTCGATTGCGCGCACCGGCTGTTCGGGCTCTCTTTCTCCGAGCGCAAGGACATTCCAACCTGGCATCCGGACGTCCGGGTCTGGGAGGTGAAGGATGCCGCCGGCGCGCATCGGGCGCTGTTCTACGCCGACTACTTCGCCCGCGCCTCGAAGCGGTCCGGCGCCTGGATGACGTCGCTGCGCGACCAGCAGGCGCTCGACGGCGAGATCGCGCCGCTGGTGGTGAACGTCTGCAATTTCGCCAAGGGCTCCGAGGGCGAGCCCGCGCTGCTGTCGCCGGACGATGCGCGCACGCTGTTCCATGAATTCGGACACGGTCTGCACGGCATGTTGTCGAGCGTCACCTATCCCTCGCTGTCGGGCACCAGCGTG
The DNA here is from genome assembly GCA_964581435.1 of uncultured Hyphomicrobiales bacterium. GTDB lineage: Bacteria > Pseudomonadota > Alphaproteobacteria > Rhizobiales > Xanthobacteraceae > Nitrobacter. The sequence continues at coordinate 795 of CAZOOO010000316.1, read as the reverse complement.
TTCACCGATTTCGTGGAACTGCCCTCGCAGCTCTACGAACACTGGCAGGAACAGCCGCAAGTGCTGCGGCAGTTCGCAAGGCACTACCGGACCGGCGAACCGTTGCCCGACGATCTGCTCAAGCGGTTCCTCGCCGCTCGCCAATTCAATCAGGGTTTCGCCACCGTCGAATTCGTCGCCTCGGCGCTGATGGATCTGGAGTTCCATAGCCAGCCGGCCTCGTCGATTCGCGATGTCGGAGCGTTCGAGCGGGCCGGGCTGGAAAAGATCGGGATGCCGGCGGAAATCGCGATGCGGCACCGGCCGACGCAGTTCGGCCACATCTTCTCCGGCGATCACTATGCGGCCGGCTACTACAGCTACATGTGGTCGGAGGTAATGGACGCCGACGCGTTCGGAGCCTTCGAGGAGGCCGGCGACATTTTCGATCAGGAGACGGCCAAGCGCCTGCACGACGATATCTATTCGTCGGGCGGCTCGCGCGATCCGGAAGAAGCCTATATCGCCTTCCGCGGCCGCAAGCCGGAAGCCGACGCGCTGTTGCGGCGGCGTGGTTTGCTGGAAACGCCGCGGGCGGCGTAAGGCAGCGGGCGAGCGGAGGCGGCGCCGTTCAATTGAATCGTTCTAGATCACGATGATCCTGGATCGAATCGATCCAGGATCATGAACGTGATCGATTCCAATATTTTGAGACGCGGGATGCGGACGGAAAACCGCTGCACACTTTTCCTCATCCCGCTCTAGTGGTCCGATTCTAACATTTGCATCCCGTTGCGGCAGGGGTTTCCTACAAAT
>CAZOOO010000315.1:0-2685 GCA_964581435.1 uncultured Hyphomicrobiales bacterium | reverse complement strand
TGACAATCGACCCGAAGGGTCGATCAAATCCGGCTTCCAGCCGTAACCCGAAGCCTCCGGCTTTAGCCGGTGGAGCGTTCACGTGAGTGCATGATTGGAATGATTGACAATACCGCAGCCGTTTCGGCTGATGCGCCGATCCACGCCGCGCAGTACCTCAGAATGTCCACGGACCATCAACAGTATTCAACCGAGAACCAGGCCGGAGCGATTCAGGAATATGCCGAGAAGAACAATATCGAGATTGTACGCACCTATGCGGACGAAGGTATAAGCGGCCTATTATGGCTGCTCAGTGTATAAATAAGTCTATAACTTAAATTTTGTCTTAAAAAGTGTATATTTGAAGTTTTCCACCTTTCGATCTGGACAGAATCCCGGATTTGGCTCACTATACTTTTGAGCGTAAGCAAGAGGCAATTCAACCTAAGAGACAGTAGAGGGAGGTCCCATGTTGCTTGGGCGCGCAAGATTTTTTGCGGGTATTTTCGTCAGTAGCATAGGACTCGCCCCCGCGATTTCCGCGGCAGCCGAAATCAACAATCCCCCTGTTTTGCAGGATGAGCGGGCGCCGATCGCCAAGCCCGCCCTCAAGAAGCTGGCGCCTGCCGCGCCACTGCCCGGCAGTACGGAGCCCGTACGCGGTGATCGCCAGCTCAATCTCAAGATCGAATATATCGACAACCAGATCTACAATCCGTCGAAGGGCGGATATGACAAGGTTCATTTGCGCGGTTATACCGGCAAGGGCGTCGATCCCAAGGCGCCTTATGTTTCGCCGACCATCGAGGCTATTCCCGGCGACATGGTGCGCATCACCCTGGACAACACGTTGCCGGCGGGGCCGCAACCTGGCGATCCAGGCTGCATGCCGGGCGCGCAGATGCCCGATATTCCCCATTGCTTCAACGGCACCAATCTTCATAGCCATGGGTTGTGGGTGAGCCCGACCGGCAACAGCGATAACGTTCTGCTGTCGATCAATCCGCAAACGCAGTTCACCTACGAATACAATATCCCGTCGGATCATCCGTCCGGCACCTTCTGGTACCACACCCATCGTCATGGCTCGACCGCGCTGCAAGTCTCCAGCGGTATGGCTGGCGCCCTGATCATTCGCGGCAACCGCGCGCCGACGCCCACCGCGCATGGTGACCTCGATACGCTGATCCCGGCCTCGGCGATTCCGGAGCGGGTGCTGGTGATGCAGCAGATCCAGTATGCCTGCCGCGGGCCTGCAACCGAGCCGGGCGAGCTCGGCCCGATCAAGCAGGATGCCGATGGCCGCTATATCTGCGATCCGGGCGATGTCGGCGGCATCGAAGGCTACGATCAGTTCGGTCCGGGAACCTGGCCCGCGTCGGGTCGCTATACCTCGCTCAACGGACTCGTTTTCGATCCCGACAATCCGCTCAAGGCAAAGCAGGGCCGGATCGAGCGCTGGCGCATGATCCACGCCGGCGTGCGCGATACCATCAGTCTGCAATTCTTCAAGGTGCGTGACGGCAAGCTTAAGCCGGGAACGAGAACATTGTTGAAGGCGGGCGCCGCCGCCGATTTCATCAAGGATACATGCGGCACCACGCCGGTGCCCTACATGCTGGTCGCGGCCGACGGCCTGACGATGGGGTCGGGGCAGATGACCGAGCTCGCGACTTTCCAGCCGGGCTATCGGTTCGACGCGCTTGTCACTTTCCCGGAAGCCGGACGATACTGCGTGATCGACGCCTCGGCGCCGAAATCGGGCGTGGTCAACGGGCTCGATGTCGGACCGCGATTGCTGGCGGTGGTGGATGTCGCAGCGGGAACGCCAGTCAAGGATATTGAGTCCTACATCAACGGCAAGCTGCTGGCGTTGGCCGATGCCAACATGCCGGACGACATCAAGCCGACGGTGATTGCGGATCTCAAAAAGGGAACAAGCCTCACCAGCTTTACCCCGCACCCCGACGTCACCGACGAGGAGGTGGAGGGCAACGGTACGCAGGAGCTGACGTTCTTCATCGACACGACGGGACCGGACGTCAAGTTCGAGGTTGGCAATACCCTCAACACGGCTGATGCGAAGCCCTATGATCCGACTCGCATCGATCGCTCATTACCGCTCGGCAAGGCGCAGGAATGGACGCTGCAGTCGCATTTCGTCAGCCATCCCTTCCATATCCACGTCAACCCGTTCCAGATCGTCTCGATCGTCGATCCCAACGGCAAGGACGTCAGCGCGCCGGGTGCGATAGACGACGCCGGCGGCACGCCCCCCGATCCGCAATATCCCGGGCTCAAGGGCGTCTGGAAGGATACACTGTGGATCAAGAGCCTGATCCCTCCGTCGTCGGCTCCCGGCGGCATCTATACGATCAAGCTTCGCACCCGCTATCAGCGCTACATCGGCGAGTACGTGCTGCATTGCCACATCCTCGATCATGAGGACCAGGGCATGATGCAGAACATCGCCGTCGTGCTTCCCGATCAAGTGAGCACCGCTGCGCAGGGCGACGCGGCGCAGACGGAAGGGAAGATGCGGATGGGTGGCCACAGTAGCCACAAATGAAGCGCAGCAGCTAGATCACGATGATCCTGGATCGATTCGATCCAGGATCATCGTGATCTAATGGTCCGATTCTAACATCTGCATCCCGTTGCGGCAGGGGTTTCTTGCAAATGTTAGAATCAAAGGACCACTAG
>CAZOOO010000314.1:0-2698 GCA_964581435.1 uncultured Hyphomicrobiales bacterium | reverse complement strand
TTGAGACGCGGGATGCGGGCGGAAAACCGCTGCACACTTTTCCTCATCCCGCTCAAGGAAAGCGAATACTGAAAGCAGGTGTTGAACAACGATGAACTGGGTTTACGCTACGTATCTAATGATTGCGGGCGCCCCTGTTTAGCACCATCGCGGATCATGTATCCGGTGCCCCGGATCGTATGCAACAAGGGCTGCTCGAAGCCCTTGTCGATCTTGGAACGCAGCCGCGAAATATGCACGTCGATAACGTTGGTTTGCGGATCGAAATGATAATCCCAGACATTCTCGAGCAGCATGGTTCGGGTCACGACCTGACCCGCATGTTTCATAAGATACTCCAGGAGGCGAAATTCACGCGGTTGCAGCGTCAATTCCTCCTCACCCCGCACGACGCGGTGGGACAGCCGGTCGAGTTCGAGATCGCCGACGCGATAGACCGTCTCCTCGGCCCGCCCGCCAAGGCGGCGCGACAGGACCTCCACCCGCGCCAGCAGTTCGGCAAATGAATAGGGTTTTGGCAGATAGTCGTCGCCGCCGGCGCGCAAGCCTTTGATGCGATCGTCAACCTGGCCGAGCGCGGAGAGGATGAGCACCGGAGTCCGGATGCCCCTGTCGCGCAGGCAGCCGATCACGGAAAGCCCGTCACGCTTGGGCAGCATCCGGTCGATCACCAGCACGTCGTAGTCCCCGCTGTCGGCAAGGGAGAGCCCCTCCTCCCCATCGCTGGCGAGTTCCGCGACATGTCCGACCTCGTGAAACGCCTTCACAAGGTAGTCTGCGGACTCACGATCGTCCTCGATGATCAGCAGGCGCATCTGGTTACTGGAATTGTCCAAGGGGTATTGTCTTTCGATCACCATGGCGCGGTCATCCCTCGCGCGCAAGACTGCGGGACCAGAACCCACCACGCAAAAAAGCGGGCGGTGGAGCTTGGGGGCGACTCCACCGCCCTAGTCCTTCCGACGGAGGGGGGCTGTTCCCATCGGAAGGGTAGTTTAAGGGGACGGGATTTTTTGACCCGTCCCCGGAAAGCGCCGTCGGCGGGGGCGACTGATGCCGGCAACGCTTCCCATCTTTTACAGGGTTCCCATCTGTTTCTGACCGAGCATGATCTCGGCCGAAAACCGGTTTCCGCTTTGCGCCGGCACGATCCTTCGAGTTGGGATCATGCTCGTGCCCTTTAGCCCTTCGCGATCGGCATTGCGACGAAACGCGCCGAGGTGCCGGAGCGAACCCGCATCAAAACACTGTTCTTGTCGTCGGCGCGCGCCGCTTTGATCGCCTGGCGAATGTCGCCCGAGTTGGACACACTCTTTCCCGCGACTTCCAGAATCACGTCGCCCTCCTTGAACCCGCGATCGGCCGCAGCGCTTTTCGGATCCACGTCGACGACGACAACGCCTTCGGTGCCGGCACCAGCCACCGATCCTGCCGGCGCGACGGTCAAGCCAAGCCCGGGAATATCGCTGCCGTGCGACTGGCCGCCGTGATCGCCATGGAGATCGGCCCGAGCCTCCGCCGAGTTGGGCAGGGTGCCGAGTGTCAGGTTGACGGCTTTGTCCGTGCCCTTGCGCAGGATGTTCAGCTTGATCGACGTTCCCGGTGCCAAGCCGCCGATGGTTCGCGCCAGCTCGCGCGCATCCTTGATGGAGTCACCGTTGACGGCCGTGATCACGTCGCCGGATTGGATACCCGCCTTGGCCGCCGGACTGTTGGGCTGCGGCTCCGCCACCAGCGCGCCTTCCGCTTTCTTGAGACCGAGGCTGTCGGCAATGTCGGACGTCACCGGCTGGATCTGGACGCCGATCCATCCGCGGCTCACCGAGCCCTTGTCCTTGAGCTGAGCGACGACGCTCTTCACCGTATTCGCGGGAATCGAAAACGCAATGCCGACGCTGCCGCCGGACGGTGAATAAATCGCGGTGTTCACGCCGATGACGTCGCCCTTCATGTTGAAGGCCGGGCCGCCGGAGTTACCCTTGTTGACCGGGGCGTCGATCTGGATGAAGTCGTCATAGGGGCCGGTGCCGATGTCACGGCCGCTGGCCGACACGATGCCGGCGGTCACCGAGCCGCCAAGGCCGAACGGGTTGCCGACCGCGAGAACCCAGTCGCCGATCCGCGCCTTGTCGTCCGACAGCTTGGCAAATGGAAAATTCGAACCGCCCTCGACCTTGATCAGGGCAATGTCCGTGCGCGGATCGGTCCCGATCACCTTGGCGGTGTAGGTCTTGCCGTCGTCGGTCGTGACCTCGACCTTGTCGGCGCCGTCGACGACATGGTTGTTGGTCACGGCATATCCGTCAGCCGAAATGAAGAAGCCGGAGCCCTGACCGGTCACGACGCCGTGGCCACGCCGGCCGCGCATTCCCGGCGGCAAACCATCCGGTCCGCCGAAGCGGCGGAAAAACCGCTCCATCGGCGACCCCGGCTGGAACGGCGAATCGTCGCCGCCGGCCTCCGCCTTATCGCTCATGCGTATCTTGACCGAAATCACCGACGGCTTCACGCGTTCGACGATGTCCGCAAAGCCGATAGGCTGCGCGACCTTGCTCACGTCGGTATTGACCTGCGCATGAGCGGGACTGGTGAAGAGTTCGGCCTTGCCTGCGGAGGGACTGAACCCGTACACGGCTAAGCCGGCGCCCGCGACGACAGACGCCATCAACGCGAACCTGCGCGCGGTGACCCCAGAACG
>CAZOOO010000313.1:0-2700 GCA_964581435.1 uncultured Hyphomicrobiales bacterium | reverse complement strand
CGATCACGTTCATGATCCTGGATCGATTCGATCCAGGATCATCGTGATCTAGCCGCCGCTCCGCCACGACCGGCTCCGGCCGGTCAGAACGTCAGCGCCTTGGCCTGCTTGACCTGCGGCAGCGCCTGCACCTTGGCGAGAACGTTCTCGGGCACGCTGCCGTCGACCTCGACCAGCGCGATGGCGTCGCCGCCCTGGCTGTGGCGTCCGAGATTGAAGGTCGCGATGTTGACGCCCGCGTCGCCGAGCAGCGAGGCGAACTTGCCGATGAAGCCCGGCTTGTCCTCGTTGGTGACATAGATCATCGACTTGCCGAACTCGGCATCGACGCGGATGCCCTTGATGTCGACGAGGCGCGGTTGACCATCGGCGTATACCGTTCCCGACACCGAACGCTCCTGCCGCTCGGTGAAGACGGTGACCGTGATCAGGCTTTCGTAGTCGCTCTGCGCGGCACGCACGACCTCGTCCACCACCATGCCGCGCTCCTTGGCGACGACGGGCGCGGACACGACATTGACATCACCCAGCATCGGCCGCAGCAGGCCCGACAGCGCCGCCGACGTCAGCGCCTTGATCTTCATCTCGGCGACCTGTCCCTCGTAGGTGATGGTCACCTTGGATATTCCGGTCTCGGTGAGCTGGCCCGCGAACGAGCCGAGTTTTTCCGCGAGCTCGACGAACGGCTTCAGCTTCGGCGCTTCCTCCGCCGTGATCGAGGGGAAGTTGATGGCATTCGTAATGGCGCCGTTGAGCAGATAGTCCGACATCTGCTCGGCGACCTGCAACGCGACGTTCTCCTGCGCTTCGGTGGTGGAAGCGCCGAGATGCGGCGTGCAGATCACGTTGGGATGGCCGAACAGCACGTTCCTGGTCGCCGGCTCCTCGACGAACACGTCGAACGCCGCGCCGGCGACATGCTTGGAGTTCAATGCATCGACCAGCGCCTGCTCATCGACCAGACCGCCGCGCGCGCAGTTGATGATGCGTACCCCCTTCTTCATCCTGGCGATGGCGGCGGCGTCAATGATGTTGCGGGTCTTGTCGGTGAGCGGCGTGTGCAGCGTGATGAAGTCGGCGCGCTTGAACAGGTCATCGAGTTCGACCTTCTCCACGCCGATATCCCTGGCCCGCTCCGGCGACAGGAAGGGATCGAACGCAACCACCTTCATCTTCAGACCGAGCGCGCGGTCCGCGACGATCGAGCCGATGTTGCCGCAACCGATCACGCCGAGCGTCTTGCCCGTGATTTCAACGCCCATGAAGCGGTTCTTCTCCCACTTGCCGGCCTGGGTCGAGGCGTCGGCGGCAGGGATCTCGCGCGCCAGCGCCAGCATCAGGGTAATCGCGTGTTCGGCGGTCGTGATCGAATTACCGAAGGGCGTGTTCATCACGATGACGCCCTTGGCGGTCGCCGCCGGAATCTCGACGTTGTCGACGCCGATGCCGGCGCGGCCGATCACCTTGAGCTTCTTGGCGTTGGCGAGAATCTTCGCGGTCGCCTTGGTGGCCGAGCGGATGGCAAGACCGTCATAGTTGCCGATGATCTCGGCAAGCTTGTCCTTGTCCTTGCCGAGCGCGGGCTGGAAATCGACCTCAATGCCGCGATCCTTGAAAATCTGCACGGCGGCAGGAGACAGCGCGTCGGAAATGAGAACCTTGGGTTTGGTCATGGGGTGTGATCCGTTGCTCTGCCGTCATCGTCCGCGAAGGCGGGCGATCCAGTAATCACATACGGGAGCGACTGCTGACGGCGAAATGTACTGGATGCCCCGCCTTCGCGGGGCATGACGATTTTCGGATTTCGGGCGATTGCGCCGCCTTGTCACGCCGCTTTCGCAAGCGAGGCCTTGGTCTCGGCGAAGGCCCAGTCGATCCATTGCGTCAGCAGCGCGACATTGCTCGCTTCCACCGTGGCGCCGCACCAGATGCGCAGGCCCGGCGGCGCATCGCGATAATAGCCAAAATCGTATCCAGCGCCTTCTTTCTCGATTGCGGCAACGAGCTTCTTGGCGAAATCGGCTTGCGCGTCCGCAGGCAAGGAGGTGATCATGGGATCGACGACCTTCAGGCAGACTGACGTGTTGGACCGGATCGCCGGATCGGCCGCGAGAAAATCGATCCACGGCGTCTTCGCAACCCAGTCACTCAACACTCGGGTGTTGGCGTCGGCGCGCGCGATCATTCCCTTGAGACCGCCGACCGACCTGGCCCAGTTCAGCGCATCGAGATAGTCCTCGACGCACAGCATCGACGGCGTATTGATGGTCTCGCCGGCGAAGATGCCTTCGATCAGCTTGCCGCCCTTGGTCATGCGAAAAATCTTCGGCATCGGCCACGGCGGCGTGTAGCTCTCAAGCCGGGCCACGGCGCGCGGGCTCAGGATCAACATGCCATGCGCCGCCTCGCCGCCCAGCGCCTTCTGCCAGGAGAACGTGACGACATCGAGCTTGGCCCAATCGAGCGGCTGCGCGAAAGCGGCTGACGTCGCGTCGCAAATCGTCAGACCCTCACGCGTGGCGCTGATCCAGTCCGCATTCGGCACGCGCACGCCGGACGTGGTCCCGTTCCAGGTGAAGACGATATCGGAGGCGGGGTCGGCCTTGGCGAGATCCGGAATCTCGCCGTAACCCGCGGTGAGTTTGGTGACGTCCTTCAGCTTCAACTGCTTGATGACATCGGTGATCCAGCCCTCGCCGA
>CAZOOO010000312.1:0-2701 GCA_964581435.1 uncultured Hyphomicrobiales bacterium | reverse complement strand
GCGGGCTGCAAGGTGGTGATGCCGTGGGCCGCGCCGATCGGCAGCGCGAAAGGCATCACCAACCGCGACGCCTTGAAACTGCTGCGCGCACGCTTGCCCGATATCACCCTCGTCGTCGATGCCGGCATCGGCGCGCCGTCGCACGCCGCGCAGGCGTGCGAACTCGGTTACGACGCCGTGCTGCTCAATACGGCAGTAGCGAGAGCCGCCGATCCGGTCGCCATGGCCGGTGCCTTCAGGCTCGCGGTCGAAGCTGGCCGCACTGCTTACGAGGCGGGCCTGATGGAGGCCCGCGACTTCGCCTCGCCCTCAACCCCCGTCGTAGGGACACCGTTCTGGCATGCCGTATCCTGATCGCTGCGCGTATCCCGATCGCTTCTATCCTGTCGTCGATACGCCGGACTGGGTGCGCCGGCTGACCGGACTTGGCGTCGGTACGGTGCAATTGCGCGCAAAGGACCTCAACGACGGCGAAGCGCTGCAACTGGTCAGCGATGCGCTGGAGATCGTCAAGGACACGCCGACGCGGCTCGTGGTCAACGACTACTGGCGCGCGGCCATCGTCACCGGGGCGAAACACGTCCATCTCGGCCAGGAAGATCTGGCGACGGCCGACGTCCGCGAAATCCGCAAAGCCGGCCTGACGCTCGGTCTCTCCACCCACGACGATGCCGAACTCGAAACCGCGCTCGCGGCCGAACCGGACTATATCGCGCTCGGACCGATCTTTCCGACCACGCTGAAATCGATGCGCTTCGCCCCGCAAGGAATTCCAAAGATCGCCGAATGGAAGAAGCGCGTCGGCAGCATCCCGCTGGTCGCGATCGGCGGCATCAAGCTGGAACAGGCGGCGGAGATTTTCGCAGCCGGCGCCAATTCCATCGCAGTGGTCAGCGACGTGACGCAGAATCCCGATCCCGACGCGCGGGTGAAAGCCTGGCTCGACCAGGTGAATGAAACCGCATGAGGCGCCGTCATGCAGACATCCATCTTCATTGCGCGACTGATCGGCCCGGTCATGATAACGGCCGGTGCTGCCGTGCTGCTCAACCGACAGAGTTTTCATGCGATGGCCGAGGAGTTCCTGGCCAGCCGCGGACTGATGTTCCTCGGCGGGCTCATGGTGATGCTGGGGGGCCTCGCCATCGTGCTGACCCACAACGTCTGGACGCCGGACTGGCGCGTAATGGTGACGCTGTTCGGCTGGCTTTTGGTTATCGCCGGCGCGATCCGCATCATCGAGCCGCCGTTCCTTTATGCGGGGGCGCGCGCGTTCCTGCGCCACCCCGCGATGTCGACCTTCGCCGGCTGCATCTGGCTTGCGATCGGCACCGTCTTCAGCCTTCTCGGCTATTCGCATTGAACCGCAACGACTGGTCTCGAACCGGAGAACCGACATGAACATTCGCTCCAATCCGGATACCACTCGCCCCGCCGTCACCACCGGCGCCCTGCCCGCTTCGCGCAAGATTTTCTCCGTGCCCGAGTCCGCGCCGGATCTGCGTGTGCCGCTGCGCGAGATCATCCTCTCCGAAGGCGCGGGCGAGCCGAACCTGCCGGTCTACGATACGTCGGGTCCCTACACCGACCCGAACGTCGTCATCGATGTGAATGCGGGCCTGCCGCGCACCCGCCTCGCCTGGGTGCGCGAGCGCGGCGGCGTCGAGGAATATGACGGCCGCATTATCAAGCCCGAGGACAACGGCAACGTTTCCGGCAAGCACGCCGCGGCTGCCTTCAAGGCTCATCACAAACCGCTGCGCGGTATCGGAGACGCACCGATCACCCAGCTTGAGTTCGCTCGCGCAGGCATCATCACCAAGGAGATGATCTATGTCGCCGAGCGCGAGAACCTCGGGCGCAAACGGCAACTCGAACGCGCCGAAGCCGCGCTGGCCGACGGCGAATCTTTCGGCGCGAGCGTGCCCGCCTTCATCACGCCGGAATTCGTCCGCGAGGAGATCGCGCGCGGCCGCGCTATCATTCCATCCAACATCAACCACGCCGAACTGGAGCCGATGATCATCGGCCGCAATTTTTTGGTGAAGATCAACGCCAATATCGGCAACAGCGCGGTGACGTCCTCTGTTGAAGAAGAAGTCGACAAGATGGTGTGGGCGATCCGCTGGGGCGCGGACACCGTAATGGACCTCTCGACGGGGCGCAACATTCACACCACCCGTGAATGGATCCTGCGCAATTCGCCCGTCCCGATCGGAACGGTGCCGATCTATCAGGCGCTGGAGAAATGCGACGGCGATCCGGTCAAGCTGACCTGGGAGCTTTACCGCGATACGCTGGTGGAGCAGTGCGAACAGGGCGTCGATTATTTCACCATCCACGCCGGCGTGCGGCTGCCCTACATCCACCTCACCGCCGACCGCGTCACCGGCATCGTCTCGCGCGGCGGCTCGATCATGGCGAAGTGGTGCCTCGCCCATCACAAGGAGAGCTTCCTCTACACGCATTTCGAGGAGATCTGCGACCTGATGCGCAAGTACGACGTGTCGTTCTCGCTCGGCGACGGCCTGCGCCCCGGCTCGATCGCCGACGCCAACGACCGCGCACAGTTCGCAGAACTGGAAACCCTCGGCGAACTCACGCAGATCGCATGGAAGAAAGGCTGCCAGGTGATGATCGAAGGCCCCGGCCACGTGCCGATGCACAAGATCAAGATCAACATGGACAAGCAGCTTAAAGA
>CAZOOO010000311.1:0-2756 GCA_964581435.1 uncultured Hyphomicrobiales bacterium | reverse complement strand
AGTTCGCGCTCGACGAGGAGCAGAAATTCAAGGCTGAGGCCCGCCGCAACAAGCTCTTGGGATTATGGGTCGCGGAGAAGCTCGGAATCACCGGCGACGCCGCCAATTCCTATGCCAAGGAGGTCATCGCCGCCGACTTCGAGCAGCCGGGCGACGACGACGTGCTTCAGAAAGTAATGCGCGACCTCACCGCCAAGGGCGTCGCACTCACCGAACAGCAGGTTCGCGCGCAGATGGACACGCTGTTGGCGGAAGCCGTAGCCCAGGTGAAGGCGGGAACGTAAGGGCGCGGGTTTTTCACGCTATTTCAGGATAATCCGGAATGTCATCGATCCGTTGATGGTAAAACCTTCCTGCTGAGCCGGACCGTATTGACGGCTGGAATTGATGTTGCTGCTGACCGATTCCAGCCGGCATTCGCTGGCGAGCGCCGCCTTCAACAGATCGCATTCCCGCGCCGCCGTCGCATAAATCGATTGCCGGGCTTTCTCCCTCAACTTTTCAGCCTCGTTACTCTCGCCGGACGGACCGGGTACAAAAAAGCTCACCGTGCTTTGAACCCGCGTAAAGCCATCCTGACGATGCTGCAATTCGAGCGGCTCGGCGCTCCGCCGCGCGAGTTTGTCGAGCACTGGCGATTGCGCAGCGGCGGCCGTCCCTACCAGCAACGTGCCGGCAACAACGGCAAGCAGACTACAGCGTGTCATATGGCTTTCCTCGCGTGCGATGTTCCATACGCGGGAATAACGACCGGACCTTGTCATTTGAACAACCCGGCCCGAGGAAAAGCCAGCCTTGTGTTCAGGGCATGTTAACCGGAAGGCGTCTGCACCACACTGATCCGTCAGTCACTGGAACGACCGGCCGGCGCTGTCATTCCTCCTTGAAACCGTATTCGAGATTATTCCCGGTCGCGCCGGAATACTTGAACGGCAGGAATTTGCCGCACATGCCGATCTTGACGCGATCGCCCTTGGGATTGGCGACGCGCGCAAGCTCCAGATCGAAGTCGATCGCCGACATGATGCCGTCGCCGAACTCTTCCTCTATCAGCACTTTCAACGCCGGCCCGTTGATCATCACCAGTTCGTACAGGCGGTAGATCAGGGGATCGGTCGGCGGCATCGTCGTGCCGGCGCCGCGCACGGGCACCTCGTTGAGCATCGCGATTTCCGCCTTGGAGAGGCCGAACAGCTTTCCGGCAGCCGCCGCCTGCGGCTTGGCCAGCTTCATTTGGCCGAGCAGCGCGCTGACGATCAAAATCTCGGAAAAGCCGCCGATCTCACCGGCGATGTAGCTCCAACTCCATTCCTTCTCGCGCTTGATATCGAGAATCTTTTCGGTGAGGTCGGATCGCTTCATCATTGTCTCCCGTCCGATATGAAAGGGCCTGCCCTAAATCACTGCAATGCCCGTGCCACAGCGATTGACACGAAGAACCGGCGCAGGGCGGGAACGGTTGACCAGAATTTACGCAACGAATGCCGCATAAGCAGGCGCCCCCCCGGATCGAGGTCGGTCATTGGAGGGAGCCTTTTGGTGTGGTAGGGAGTTAGCGCGGCGACGGCGTGATAACCGGCCCCGCGAAGGCAGCAGAGGTTCCCCGCTAGGCCGGGTGGCCCCACGAATAAACCGTTAGTAGCAGCGGCGGGTCGCTCCCGCCGTGGCGGTCAATAATGGGGGTCGGCACCTCTGCTGCTGATTATCAACCACCCGGCACCAGCCGGGCAGCGCACAGGGCTGCCGTGACCACCATCGCTCAAACCATCATGTCGAAACTGGAAGCCATGACATTCCGTAAGGTAAGCCTTGCTGACGCCGATCGGCGCGGGAGGCCGGCGCCGTTTGAATCATCAAGCCGAGTCTACCTCACCGAGGCCGAACGAGACTTTCTGCTGGCGTCACTCAGCCCGTAGCCGCAGCCCGTAGGCGGATCAGCAATGCGTCATCTGCCGTTCTGCTTCGGCTCGACCTCCCACGGCGGAAGAGACGATGGCGCTACGGCTTCGCGTCAATTGAGGTCCGCGCCGCCAATCCATCCAGCACGCCACCCAAATCCGCCTCCACCGCCGCCGCCCCGATCTCAACGATGCGATAGCCGCGTTCAGCCAGCCATGCCGATCGCGCGGCGCGGTCGCGCGCGATAGTATCGCTCTCGTTCGGGTTGACCAGTTCGATCGCGAGGCGCTGCGCGAACGACACGAAGTCCGGGATGTGCCGTCCGACCGGGGTCTGCCGCTTGAACTGGCCGGCGAAGCGGCGGTCGCGCGTCAGCGCCTGCCACAGGATGCGTTCGGCATCGGTCGGATTTCGCCTCAGCAGCCGCGCCAGCCCGCGCACGGTGCTGCTGCTATCCGCGGAAGTCCCGCCCTGCCCGTGCTCGGCCAGCAGCGCCCGCAGCCGCGTCGCCTGCGCGCCGTCGAGCACGCCGCCCTTGGCCGGTCCCTTGCGCCCTTCCGCAATCGCCATGACGACTCCATGGAGCGTGTGCATGTCCTGCTTGGTCGGCTCCATGCGGGTGAAGATGTTGCGCAGGTTGACGAGCATGGTATCGCGCTTCTCGGCCGGGCGCAGGAATTCCACCTTGTCGAGTTCGCTGACGAGATTGTCGAAGAACGCCTGCATCTGGTGCTGGGAGGCCCGCTCCGAGCGTTCCGGCATCGCGAACGGCAACTCGCCGCGCGTCACCAGCTTGAACCATTCGTAACCCATCAGCAGCACGGCCTGCGCCAGGTTGAGCGAGGCAAAACCCGGAT